>CAZPYE010000030.1:0-17905 GCA_964590115.1 uncultured Enterobacteriaceae bacterium
CGTTTTGTCTCTTTTATTCGCGGGATTTTACGAAAAAAAAAAACAAAGGCAAGGATTTTTTCAGGGGGAGGGGTAATAAAAAAATTCATCTTTCCTTTGCCTTCTTTGCCTTAAAAAAAAAGGAACGCCCTTCTCTTTGCCTTCCGCCCCTTCCCGAAAAGCACAAAAAAATCCGTGAACTCCCGCAGATTCTGCGGCTGAAAAAAAAGTTATTGACGTCCCTTTTATTCGCTACCATTTTCGTAAACAATATTTACAACAACGAATGACAAACCGTAAACAGCAGTCCTTTGCCGCTAAGGCGGAAATGATGATGTCGATGTGTGAAAGAAATTTTCGCGCCTCGACAATGTTTTGTCGCAGTTAAGCAAATCCGATTTTTGTAGTAAGAAAACGAACGGGGCGCGGATGAGAATCCGAGCCCCGTTTTTTTGTATCCGAATTTTTCCGAAAAACTCAAAAACAACTAAATCCGCAAAAAAAGAACAACATCATGAATAAAAAATTTTCACTCAAAACCGTTTTTTTCGCCGCGCTGGCGATTGCGGCAGGCGTTCCCGCCGCCAATGCCGAAAAGATTCGCGCGGGCTATTTACCGACGACGGGTCACGCCAAATTTTTCGTCGCCTACGAGGAAGGCTTTTTCAAAGAAGAGGGACTTGACGTAGAGCTTGTCGAGTTCTCCAACTCTGCGGACGGACTGGCGGCACTGCGTGCCCGCAAGCTCGATATTGCAGCGTTCGGCACGTCCGCGCCTCTCATTCACATTTCGCGCGGAGCGGATTTGCGGATTATCGGCGGAGTCATGGGAGAAGACGCGGCGATTTTTACCGCCCCAAAAAACGCTGAAAAACTGAAAAGCATTGCCGATTTAAAAGGGAAAAAAATTGCGACCGTGAGGCTCTCCAGCGGAGACGCGATTTTGCGCGGAGCACTTGCCGCCGCCGGCTTGGATTGGAAAAAGGACGTGCGCCTGTTTGAGCTGAAAAACCCGCCCGCCGTTCAGGAAGCGGTGCGCACCGGACAGGTTGACGCCGGAATCACCTGGGGACCCTACGACATTCGCGCGGAGCAAGCCGGACTGGTCGTCGCAATTCGAAGCCGAGACCTTTTCCCGGGGCATCCCTGTTGCCGCCTTGCGGCGCACACGGCGAGCATTCGCGAAAATCCCGAAACATGGGTGAAATTTCTCCGCGCGTTTTTGAAAGCGGAAAAATTCTCGCAAACGCACCGGGACGAGACCGTCGCACACATCCGCAAATACTTCGAAATAGACGCGGAGACGATTCGACAAGGATTCTACGAAGGCTTCCTTGACCAAACGACGGATCCGAACCTGCACGGCCTAAAAGCTTTTTGGAAAACGATTCTCGAAAGCGGATTCGCGCAAAAGGACATCGACTTGGAGCAGGTCGTCGATACGGCACTTTACAAACGTGCGCTGGACGAATTGCAGAAAGAGCAGCCCGAGGAGCCGTTTTGGTCCGAGCTGCAAAAAATATATTCCCTCAGAAACCTGCCGGAATCGGCGTAGCAAATGCGCCGACGCGTTCCCGTCAAAAACCCTCACAAACCGAAAAAAAATGGCACACACGCAACATTCCGAGATTTGCCCGGAAGCAGGAATTTCGCTCGAAAACGTCGGCTTCTCCTACGGTAAAAAATCCGTTTTAAGAAACATCAATCTCCGCATCGGAGGCGGCGAGTTCGTTTCCCTGCTCGGCGCGAGCGGGAGCGGGAAAACCACACTTCTGCGCCTCATCGCGGGACTGGAAAGGCCGACGACGGGAACGATTACCGATTCCGGGCAACGCGTTAACGCGCCGTCGCTGAAACGCAGTTTCGTATTTCAGAATTACTCGCTGTTCCCGTGGTTTTCGCTCCGGGAAAACATCGCACTCGCCGTCAAAAAAGCCTACCCGGAACTGAGCCGGGCGAGACGCCTTGTGCTTGCGAGAAAACATCTTGAACTTGTCGGACTCGCGGACGCCGTAAATAAGTATCCGTTCGAGCTCTCCGGCGGAATGCAACAGCGCGGAGCCATCGCCCGCGCGCTTGCGCTCGGCGCGCCCGTATTGCTGATGGACGAACCTTTCGGCGCCCTCGATCCGGTGAACCGTTCGCGCCTGCAGGATTTGTTGCTCACGGTTTGGCGAAACCGGGAAAACGAACGCAAAACCGTCGTCTTCGTTACGCACGATGTTGACGAAGCGATTCTGCTGAGCGACCGCATCGTCATGCTCGGCTCTTCTCCTTCGGGAATCATCGATGAAATCCGTGTTGATTTACCGCGCCCGCGTTCCCGCAGAACGCTGACGGCAAGCGACGAATTCCGGCTTCTTCGGGAACGGATACGGGAACGCTTCAGCAACGAAGTCGAACGTGCGCTGGGCGACATCGTTACGGGCGACGGAGACGCAATTTGAAAGCCGACTCCGCGACGCGTTCCCGTTTTTTTTTCAAATTCTTTTAATCAATTATGGGTAAAAAACTTGTATATTCATTTTCGCTACGCCGCAAGGAAGGCATCCTCTTCCTGCTCGGGCTTCTCGGAATTTGGACGCTTGTGTCCGCGCAATTCTCATTTCCGGCGGACTACCTTTTCCCGACCCCGAAAGCGGTTGCGGCGGCGCTTCGGGAAAATCTTCCGGAATTGCTCGAAGGCACGTTTTCTTCGTTTCGGATTCTCGTTCCCGCCTTTTTTTCGGCGATTATTCTCGGCGTAATTCTCGGAATCATCGCGGGAACGACGCCGTGCATAAACCGGCTTCTCGGACCGTTCTCGCGCTTTGCGGCACCGATTCCCACGACGATTTACATCCCCTACGCCATTGCCCTGTTGCCGGGGTTTGAATCCGCCGCAGGCTTCGTCATCTTCATCGGGGCGTTCTGGCCGATTTTTCTCAACGCGACGGCGGGTGCGGCAAACGTTCCCGCGCACTTTCGCGAGAACGCGCAAACGCTTGAACTCGGTTGGCTCGAATATCGCGCAAAAATCGTCTTCCCGAGTTCGCTCCCGCATATTTTCTCGGGGATAAGCATCGGAATGGTCTTTTCGTTTATTCTGCTGACGGTGGCGGAGCTTTTCGGTGCGTCCGCCGGGCTCGGGCGTTTCGTTCAGCTTTCCGCCGATTACGCGGAATACACGCGGATGGTCGCGGGCATTCTCTACGTCGGTATCGTCGTCTTCCTATGCAGTGCATTTCTTGACTTTCTGAAACACCGTTTTCTTTTCTGGAAAAAATCATGAGTATCCGAACAGCAACTACACGCTCTAAACTGATAACGCTTCGCGACGCCGTGCAACAATACACGCACGACGGGCAACAAATCGCGACCAACGGGCTTCCCGTCGGGGCGGAACCCGTCGCTTTTGCCCGGGAACTGATTCGCGGAAAGCGAAAAAACCTCCGCATCGTAAGCACTTGCGCCTCGTCCGGGCTAAACCTGCTTTGCGGCGCCGGATCCGTATCCGAGATGGAAGGCGGTTTTTCCGGTCTGGAAGTTTTCGGTTTTTCAAACGGAATTCGCCGCGCGGTGGAAAGCGGGCAAGCCGTTTGGGAAGATTATTCCAACCTTGCGATGCCGTTGCGCTATCTTGCGGGAGCGCTGAATCTGCCGTTCTTTCCGGCAACCGTCTGCATCGGCTCGGACATCCGGGAGCGCAGCGCGCTCGGCGGGAACGCCGACGGGAAGGAAAAAATCCCGCTCGTTACCGACCCTTTCACCGGGAAAGAAATCGGAGCGCTTCGCCCTCTTAAACCGGACTTGGCCGTAATTTACGTTCCTTTTGCCGACGCGGACGGGAACGCGATAATTCTCGGAACGGAATGGGCAAGTTTCGAACTTTCGCGCGCGGCAAAAAAACTCATCGTCATTGCCGACAACATCGTTGACGGGGCGTGTATTCGCCAATATCCGAACCTCGTGAAAATCCTCGGAGAACTCGTCGACGCCGTCGTGTGGCATCCGTTCGCGGCATGGCCGAACAGCTCTCCCGGACTCTACGACGCGGACGAATCCCACATTCGCGAGCTCAACGCCGCGCTCAAAACGGAGGCGGGAACGCAGGAATATCTGAAAAAATATCTTCTCGAAGAAGAAACGCCGCAAGCCCTGCGTGCGCTCATCGGGGAAGAGAAAATCGAAAAACTGACGGGAACGCCGAGCGCGTTTCTCGCGAATCCTTACAGGCAATGGATTCTCTCTCCGTCAGACACGGAGAAACTTTTAAAAACAGAATAACCTCAAAAAAAAGAAATCAAATTATGGATACACAATTTACAAGACAGGAGGCGATGGCAATCGCAACGGGACGGGAATTGCGCGACGGAGAGCTCGCGATTTTTGGCGTCGGACTGAGTATGCTTGCCGGCTACTTCGCACAACGGCACCACGCGCCGACCCTGCGCAGCTTTACCGAAGGCGGCGTATTCGGAGCGACGCCCGTCGGCGGGCTTCCCTGGGGCATCGAGTGCACGCGCATTTCCTCAAACGCAACCTGTTTTTCCGGTGCGATTGACGCTCTGGGCTGCCTTGTCGCTTCCGGGCGTTGCGATGTCGGCATCATCGGCGCAGCGCAAGTTGACAAATTCGGGAACGTCAACACGACGGGCATCTGGGAGAACGGGCTTCCCGACGATGCGTTCCCGCCGCCGAAAACGCGACTGAACGGCTCGGGAGGCGCGAATGATATCGCCTGCGGCTGCAAGCGGTTCATCATCATGGCGGCGCATGAAAAAAAGCGCTTCGTCGAGCGCGTGAGCTACATTTCATCGCCCGGATTTCTGAGCGGGAAAGGCGAGCGGGAACGCGTCGGTTTTATCGGGAACGGCCCCTCTGCGATTGTAACGACGCTCGGAATACTCCGCCCGAATCCGAATACCTGCGAATTTGAAATTTCCGGGTGGTTCTCATTTTCTTCCCCGGAAGAAATCCGGGAAAACACGGGTTGGGAAATCCGCCTAAGCGCCGACGCGCGGCAGATTCCGGATCCGACGGAAAGCGAGCTCGCCGCACTTCGCGAAGTCGATATCACGGGAGCGCTACGGAAGAGTAGATGAGAGTTTGCCTTAACGAATAGCGAACAGTGAATAACGCATACTTCAAAATTTTTACCGGAGGCAAAAATCTTAGCACTGAATTATTCACTATTCATTATTCGTTATTCATTAAGAAGAGATTCCCGTAAAAATTTTTTCACTAAAAAAAACAAAACGATTATGAATACCGTTATCTATTCCTCTGCGGACGGAATCGCCCGCATCACCGTCAACAAGCCGGAATCCCGAAACAGCCTTTCGCTCGAAACCCTGCGAGAGTTGCAAACCGCCTTCGAGCAGGCAGACGCGGACGCGGGAACGCGCGTCGTCATCCTCGCCGGGAACGGTCCCGCCTTTTGCGCCGGTCATGACCTGAAAGAAATACGCGCCAACGCCGGGAACGAAGGCTACGCGAAGGAGCTCTTCGACACCTGCGCGAAGCTCATGCTCACGATTACGCGAATCTCAAAGCCGGTCATCGCACGCGTTCACGGCATCGCAACGGCGGCGGGCGCGCAACTCGTCGCAACGGCGGATTTGGCAATTGCGGCAGACAACTCGCGCTTCGGCACGCCCGGCGTAAACATCGGGCTTTTCTGTTCCACGCCCATGGTTGCGCTTTCGCGAAACATTTCCCGAAAGCACGCGCTGGAAATGCTTTTGCTCGGCGATCTCGTTTCTGCGGAAGATGCCTTCCGCTTCGGATTGGTGAACCGAATCGTCCCCGAAGAAGAACTCGACAACGCCGTAAACGCCTTGGCTAAAAAAATCGCCTCGAAGTCGCCCGTCGCCGTCAAAACCGGGAAAGCCGCATTTTACAGGCAACTCGAATACGGGCTCGACGACGCCTACGCCTATACCGCGAAAGTCATGGAAGAAAACCTCAAAGAGAGCGATGCCGGAGAAGGTATTTGTGCCTTTATCGAAAAGCGCGTTCCCGTCTGGAAACAATGAATACTTTAAACGAAAGAAGTTTCGGCTTCGAAACACGCCAGGTGCACGCCGGACATATCCCCGACGCGGAAACCGGTGCTCGCGCCGTTCCGATTTACCAAAGCAGCTCCTTCGTTTTTGAAAGCCCGGAGCAGGCGGCGCGCCTGTTCGGTCTCAAAGATTACGGAGATATTTACACGCGTATCGGAAATCCGACGACAGCCGTTCTGGAAGAACGCCTTGCGTCGCTTGAAAATGCGACGGGTGCGGTCGTTGTCGCCAGCGGAATGTCCGCGCAGTTTCTCACGTTCCTCACTCTTTTGGAACCGGGAGACGAAGTTGTCGCCTCCTCGCATCTTTACGGCGGGAGCGCAACGCAGCTGACGCATACGCTGAAAAAGCTTTCCGCAAAAGTTACCTTCGTCGAACCGGGAGACATCTCCGCTTGGGAAGCGGCGATTACGCCGAGAACGAGGTTGCTCTACGGAGAAACGATCGGCAATCCGAGCGGCAGCCTCCTCGACCTTGAGCCGATCGGAAAGCTCGCCAAGGCACACGGCATTCCGTTTGTCGTCGATAATACGCTCGCCACGCCGTGGCTTTGCCGCCCGGCGGATTTCGGGGCGAACATTATCCTCTATTCCGCGACGAAATTTCTGAGCGGACACGGGAACGCGATTCTCGGCGCCGTCGTCGATGCGGGGAACTTTGATTTCAAGCGCACGCCGAGCATTGCCTCTCCCGATCCCGCCTACCACAATCTGCGGTTTTACGACACGTTCGGGCATTACGGATTTTTGATGAAATTGCGCATGGTTTCTCTGCGGGATATCGGCGCGGCGGCATCGCCGATGAATTCGTTTCTCGCGATTCAGGGAATCGAAACGCTTTCCCTGCGCATGGAACGCCACGTCGCCAACGCAAGGCGCATTGCCGAATTTCTTGAAAATCACCCGCTCGTCGCGTGGGTTTCCTATCCCGGATTGCCGTCGAGTCCGTATTACCGCCTCGCCGGGAAATACCTGCCTCGCGGTGCCGGCGGCGTCCTTTCCTTCGGGCTCAAGGGCACCCGGGAACAGGCGCGGGAACGCGGGGTGCGCTTTATCGACGCCTTGCAAATTTTTTCGCATCTCGCAAATATCGGCGACGTAAAAAGCCTCGTTATCCATCCGGCATCCACGACTCATCAGCAACTGACACAGGAAGAACTCGACGCGGCGGGCGTTCCGCCGGAGCTCATCCGCATTTCCGCAGGCATCGAAAACATAGAGGACTTAATATGGGATCTGAACAGAGCATTGCATGCAGCATTCGCCTAAACTCATCGCTGAGCGACGAGCAGAAGGCTCTTTTTCAAAACGACGAAACCATCCGTCGCATTCTTGCGCGGCGCGGCACCATTGCCGTCGTCGGGCTCTCCGCCGACCCGCAAAAAGCGAGCCATTTCGTGGCGAGCTACTTTCTCGAACGCGGGTGGAAAATCATCCCCGTCACGCCGCGTGCGGGAACGGTTTTGGGAATTCCGACCGTTCCCGATCTGCTTTCGATAAAAGAACCCGTTGACGTCGTCGACATCTTTCGCCCGCCCGAAGAAATCCCGAAAATTACGGAACAGGCGATAAAAATCGGAGCCAAAGCCCTTTGGATGCAACTTCGGCTCGTCGATATTCCGTCTGCGGAAAAGGCGCTTGCGGCAGGTCTGGATGTCGTTGCGGACCGTTGCCTCAAAATGGAACACGGGCGCTACGGCGGCGGACTTCACTCCGCCGGAATGAACACCGAAATTATTTCCGCCCGCAGAAGAAGGAGCAGGTAAGAGTAAAAAAAATTCGGGAACCGCGTTTTTTTTTTTCGGTTCCCGAATTTTTTCCGTTCAGTTGATATCGCCGAGATACCCCGGCGGAATATCGAGCGTGTTATCTTCCCGCAAAAACGTTTTGAAAACGGACGGGAACAGGCGGGATTCGCGCAGTTCGGAAAGCGGCACCCACGTAAACCCGACTTGACGTTTATCTTCCTCGGAACCGTGCCCGATGTTGTCCTCATTTTCGATTTCGCATTCAAAAACGATTTCGACCTGATGAAACGCCTTGTGGCGAGCCTTAAAAGCGTGATTTCGTCCGATGTATTCGCGAATATAAAGCATTTTCCCCGGACGCACGGTAATACCGAGCTCCTCCGAACATTCCCGCCGCACGGTATCCGCGAGCGTTTCCCCGTGTTTTTGCCCGCCTCCAGGCAGAATGTAAAACGGACCGGAATCGTCACGCAAAATCACGACGAGCAGTTTTCCGTTGCGCACGATGACGGCACGCGCCGCGACCCGAATCGGGTTAAACGGCGGGAACGCGTTTTTCTTTTTAGGGAATGGCTTTCGTGACTGCATCTCGTAAAAACGAATAACGAACCGTGAATAATTCCGCAAAAGGTTTTTGCCTGAGCGACCTTTTAACGCGGCACCATTCACCGCCCGTTATTGATTATTCTCTCTTTTTATCAGTCGAGAAGTCCGTCGGCGATATCGTCGTTCGAGTGAACCGCCTTCACGTCGTCGAGGTCTTCGAGAGCATCGATAATCTTTTGAATTTTCTTTGCCGTTTCGGCATCGGAAATCGGGACTTCGACGTTCGGAAGGTAAACGAGGTCCGACGATTCGCACTTAATCTGTTTGTCGTCGAGTGCCTTGGCTACGGAGTCATAATCGCCGATGGCGGTAACGACTTCGTAGAAATCACCGTTGTTTTTAATGTCTTCCGCGCCGGCTTCGAGCGCGATTTCCATCAGTTCGTCCTCTCCGATAACTTCGGCGGAAATGATGATTTGCCCCTTGCGTTGGAAAAAGCTCGTGAGTGCGCCGGAGTTGGCGAGATTGCCTCCGTTTTTCGTAAAAACGTTGCGCACTTCGCCGATGGCCCGGTTTTTGTTGTCCGTCGTAACTTCGACGATAAGGCCGACTCCGCCCGGAGCATAGCCTTCGTAAAGCATTTCTTCGTAAACGAGACCCGGAAGTTCGCCCGTTCCCTTTTTGATGGCGCGATCAATATTATCCGACGGCATATTTGCCGCACGGGCACGCAAAAGCACGGAGCGCAGACGCACGTTGGCATTCGGGTCGCCGCCGCCGGCACGGGCGGCAAGGGTGATTTCCTTGGCAAGATTGCTGAAAATCTTACCGCGTTTAGCGTCGATGGCGCCTTTATGACGCTTCGTTGTTGCCCATTTACTGTGACCAGACATAGGTAATTATTCTACAGGTTAAAAAATTGAGTGAAGCCTTTTATAAAGCGTTCCCGCAGACGCCGCAAATTGAAATTTGCCGAAGCGGGTTAAGAAAATAGGAACCACGAATAAACACAAATTAACACGAATTTCTTCAAACGGGAAAATTTTCAATATCCCGATTTTTCGTAAAGGAAGAACAAGAAGAGGAGAATTTTTAGAGAAACAATTCCCGTCGCGACGAGAAAAAACACTCGACGGAACTGTTGCTCTTTTTTGTCCGGAATTTCTTTCGAACTTTTCAACTTTTTCAAATCTTCCGGCTTAAATCTGCGGAAAATCCAAACGACAACGACTCCGACAGCGACAACGAACGCGCCGACACAAATCCAATACTCCTCGAGGACGGCTCCGGCGAAGAATGCAAGCGCGAACGCGCGTGCTAAAATCCCCATCCGGCGTTTTCCGGCAAAAATGCGAGCGGATCGACGACCTTCGCGCAAGAGGCGCGTGCACCGAGCGCGGGAACGCAAACGCGCTCCACGTTCCCGCAGGAATTGCACTCGCGGCTCACGTGCGCGAAAAACACGCGTTCGAGTCTGTCGTTTTCGTATTCCCTCAAAAATGCCGCCGCCGCATCGTTGGACAAATGCCCGTGCGTGCCGCGAATACGCGCTTTGAGTTCAAGCGGGCGCTCGGAAGCGTCGAGCATTTTTTCGTCGTAATTCGATTCAAGCACCAGCGCATCGACGTCGGCGACGGCGCGGCGCACGGGATTAGTAATTTTCCCGCAGTCGGTAACCCAAGCGAGTTTTTCCGTCGTTCCCGCCGTTTCGCCGCAGGAGAAAACAAAGCCCACGGGGTCGTTGGTGTCGTGCGGAATCGCAAACGTCGTCACGCGCAAATCGCAAAACCCGAAAGTCGTTCCCGTTTCAAAAAACTGCCAGTTGAGACGGCGGGAAATTTTGCGGTCGATCCCTTCTGCGGTCAGGCGATTGGCGAAAAAACTCAAATGTTCTTCGCGGGAAAGCCCGCGCGCGCCCTCGCTGTGGTCGGAATGTTCGTGCGTAAAAAAAACGGCATCGATATCGCGCAGAGAAAGCCCGAGCGTCGCAAGATTTTCCTTAATTTTTTTCCCGGAAAAACCTGCGTCGATAAGTAACGTGCAGTTAGGCGAACGCAATACGGCGCAATTTCCGGAGGAGCTGCTCCCTATGATTTGGAAAGAAAGTTTTTTCATACGGAAACGCGGTATCAGGAAAAGACTTCGCGCAGAGACGACGCGGAAATAGCGCAAATGCAGTCTGAGCCGTCTGCCGTTTCCAGCCATGAAATTTCGAGCTGCGGGAACGCTTCGGCAAGTGCCTCCTGCAGTCCGCCGACTTCAATGAGCAACACGCCGTTGCGTTTGAGTTTTTTCGCCGCCTGCGGAAGCAACCTCCGAATCACGTCCAAGCCGTCCGCACCCGAAAACAGCGCATTGTCGGGCTCGCGACGGAATTCTTCCGGAAGCGTTTCTCGCAGTTCTTCCGGCTCGTAGGGCGGATTGCTGACAATGACATCATAACTCGCGTCTTCTGCGGGAACGCCGTCGAGCACATCGCTTTTCCATAACGCGATGCGCCCGTCCAAGCCGTAGTCGGCAACGTTTTTCCGAGCGACTTCGAGGGCGGCATCGGAGATATCGCAGGCATCGACCTGCGCGTTCGGGAAGGCGTGAGCGAGCAGGACGGCGATGGAGCCTCCGCCCGTGCAAACGTCGGCTACGCGTTCGACGACTTCCGCGTCCATGCCCGGAATCCACGGCAGGATTTTTTCCGGAATCATCTCTACGAAATAGGAGCGCGGGACAATCGTGCGTTCGTCAACATAGAAGCGGAAATCGCCGAGCCATGCCTCCCGGGTAATGTAGGCGGCGGGAACGCGTTCGACGGCGCGGCGAAACAGGACATTTTTTACGGCTTCAATCTCGCGTGCCGTCAGCTTCGCATCGAAAAAAGTTTCCGCACCTCCGCCCGTCGGCAAGCCGAGGGTATGGCAAAGCAGATAAACGGCTTCATCGTAAGCCGTGCTCATTCCCTGCCCGAAAAAAAGCCCGCTCTTCGAGAAAAGGGAAACGGCAAAACGCGTCCAATCGCGCAGTGTTTCCAATACCTCCGTGCCGGAAAAGATATCTTCGGCGTTTTTTAAATTTTTCATGGAAAGAGAAATATAACCACGAATAACCGCAAATTAACACGAATTTTTTTTTGTTTCCCTAACACGGATGCAACAGACGGGAACAGATATTTTTACGGGAAATTAGCAAACCGCGAATGAGCACCAATAACCACGAATTATTTTTTTTTAACACAGATGCCGCAGATTGAAGCAGATGAAAAAAGAACTTTGCGATTTTGCGTCTTAGCGTTTTTTTTTTGACCGCGAAGTAACGGAAGTAAAAGAAAGTTTTATAAAAATTCCGTAAAAAAACATCTGATTTCATCTGTTTAATCCGTGTTAAATAAAATTCGTGTTAATTTGTATTCATTCGTGGTTTCTTTTCTTTGTTCCCGCGAATGTGCGCGAGCATCTGCTCAAAATCAGCCCGGCGAGTATTGACCGGATGCTAAAAACAGCGAAGCAGGATCGTCCGTTGAAGCGTCGCGGGAACGCACTCAATGCACTGCGCAAAGAGATTCCGATGCGTCCGTTGCGTGCTTCGCACTGTCCCGAGCCCGGGCATCTCGGAATCGACACGGTCGCGCTCGGCGGCGGCTCGACAAGCGGTGCTTTTTGTTGGATTCTGACTCTGACGGACGTTTTCAGCGGCTACACGCTGATTGCTCCGGTTTGGAACAAAACCGCACCGAACACGGCTTCTGCGCTCAAAAAGATGCTTCTTTGTCTTCCGTTTTCGCCCTTGGAAATCCATTCGGATAACGGCTCGGAACTGATAAACTCTTTCGTTTTTAGAACCGTAAAAGAAACGTTCCCGCATTGCTCTCTGACACGTTCGCGCCCGTATCACAAAAACGACAACGCCCATGTGGAGCAGAAAAACGGAGCTTTTGTGCGTAATCTTTTCGGGGAAATCCGTCTCGACAATCCCGCTGCGATGCCTCAAATCGCGCGTGTTTGCGAACTCGCCAATCTGCGCAACAAACACTTTGTTCCGTCGCGAAAACTGCGGAGTCCTTTCCTCTGCATTCCGCAAAGAAAAAGCGTTCCCGCGAGAGAATCGGGAACGCTTTTCGAGAGGGGCAAAACAGAACTAAGCAACGGGCGTAACGCCTTTTTTCAGAATGATGTTCCCGTATTTGGCGGTTTCGCCGGAAATGACGACCGCGTAGGCTTTTTTTGCGCGTTCGTAAAACGCGTAGCGTTCGACGCGTTCGATTTGTCCGTCGTAGCCGAGTGCCTTGCGATACTTGGCTTCAACGGCGGGATCGAGCGTATCGCCGGGAACGGCTTCCATCATGATCACGGGAACGGCGTAAGCGTCGAGCTCGAACAGCGGAATGATTCCCGCAAGAAGCGCGTCCGCACCGAGTCCGTCGGCACGCACGACCTTTTCGTTGAACGTATGCGCGGGAAAATGCGCATCGGAAATGACGATTTCGTCGCCGTGTCCCATTTCGGCGAGAATTTTCAGCAAATCGGGGCTGATAACCGGAGAAATACCTTTGAGCATATTTTTTATGATGAATAGTTGATAGTGAATAATGAATAATTCAGTCCTTATGTTTTTGCCGACGGCAAAAACTAAACACTGCGTTATCCGCCATTCGTTGTTCTTTAATTTTTATTTTCCCGCTTTGCCCATTTTGTAACCGGCGTAGGTGTCGGTGTTGTAAAGCGGTTGTCCTTCGGGAACGGCGTAGCCGATGCTTTTGCGAATCGCGAGAAAATCTTTCACGCCTTCTTCGCCGACCTGATTCAGAGGCGACTTGTGCGCATCCGCGAGCAGAACCATTCGGCTATACGCGTCGGCGTTTTCCATAAACCAATACGCTTCCTCGACGTGGCGCGCGCCCGTGATAACGCCGTGGTTTTCCATGAAAACGACGGTGGATTGCTTCGCGGCTTCCGCGACGGCGGCGGCGGTTTCCGGCGACCCCGGCGTTCCGTAGGGCGCGAGCGCAATGTGCCCGAGGAAAATATCCGCTTCCGGATTGATGCCCGACGGCGGAACGATTCCCGCGAACAAAAATGCATTGCAGTGAGGCGGGTGTGCGTGGATGCAGGAATTGACGCCGACGGCTTTCATCATTGCGATGTGCGTTTTGACTTCGCTCGTGGACGGGCGAATCCCGGCTTTCTGCCGCCCTTCCATATCGACCATGCAAATATCCTCCGGTGTCATGAAGCCTTTGGAAATCAGCGTCGGCGAGCAAAGGAGCAGATTTTTCGCGACGCGAACGGAGATATTTCCGCCGTTCCCGTCAACGTATTCGCGCGCCCAAAGCCGGCGACCGATGTCGCACATACGCTCTTTGATGACGCGAATTTCGGGAGAATTAAAAAAAGCCTCAACTTCTTCGCGGGAACGCGGATCGTAATTTTCCCACGGGAAAATGAAGTTGGGAAGTTCGGGTTTAATGGACCAATCGTCTGACATTTTTTTTTGGGAGATTAATTGTTAAAAAGAAAACTTTATGTAACGAATAGTGAACAATGAATAATGAATAACGCAGTCTTCAAAATTTTTGCTTTCAGCAAAAATCTTAGCACTGAATTATTCACTATTCGTTATTAGTTATTCACTACCTCGCGGTAGCTTTCGGCGTTTTCGCCGGGCAAATACGTTTCGTATTCGATTCCGAAAGCCTCGCGAGCGGCTTCCGGCGACGGGAACACGCCCGCTCCCGAAAAAGCGAACATCGCCGCCCCGAGCACCGTGCTTTCGGAAACTTTGGAGACTTTCACCGGCAAGCCGAGCACGTCGGAGCGAATCTGCGTCCAAACTTTGTTGCGCGCACCGCCGCCGACAAGCACAAGACTTTCGCTTTTGAATCCGCCGACGGATTCGAGACGGGCGAGGCGCGATTTCAGGCGATACGTGAGCGCTTCCATCGCGGCGCGGTAAATGTGTGCGCGGGTGCGCCCGAGAACGAGTCCGCCAATTGCGCCTTTTTCCGTTCCCGAGGGAAGAAAATCCGGTTTGAGCGTAACGCCGTTGCTGCCCGGCGGAAGCGCGGCGGCTTCGGCGTCCATCGTGTCGTAGGACTCGCCCGCGTAGCAAAGGCTTTTGACCCATTCGATAATGCCGGAGCCGATCCACTGCAAACCGGGATTGCGGAGCGCGGGATCGCCGTCGAGTTCCGCCGTCGCGCCGTCTTTATAATCGTCCGGAGAAAGTTTTGCCTGCCCGGAGCGCACCATGAGGATTTCCCACGTTCCCGAGGAAAGCACGGGCTGATTTTTTTCCGCGCCGGAGCCGAAAACGGCGAACTGCGTGTCGTGTCCGGTCGAAATCACGGGAACGCCCGCGATCGGCAAATCCAATTTTTGCGCGGCGGCTTCGGTAACGTTGCCGATGATTTTTCCCGCATCGACAATCGGCGGGAACAGGGATTTTTCCAGCCCGAGCGCACCGAGAATTTCATCGGAAAACTCTCCGCTCGCCAAATCCGTGAGCTGCGACGTTCCCGCCATCGTGCGGTCCGTCGCCATGACGCCCGTGAGGCGATACGCAAGAATGTTGGAAATGAAAAGCCACGCGGCGGCTTTTTCCAAAAGTTCGGGACGGTTTTCCTTGAGCCAGATCAGCTTGTAAATCGTGTTAAACGCGAACGCGCCGACGCCGGAAATGCGATTCAGTGCGTCCTGAGAAATGTATTTCCCGACATTTGCCATCACGTCCGCCGTGCGCGGACATTTCCAGGAAATGACGGGATAAAGCAGTTCGCCCCGTGCATCGACGAGTGCACCGTCCACGCCGAATGTGGTAATCGTGATTGCTTTGATTTCCGCCGCGGGAACGCCGTCGAGCGCCTTGCGCGCGCAATCCGCGAGCTGGCGCAGAATACGATCGGCATCCCAATGGTGAAATTCCGCGTTTTCCGGCGCGGGAACGGTCGCGTTCGGCTGGGAAGCCTTACCGACGATTTTTCCGGTTTCGTCAACGAGCATTGCGCGCACATTCGTCGCGCCGCAATCCAAACACAGGACAAACATTTTTTTCTAAAAATTAGAAATGAGGGAAATTTTAATGAATAGTGAATAACACAGTCTTCAAAATTTTTGCTTTCAGCAAAAATCTTCACACTCAATTATTCGTTATTCACTATTCACTGTTCGTTAACCTTAGTATTTTCCGTAGATCGGACCGAAGTTGGCGCAGGCACGGAAGTCCGCACCTTCGGCGTCCGCCGTACCGAAGAGATTCCACGCCGCCGGGCGATAGATTTTATCTTCGGGAACGTTGTGCGCGTAAACCGGAATGCGGAGCATCGAAGCGAGCGTGATGATGTCCGCGCCGATGTGCCCGTAGGTCCAAGCGCCGTGGTTCGCGCCCATGTTTGCCATGACGGAATAAACGTCCGTAAACGCGCCTTTGCCCGTGAGAATCGGAGCAAACCACGTTGTCGGCCATCCCGGGTCGGTGCGTTCGTCGAGAATCTTGTTCACGTTTTCCGGAAGCGTGCAGGTGTAGCCTTCGGCGATAACGAGAACCGGACCCTGTCCTTTGACGAGGTTCATGCGAATCATTGTCACGGGAACGTCGCCCTTGGAAACGAAGTGGAGCGAGTAGCCTCCGCCGCGGAAGTATTCGCGGTTTGCCGGGCACCATTCGGAAGCCGCCATCATGGCATCGATGTCCTGCCAGGTCGTTTCGCCGGTCTTTTTCATAATCGGCTTACCGTCCACTCCGGTCGCCTGCATGTTCCCGTCGAGCGCGGTCGAACCGGAATTGATGAGGTGCATGATTCCGTTTTTCGCGTGACCTTCCATCGTGTAGCCGGAAACGCGTTTGACGGCGTCGGGCGACCAGTAAGTGCGGATGTCGGAGAAGCACGCGGCGCGACCCGTGAGCTGGTGGAGGAGAAGCATGCAAACGCCGTTCATCGCGTCGTTTTCCGTAGCGAACGGAATGGCTTCACGCGGACCGTTCCAGTCAAACGTGCTGTTCAGGAGCGATTCCGCCATGTCGCCGTTCGGATAGTAGTCCGTCCAATGGCGCTGACCTTGGAAACCGCCGCAAATGGCGTTGAAGCCGAGACCTTCTTCTTCGCGGTCGATCGTCTTCAGATACGGGTTCCCGTGCATCATGTCGCGGAAAATAATCGTCATGAGAATCGATTCGCGCAACGTGCGTTCCTTTTCTTCCGGAGAAAGAACGAGGTCGGGGCGATTGCGGTCCGGACCGATTTTGACGTATTTCTTTGCCCATTCCATGGCGAGCTCGAATTCTTTTTTGTCGTAAATTTCGAGATCCATGCGGCGGCGGACTTCCGTCATGTCAACGGCTTGGACGCGCATTCCGAGGTAGCTTTCCCAGAACGAATGGTCGAGAATCGAGCCGGCGATGCCCATCGAGCAACCGCCGATCGAGAGGTAGCCCTTCCCGCGAAGCGTGGAAACGGTGAGCCCTGCGCGTGCGAAGCGGAGAATTTTTTCCGCAACGTCTTCCGGAATTGTGGTGTCGTTCGCGTCCTGAACGTCGTGTCCGTAAATCGAGAACGCGGGAACGCCTTTCTGCGCGTAGCCGGCGAGCGCGGCGGCGAGGTAAACGGCGCCCGGGCGTTCCGTACCGTTGAAGCCCCAAATCGCCTTCGGGATCGTCGCGTCCGTTTCAAACGTTTCCGTGATGTAGCACCAGCACGGCGTAACGGTGAGCGAGCAACCGACGTTGTTTTCGCGGAACTTCTGGTTCGCGGCGGCGGCTTCGGCGGGTCCGCCGATGCAGGTGTCGGCGATAACGCATTTGACGGGCTGACCGTTCGCGTGCGTCACGTTCGCTTCGATAAGCGCGGCGGCGGCTTTCGCCATGTTCATGGTTTGGTCTTCGAGCGATTCGCGAACGCCGAGGCGGCGGCCGTCAATCGTCGGACGAATTCCGATAGTGGGTAATGTGTCGTATTTCATAATTGGTAAAAGGTGAGAGCTTAATGCTTAAAGCTTAAAGAGTGGTTTTTCTTTCATCTTCTTTAAGCTTTAAGCCCTAATCTTTAAGCTTTTTTCTGCTTCCGGAAAATCAGGCTGTAAGCGAGAACGACCGCGAAGCAAATCGCGGGAACGATAAACGAGGCGCGAACGGCGGCGGAAGACGTGCCGAGATTCGTGTCCCAGGTGTTGTCAACGCCCGGAAGCAAGGCGACCCACGCGGACTCCGCATCGCCGAGCACGCCTGCCATCCACGGCGTAATCAGCGCACCGCCGAGAATCGCCATAATGAGACCGGCAGCGCCGAGCTTGACGATTTTTTCGTCCAACCCGCCAAGCGCGATCCCGTAAATCGTCGGGAACATCAGCGACATACAGCCCGACATCGCAATCAGGCAAAGGACGTTTGCCGAGAAATCCAGCCCGCCGATTGTGAACAGCACCGTCGAGGGCAGATACATCACGCCCGCACTGCAACCGATTGCCGCAACTGCGAAAAGCGCCATCATTGATGCCGGATTGAACATTTTCATGAAATAAGTCGCCACCCAGCGGCAAGCGATAAAGAGCACGAGCGAAATCAGGTAATACGTCGCCGCTTCCGCCGGCGTTACGCCGAGCTC
>CAZPYE010000030.1:17915-19497 GCA_964590115.1 uncultured Enterobacteriaceae bacterium
AGTAACCGTTCAGATACGTCCACGCGGCAATTTGCACGCCGACGTAGAAGAACTGGGCAATCACGCCGCACCAGTAGCGCGGCTTTTTCAAAAGCGCGACCAGCATTTCCCGATAGCTCGGCACAAGGCAAATGTAAACGATCGGACCGAGCGTGCCGCAAAGCACCCACGCAATTTTATTCATTTCCGGGAAAAGGAAATAAAGCACCGTAAGCGGAACAACGCTGAAAAGCGCCGCAACAAAAACGCGCATTCCGCCGCCTTGCGTTCCCGTCACGGGAACGCCGCCGCAGGACTCGCATGCCGCCGGCTTTTTGTCGTCTTTCAAAAACAGGAAGAACAGCCAAATCAGGAATGCGATCCCGCAGAGCCCGACATACGGCGCACAAACCCAGAACAGTTCGTGGTGGACAATTTCTTTGAGCTGTTCTGCGGGCATCACGGCACGTTCGTCCGCCGTCGCCGGATTCAGATTCGACAAAATAAACTGCTGTGCGAGCAAAATCCCGGCAATCGAGCCGACCGGATTAAACGCCTGCGCAAAATTTAAGCGGCGCACCGCGGTTTCCTGCGCCCCCATCGAGAGCACATACGGATTACACGTCGTTTCCAAAAGCGAACACCCGCCCGCGACGACGAAAATCGCGATAAAGTAAATGTCGAAACTCTGCGCAATACACGCGGGAATATACATCAACGCACCGAGAATATACACGCCCAGCCCGATAAGAACGCCCTTTTTGTAGGAAAATTCCTCGATCAGAATCGACGCAAAAATCGCCAACACCGCATACGCGCCGTAAAACGCAACCTGCACGAGCGCCGACTTTTCCTGCGGGATGGAAAAGATGTTTTTAAATGCCGGAACAAGATTGTCCGTCATGTTGTTAAGCAAGCCCCACAGCGCAAAGCAGGAGACAAGCATGATGAACGGCACAAGAAACTTCTTGGGCACTACGGGGGAGGTCAGATTCGGGGTTTCCACAGTCGCGAAATTCTGCCCCTCCGCCGCAAAGAACGCAAAGTTTTTTTCCCGGGGAAAAATAATAAATATCGCACGCTGAAAGTGTGCCTCCCGCCGAAAACACACGAATTAACACAGATGAAAAACACAGGAACACAAAATCTCTCACAGAGCACATTTGTGGGAGAAGCGGACTCCGGCCGCTTCTGCGGCACACACGAAGTTTTTTAGAACCACGAAATGCACCGAAAACACGGAATTACTTTTTTGGTTTAACCGGAAAGGATGGAAAGTAGGGAACCTCAAAGCTCCGGAGGAGCGTTACTTCCGTAATCCCATGCGAAGCGAGCAACTCGAGCGGGGCTTGGGGATAAGACCGAAACCGAACCGCGCCGCGCAAACGACTCATCCGCGCCCCGACAACATCGCGGCGCAACGGAACAAAGACTTTGTTTTTCAACGCAAAGAACGCAAAGGTTTTTATTGGGAGATTGAGGGGCGGAACACGAGTGTGCTGGAACAGGAGGAAAGATTAGAGATTAAAGATTAAAGATTAAAGAGGAGAAGGCGCAGTCAGAGATAGGGGACACTTTTGAGGTTACAAAGAGGCGACAAGCC
>CAZPYE010000031.1:0-9170 GCA_964590115.1 uncultured Enterobacteriaceae bacterium
GCGCGCGTAAGACGGTCGGCGTTGTTTCCAAATAAGTTTAATATCCGAAATTCTCTTTTATAATGAGTCAAGAAGAAATCAAGGAACAAACCGCGACCGCAGAAGTCGCTCCCGCCGCTCCCGAAAAGAAGGAGATTACGGCAAAGGATCTCCTCGCCGAAGGTCTTGAAGAAATCAAGATTCGTCGTGCAAAAGGCTCCAAGAACATCACAACGGGCGTCTGCAACGTTCTCGCGACGTTCAACAACACGAAAATCACTTTTACCGATCCGAACGGGAACGTTATTTCCTGGTCTTCTTCCGGGAAGTGCAATTTCCGCGGTTCCCGCAAGTCCACGGCGTTCGCCGCACAGGTCGTCTGTCAGGATGCCGCCCGCGTCGCAATGTCGCACGGTCTTAAAGATGTCGTCGTCAAGGTGCGCGGTCCGGGAATGGGGCGCGACTCCGCAATTCGCGCTCTGCAGCAGCTCGGACTGAACGTCCTCTCCATTATGGACGTTACACCGGTTCCGCATAACGGTTGCCGCCCGCCGAAACGCCGTCGTGTCTAATGTTTGTTTCCCGCGGGAACGCTTATTCTTGCGGGAAATAATTTTTTTTTTTACGAAAAAGCTTTTCTCCTTCCGGCAATGGCAAACCGGAGGGCATTCATTGCCGCCAACCTATAGAAGAATAAGAAAATGTCACGCTACACAGGCCCGACAAGCAAGATTAACCGCCGTTTTGGCCAGAATATTCTCCCGACCTGCAAGGCCGAGGAACGCAAGCCGTATCCTCCGGGAGTTCATGGTCCTACGCTCCGCCGTAAAGCTACCGAATACGGTACCGGTCTCAATGAGAAGCAGAAATTACGCTTCATGTACGGACTCAGCGAAAAGCAGTTCCGTCTTACGTTTGCCCGCGCAAAACGTATGGGGGGCGTTGTCGGTGAAAACTTCCTCACACTTCTCGAAACGCGCCTCGACAGCGTCGTTTATCTCCTCGGCTTTGCCAATACGCGCCGCGCTGCCCGTCAGCTCGTCGGACACGGACACATTTGCGTGAACGGACACAAGGTGGACATTCCGTCTTATTCCTGCAAAGTCGGCGACAAAGTTGAAATCCGCAACCGCACTTCTTCCAAGCAGCTCGCAACCCGCGGTGTCGAAGAAAACCAGTTCCGTGCAGTGCCCGCCTGGTTGACGCTTCCGGCGGGAACGCTCGAAGGCACGGTCGATCGTAAGCCGACGCGCGAAGAAATGCCGCAGGACATCAATGTCCAGCTCATCGTTGAATTCTACAGCCGTTAATCCTTCAATCAATTAGTAGGAGTCTACACAAAATGCCTAAACGCCTTGGTAAATTTGAGTTGCCGAAGAGTCTCAAGCGCGACGATTCGGTATCGAACGACACTTACGCGAAGTTTATCGCGGAGCCGTTCGAAATCGGCTACGGGCACACGATGGGGAATGCTCTTCGTCGTGTTCTCCTCAGCTCGATTGAAGGCGCGGCGATTTGCTCCGTCAAAATTGAAGGCGTAAGCCACGAATTTCAGTCTATCGACGGAGTCGTCGAAGACGTGACGGAAATCGTTCTTAACCTGAAAAAAGTCATCCTTCGCGCTCATCGCCGCGATACCTTCACGGTGCGCATTGATGTCGACCGCGAAGGTCCCGTTACAGCGAAGGATATTGAGCTCGTTACCGACCTCGACCTCGTCAATCCGGATCAGCTGATTTGCACGCTCAACGTTAAGCGCCGCCTCCAAATGGAACTCACGGTGCGCGTCGGTCGTTCATGGTGCCCGGCGGAAGCGAACAAGACGGACGATCAGCCGATTGGCGTGATTCCGATCGATTCGCTCTTCAGCCCGGTTCGCCTCGTCCGCTATGGCGTTGAAAATACACGCGTCGGACAGATGACGAATTATGATAAGCTGGTCCTCGAGATTTGGACGGACGGGCGTATTACGCCGTCGGACGCGCTCAAAGAAGCCGCCTCGATTCTCCGCCACCACCTCGACGTGTTCGATTCCGCCTCCGGCGAAGTCGTCCAGTTTGAAACGGAAGGCAAGGAAGTCAGCGAAGAACAGAATCGTCTCCGCAAGCTCCTCAACATGAGCGTCAACGAAATCGAACTTTCCGTCCGCGCTGCGAACTGCCTCAACAATGCGAACATCACGACTGTCGGCGAACTCGCCCTCAAGTCCGAGTCCGAAATGTTGAAGTATCGCAACTTCGGCAAAAAGTCGCTCAACGAAATCAAGGCAAAGCTCGAACAGCTCGGGCTTTCTCTCGGGATGAAAATCGACGAACGCCTCATCGACCGCGATATTATCGCGCAACACAAGGCAAACCGTCCGCCGGTGGACGAAGCCTTGCTCGCCGAGGAGGATGACGACGACGAAGTCGCCGAATAATTCGCAGACAATAAAGATTAATCCAATAGAAAAATTTAGAAACTATGCGTCACTGCAAACACCGCTATCAGCTCGGCGTTAAGAAAGAGCACCGCGAAGCTCTTATGGCGAACCTCGCCGCCGCGCTCTTTATCCATAACCGCATCAAGACCACTCTTCCGAAAGCCAAGGCCCTTCGCCCGTTTGCGGAAAAGGTTATTACGCTCGCCAAGAAGGCAGCCCAGACGGACGACAAAGTGAAGAAACTTCACTACTTCCGCCTCGCTCTCTCCAAGGTTCGTAACGAAGAAGCGGTTGCGATTCTCTTCACCAAGCGTGCACAGGAATTCCTGAATCGTAACGGCGGCTACACCCGCATTTACAAGCTCGCTATTCCGCGCATCGGCGACGGTGCGGAAATGGCTCTCATCGAGCTCATCGCCGCTAACGACGAAGGCTACAAAAAGGCTCCGAAAAAGGTTGCTCCGAAGGCAAAAAAAGCCAAGGAAGAAGCTCCGGTTGAAGAAGCGGCTCCTGCCGCCGAACAGCCCGTTGCCTAATCAGCTTCCGCCGAAAAAACAAAAAGTGCGTTCCCGCAAGGAGCGCGCTTTTTGTTTATATTAACGAAATAGCTTTTTCGTTTTGCAAACAGATTCCGCTGTTTCTTTAAAAATCCTCGCGTTCCCGCGAAAATTCCACGAAAATCCCTTGCCATGACTGACTCCGAGCAACGCGCCGCCGCCAAAATTTTTGCCGAAACCTGGCAGAACAAAGGCTACGAAAAGGGCGAAACCCACATTTTCTGGACCGATTTGCTTCGCAATGTCCTCGGCATCGCGCATCCGGAGCGTTTCATCGTTTTTGAGCACCAAGTCCGCCTCAAACACACCGCTTTCATCGACGCCTACATTCCCGCCACGCGCGTCATGATTGAGCAAAAGGGCAAGGATATCGACCTCGACAAGCCCGCAAAACAGTCCGACGGCTCCTTTCTCACGCCGTTTCAGCAGGCGAAACGCTACGCCGACGAGCTCAAACTCTCCGAAAAGCCCCGCTGGATTGTCGTTTGCAATTTCCGCGAATTTCGCGTCCACGACATGGAGCGCCCGCACGACGCGCCGGAAATCCTCCTCCTCGCCGATCTCCCGAAAGAATTTTACCGCCTTTCCTTCCTTACCGACGACGGGAACGCCGCCCACCTCAAACGAGAGATGGAGCTTTCCGTCAAAGCCGGCGAACTCGTCGGGCGCCTCTACGACGAAATCCTCCGCCACTACCGCGATCCCGCCGCCGAGAGCACGCTCAAAAGTCTCAATATGCTCTGCGTCCGCCTCGTTTTTTGCCTCTACGCGGAAGATGCCGGCATTTTCGGCTCAAAAAACCAATTCCACGATTATCTCGCCCGCTTCGATGCACGCGACCTGCGCCGCGCTCTCATCGACCTTTTTCAAACACTCAACACGCGCCCCGAGCTCCGCGATCCTTACCTCGATTCCGCGCTCGCCGCGTTCCCGTATGTCAACGGCGGGCTCTTCGCCGCCACCGATATCGAAATTCCCCAATTCGACGACTCCGTCAAAACCCTCCTCCTCGCCAAAGCCAGCGACGATTTCAACTGGAGCGAAATCTCCCCGACCATTTTCGGCGCCGTCTTTGAAAGCACGCTCAATCCCGAAACCCGCCGCGCCGGCGGTATGCACTACACGAGCGTCGAAAATATCCACAAAGTCATCGACCCGCTTTTCCTCGACGCGCTTAAAGCCGAGTTCGCCGAAATTGTTTACCCCCCCCCCCCCGGCGTGACGCGGCGGAACGCCCGCGAGAAAAAGCTCCGCGCGTTTCAGGAAAAACTCGCCGCGCTCACGTTTTTCGATCCTGCGTGCGGCTCCGGCAACTTCCTCACGGAAACGTACATTTCTCTCCGCCGCTTAGAAAACGACGTCCTGCGCGCGCTCACGAAGCAAATCGAATTTAACTACGCCGAGTTTCGCCCGATTCAAGTCTCCATCGGGCAATTCTACGGTATCGAAACCAACGACTTCGCCGTCTCCGTCGCGCAAACCGCGCTTTGGATTGCCGAGTCGCAAATGATGCGCGAAACCGAAGACATCGTCCAAAAATCCCTCGATTTTCTTCCGCTCAAATCCTATGCGAACATTCGCGAAGGCAACGCGCTCCGCCTCGATTGGGCAAGCGTCGTTCCCGTCGAAAAACTTTCCTACATCATGGGGAACCCGCCGTTCGTGGGACATCAGCAAACGAGTGCGACCCAAAAGGAAGAAATTTTTTCTATCTTCGGGAAAAAATGGAAAAATGCGGGACGTTTAGATTACGTTTGCTGTTGGTTTAAAAAGACAAGTGAACTCATCGCGGGAACGCCGATTCGTGTTGCGCTTGTCGCCACTAATTCCGTTTGCCAAGGCGAACAGGTCGCCGCGCTCTGGAAGCCGCTTTTTGAGCAATTCAAAATCCGCTTTGACTTTGCTTACCGCACCTTCCGTTGGGATAGCGACGCCTCCGACAAAGCCCACGTCCACTGCGTCATCATCAGTTTTTCCTCGGGTGTGAAGACATTCTTGCCTTCACCGCTTGACGGAGGAATCAACGTCGCAGGAAAATTCGTTCCTCCCTCGGGGAAGACAGGAATGTCTTCCCTCCCAATTATCTTCACCGAAAGCGGGGAGCGCGTTCCCGCGAAAAATATCAATCCGTATCTCATCGACGCGCCCGACGTTTTCGTCGAATCCCGCAAAAAACCGATTTGCAACGTTCCTGAAATAAGGAAAGGAAATCAGCCGACAGATGGCGGGAATCTCATTATCGAGGCCAAGGACTACGATGAATTTATCAAAGCTGAACCTGCCGCAAAAAAAATCATTAAAAAACTTCTTGGAGCTGAAGAATTCATCAACGGGAAAAAGCGTTATTGTTTATGGTTAGCGAATACGACTCCGGCGGAATTGCGCCAAATGCCTTCTGTGTTGGAAAGAATTCGCAAGGTTAGAGAAATGAGGCTTGCGAGTGCCGATGCGTCAACTCGCCGTAAAGCAGAAACACCGCATCTTTTTCGGGAAACGAACAATCCTGATTCATTTATCATTATTCCGAGCGTTTCCTCTGAAAAGAGAGAATACATTCCGCTGGGTTTTGAGACTAAAGAAACGATTCCGACCAATCTCGTTCTCATTATTCCCTCCGCGACGCTTTACCATTTCGGTGTGCTGACGTCGTTTGTGCACATGGCGTGGATGCGCGCGATTTGCGGGCGGTTGAAATCCGACTATCGCTACTCGGCAAGCGTTGTTTACAACAATTTTCCGTGGTGCGAGCCGACGCCGGAGCAACGTGTGAAAATCGAGGCGACGGCGCAGGCGATTTTGGACGCGCGGGAACGCTACCCGGATTGTTCGCTCGCCGACCTTTACGACGAGACGACGATGCCGCCCGACCTGCGTCGCGCCCACCGCGACAACGACCGCGCCGTCCTCGCCGCCTACGGTTTCCCCAAAGAAATAACCGAATCCCAATGCGTTTCCCTGCTGATGCAACGCTACAATCGTGGAGGGGAGACACCGGCGAGAAGCCCCGTAGGGCGACAAGATTGTCGCCCTTCCACAGAAAACTTTGCGTCTTAGCGTCTTTGCGCGAATTTTTGTTCCACTGCGCTACGGGAACGCGGTTTAGGTTGACTTTAAAAGGCAAAAGTAGAGAATGCCGTAAAGTTCTTTTGAAGACCCGGGCGGTAACCCGGGCGCCCGCTCTTACACGCCGAGCAACTTCAGAATAACCTCAATGATTCTGCGAATCAGGAGGAGAACCTGAAGCCATACGACTATCAGTCGCGGGACTTTTTCCGTTTGGTTCACGAAAAAACTTCAAAAGAACAAAGGGCATGATTGAGATTTTTTTCTCTCAATCGTGCCCTTAGTTTTTCAGAATACATCCACTGTGTCAGTAGTCTTTTGCGGCGGCTAAAAATATTTGCCGGGGATGAGGTTTCTCCCTTGCAGGAAGGTGCTTCCTGAAACAAAATCATTGCTTCCTCTCCCGAAAAATTTTGTGTCCTCATGAAGAAACGATTTTTTCTCCCGTTCTCCCTTTTTGCGGCGTTGTGCGTTCCCGCGTTCTCGGGGTGCCTGTCCGAAAATTTGCCTGTTGCGGACGTTGCGCCCGGCGTGGAAATTTCCGTGAAAGAACTGCCGCCGCTCGTCGTTGAGGGCACGAATCCTGCGCAGGGCGTTGCGGGAGCGTTTGTTTCCTCCGTTGGCGGGAACGAAGTTTACGTCGGCGGCGGGGCGCTTTTCCCGGAAAAAGGTCCGGCGGACGGCGGTAAGAAGAAATTTTACGACACGATTTGGAAGCTGGATTTTAAGGAAACCGCGTGGAGCGTTTGCGAGGGGAAACTTCCCGTTCCTGCCGCCTACGGAGTGTCGTCCGGTCTGGCTTGGCTCGGCGGCGAAAATTCGGCGGGGAAACTTGATGTCGTTTGGGGCGCGAATACTTTTCCGCTGAAAGATTTTCCCCGTTTGCCGAAAACGGTCGACAACGCGGCGGGCGCGGCGATGTTTGTCGGTGGCGGGAACGTTGACGGTGTTCCTGCAAACAAAGCGTTTTCCTATTTCGTAAATTCTTTTCCGGGAAAAGCGTGCGAGTGGAAGCCGCTTCCGGATTTTCCGGGCACGCCGCGCATTCAACCGGTCGCCGGAATGTTGAAAACGCCGCGCGGCTGGGCGTATGCGCTTGTCGGCGGATTTTATTTCGACAAAGAAACTAAAAAGGCGACGCTCGATCGTGCGGGCGTGATTTATTTCCCGCACGAAAACAAGTGGGAAACGCTTCCGCCGCTTCCGGAAGACGTTTCCGAAGCCGGGTTGGTCGGCTCCTGCGCGGTTTCGGACGGGCAGGGCGGGATGCTGATTTTCGGCGGCGTAAACGCAAAAATTTTCAAGGACGCACTCGAAAATCCCGCACCGGATTACCTGCGCCACGATCCCGAGTGGTATAAATTTAACTCGGACGTATTGCGCCTTTCTTTTGACAAAGACGGGAACGCGAAATGGGAAAAACTCGCCGTCGTTCCCGCGACCGCACGCGCCGGTGCGTCCGTTGTCGAACCTAAAATCGGCGGCGGAATCGTTTTCATCTGCGGCGAACTCAAACCCGGATTCCGCTCCCCGGATTGCTGCTTGATCGATATAAAGCTTAAAGATTGAGGGCGGAGGACGGATGAGGGCTTAGAGGTAAGTCTTTAGTGAATAATGAATAATTAATAACGAATAACGCCGTGTTAAAGCTTTTGCTTAGGCAAAAGCCCGGAATGAACTATTCGCTATTCATTATTCATTAAATAAGCTCTCATCCATCAACTCTCATCTTCTTTAATCTTTAAGCTTTAATCTCTAATCTTTTTAAAACTATGAATGCTATCGTAAACTATATTAACGGACTCAAAGACGCCGGGGCGCAAACCTCTTCGGTGTTCGATACATTGGTCATTGCGCTGATGTTTGTCGTCATCGCGATTGTCGCGATTCAGGCGTGGCGCAAAGGCGTGCGAAACGTCGTCAACCTCGCTGATCCGAATACGAAACCCGGCTTGTGGGCGTGGGTTGCCGTCGGTTTGCTCTGGATCGTCGTGATGCTCAACTACTTCGACCGTCAGTTGCTCTCGGTCGTTCGCGCTCCGATTGTCGAAGATATTCCGATGACGGATGCTCAATTCGGGCTGATTACTTCGGCGTTTCTCGTCATTTACGCGGTGCTGAGCCCGGTCGGCGGCTTCCTTGCCGACCGTTATTCCCGCCGCTTGGTCATTCTCTGTTCGCTCGTCGTTTGGTCCACGGTAACGTGGTGGACGGGGCACGCCGAAGACTATACGACGCTTTTCATCGCACGCGCCGCGATGGGCGTTTCCGAAGCGTTTTACATTCCCGCCGCGCTCGCGCTCATTACCGATTACCACCGCGGCAGCACGCGTTCGCTCGCGACCGGGATTCACATGAGCGGTATTTACGCCGGGATGGCGCTCGCGGGCTACGGCGCAACGATGTCCGATGCCATCGGCTGGCGCATGACTTTCGCGGTTTTCGGTCTTGTCGGCGTCATCTACGGGTTCATCCTCATCGTTTTCCTGCGCGACCCGAGTAAGGCTCCCGCAGACAGCGCGCGCGAACAGCTCCGCACGGAGGCTGACGTTCCCGCAGTTGCGGAAGAAAAATCCGCTCCCGCCGCCGATTTTGAAAAAATGTCCGGCGCTCAGGTTTTCAAAAGCCTGCTCGCTTCCCGCCCGATGTGGATTTTGCTGACCGTCGTCGCATTCGCGGGAGCGGGCAACTGGTTCCTGCTCACGTGGTATCCGACACTTTTGACCGATACGTTTAAAGCCGTTCAGGACGTTACCGTGCCGCTCGCCGAAGTCTCCGGCATGAATCAACTCATCAGCCTGTCCGTGGGCGAAGCCGGTCCGGCGGCAACGCTTTGGAGCTCCATCGCGAAATACATTGCCGTCATCGTCGCCGCGATTATCGCCGACCGCTGGGTGCAGAAAAACCTCAAGGCTCGCGCGCTCGTTCCCGGGATTTCGTTTGTGCTCGCGGGGCCGTGCGTCATTCTCGCCGTCGTGCTCGCCGGAATGTTCGGCGGTGTCGCGTGGCTTTTCTACACGATGCTCGCGCTCGTCGCGACGCAGGGGATCGCGCAGGGTTCGCTCGATGCGACGCTCATGCCCGTCATGCGCTCGCACATCGACGAACGCTACTCCGCGACCGGCTACGGTTTGCTGAACCTGACCTCG
>CAZPYE010000031.1:9180-19306 GCA_964590115.1 uncultured Enterobacteriaceae bacterium
CGGCGCGCTGATTTCGTTCTTCGGCGGCTGGTTCAAGGATCAGGGAATTCCGTTGACGACGACGCTTGCCGTCGCCGGCGGGCTCATGTTCATTTGCGGTATTCTCTTCTTCGCGCTCCCGAAACCGCAGAAGTAAAGAGAGCCTCCCCTTAAAGATTAAAAGCCGTTCCCGTGATCGCTCGCGGGAACGCTTTTTTGTGTTCTAACGCAAAGAACGCAAAGGGAACGCAAGCGAGATTGAGCCTCGGAGAGACTGTAAAGGTGCAGGAAATAAGCGGGACGGACAAGAACACATGAATGAGTGGGTGTTTTTTTTTGACGTGCGGGAGAAGCGGTCTTCAACCGCTTTGGCGAACTTTCCTCTTCAGCCAATTCAGTAAAGTGCTTCCGTTCCCGCAGCGCCGTGGCTTCGCCCCAAAAAATCGTCGCATGTTTCGGCCTTAAACACCCCAAAAACGCTTTCCGCTTGAAAACTGTTTTTTTTTTGCAAAATCACCTGGACGCGAAAACGGGGCGTTTACGCCTCGGGAACGCAGAATCCTCTGCGATGCCCTTAGCCGGTTAACCCCAACGCTTGAGCCCTCCCTTGACTCATTTTATGAAAAAGAATTTCTTGTTTTATTGGCTCCTCCTTGTTGCCGGATGGATTGGAATTCCGTCCTTATTGCAAGCATGGGAAAGCAATACAATGCAAACTGACGGCACACTTGCCCCCGAAGTGGATTGGAACACTGTCGACTGGAAAGAAGGGCTTCTTGATAAGCATACAGATCCTGAAGTTCTTCAGAGGCGCGAGTTTAAAAGCGTGCCTCTCGAAGATGCCGAAAAATTGTTTGAGCGAATAAAGAAAACGCCGGAATTTCAAATCTTACCCCAGGTCTTCAAAGATTTAGTAGAGCAAAATAAAGAAAACTATTTTCTTTTCAGAGGCTCCGGCGGCGTTGTAAGCAACCCTAAATTTCTTGAAGAAAATAGCGTTCTCTTGGCTTGGCCTGATTATTCCAAGAAGGATAACAACTGTAATGTCGGTGGTATAGCTTGGTTTAATATCGGTAAACTTTATCTGTATATAGATCAAATCGGATTGATGAAATTTATTGACGAACCGATGGAAACTCCGGCGGTGAACCCCAAAACCAAGCGTCCATACGTGATGCCGTCGAAGGCAAACCTCAGTCGCTTGAGTGAAGAAGATTTGTCGTATGTCAAAGCGCTCACGGAAACGATAAACCGCAACATTCATTATTTGGGTTCCACTCCGATTCATAAGCCGGATATGAAAAAAATCAGGACGGGAGCATATATTGGA
The DNA here is from genome assembly GCA_964590115.1 of uncultured Enterobacteriaceae bacterium. GTDB lineage: Bacteria > Verrucomicrobiota > Verrucomicrobiia > Opitutales > UBA953 > Spyradosoma. Next base: position 10,490 of record CAZPYE010000031.1, read on the forward strand.
GCCGTGGTTCCGGCGTTGTCATTAGTTTGTCCGGAAAAGTTGGTGAGATTTTATCAAAAATCACGTTCCGGACCTTCTTGGAGTCCGAATATCAGTGCTTCGAGCTCAAAGCGCTTAGAAAGGGAAATGGAACGGCAGAAGGATTACTTTGCTAAAGGCGACAAGCTCGTTTTTGAGTTGCAAAATGTATTGGGGACGCCGCTGTATAATATCCGGAAATTTGATCCGAATCTTGAAGTCTACGGTGGATTGGGTGATAGAGGTTCTTGCAACGGATACAGCCTTTATGTCGTCGGCAAAGCTTCTCCATCATCTAATCAAGAGAATTTGCTAATCAGACTCCTGATCTTCAATCCGATCAAGGTAATGGCGACGAAAAACTCGTATGTGCGTTTTATGTTGGACCAATATGCCTGGTATTTTGAAGCGGTTGTAGATTCCGTTTCTCTGATGAGATCGGGAATCAAGCAGATAACGGACAACTTGGATAAGAAATCGCCGCGCTATCCTGCAATTGCCGAGGTGGTGAAACAAGCAAACGAATACCTGACGCAAATTGAAACGAATGCGGCTGTGCTTGTGGCTGAAACTTCGATTAAAAGTTGTGTGATAGAGGGGAACGACAGGGCGGTTGCCCGATTTATTAAAAACGATGTTCCGGAGACAATGCTGAGTGCAAAGTTGAAAATGCCAAAGGCTGTGGAGAAAAAATCAGCAAAAGCAGAGGCGAGAGAAAAAGAGCGTGCGAAGTTTTGGCAAAATGAAAGAAAAAAGGAAGAGGAACAGAGTAAAAAGAAAGAACGTAAGAATAAGCGAAAGTAAAACGCCCTTAAAAGCGTTCCCGTGAATTGATTTCGCGGGAATGTTTTTTCTGTAAGCAAAAAAAACTTTGCGTTCTCTGCGTTGAAAAAAAACGTGTGCCACTCGAAAGCAGCCGGAGTCCGCTTTGTCCCGAAAGCTTTGTGTTAAAGAGAAAAACATCGTGGCTTTGCGGCTCGGAAAGAGGATATCGGGATGGAGATTGTGCACGTCTGCACAAAAAAAACGCCGGCGGGAACTACGTTTCCGCCGGCGCTACTCTGATTTCTCTCTAACTTTAACTTCTAACTAACTTATCTCTATTAACCTCTAACTAACAAAAGAGTTTAGACTTTTTCCAACGCTTGCGTGAGATCGGCAATAATGTCGTCGATGTTTTCCAAGCCGATGGAAATGCGGACAAGTCCCTGCGGGATGCCGGCGGCGACGAGTTGTTCGTCGGTGAGCTGGCGGTGAGTCGATGTCGCCGGATGGAGTGCACAGGTGCGAATATCCGCGACGTGGACGCATTGCGTTGCCAATTGGAACGCATCGAGGAAGCGCGCGGCACCGTCGCGTCCACCCTTGATGACGACGGACATAACGCCGGCGCAACCGTCGGGCAGATATTTTTTCGCCAACGCATGATACTTGTCGCTTTCGAGTCCGGGATAGGAAATGGATTCGATTTTCGGATGTTTGCTGAGGAATTCGGCTGCTTTTTGTCCGTTGCGGCTGTACTGCGGCATGCGGACGGCAAGCGTTTCCAGTCCGATGTTAAGCAGGAATGCGGAGTTTGCCGCCGGTGTCATTCCGAGGTCTCGCATGAGCTGAACGCGAGCTTTGACGATGAATGCCGCGGGACCGAATGCTTTCGAATAAACGGTTCCGTGGTAGGATTCGTCGGGTTCCGTGAATTCGGGGAATTTTCCGTTCGTCCAATCAAACTTTCCGGAATCGACGATAACTCCGCCGACGCAGAGTGCGTGCCCGTCCATGTATTTCGTCGTGGAATGGATGACGATGTCTGCACCGAATTCAATCGGGCGGCAGAGAATCGGTGTCGGGAACGTATTGTCGATAATCAGCGGAACGCCGTTTTTATGGGCGATTGCCGCGAGCTTTTCGATATCGCAAACCGTGAGGGCGGGATTGGCAAGCGTTTCGCCGAAAACGGCTTTGGTGTTCGGACGGAAGGCTTTTTGAATTTCTTCTTCCGAAGCATCGGCATCGACGAAAGTGCACTCGATGCCGAAGCGCTTCATCGTTACCGCGAAGAGATTGACGGTTCCTCCGTAAATTGTGGCGGAGGAAATGAAATGGTCGCCCGCCTTCATGATGGTTGCGAGTGCCGTGAAAGATGCCGCCTGTCCGGAAGAGGTGCACATGGCGGCAATTCCGCCTTCGAGGGCGGCGATTTTGTTCTCGACCGCTTCAACGGTCGGGTTGGAAAGACGGGAATAGAAGTGCCCGGCGGCGGTGAGGTCAAACAGCTTCCCGATGTGAGCCGTAGAATCGTATTTGAACGTTGTGCTTTGGTAAACGGGCAATGCGCGGGGTTCCCCGTTCTTCGGAGAATAACCGGCATGAAGACATTTCGTTTCCTGTTTCATTTTAATGAATACCTGTGTAGTAGTTATTGTGAATATTGGAAAAGTTATTTATATAAATCAAGCGCAAATGTTAAAAGAATATTTTTCCTGTCGGCTCCGTGTTTTTTAGGAGAAAAAAATCGCGTTTGTCCCGCTTTTTTTCTAAACTGTCTCCCGTTATGATGCTTATTGACGAAGTTAAGTCCGCTTTTGAAAGCGGCAATATTACCGAAGATACGAAAAACAATCTTACGGAATGGCTTTCCGCCGGTTTTTTGCCGGCATGGGCCGTAACGGCAATTGAAGAGCTTTTTGCCGAAAAACAATGGAGCGAAATTAATGACCGCTTTTTCAAAAAAATCGCATTCGGAACGGGCGGTATGCGCGGACGCACCATCGGGAAAATTACGCCCGCCGCCGAAGCGGGAACGCGCGACGCCCTCGGCGCTCCCGAACACCCTGCCGTCGGTACCGCAAATCTGAACGACTTCAATATCGTTCGCGCCACGGTCGGACTCTTCCGCTACATTTCGAAATACCTCGCTTCGACGGGAACGGCGCGTGCGCCGCGCATCGTTATTGCGCACGACGTTCGCCATTTCTCCAAGCATTTTTCGCAACTTGCGGCGAGCATTTGGACGAAGCTCGGCGGCGAAGCCTACGTTTTTGACGACGCGCGTTCAGTTCCGCAGCTCAGCTTTACGATTCGCGCTCTCGGCACGGACACCGGCATCGCGCTTACGGCGAGCCACAATCCGTCGCACGACAACGGTTTCAAGTGTTACTTCAACGACGGCGCACAGGTGATTTCCCCGCACGCGGAATCCATTATCGGCGAAGTTAATGCCGTTACGCTCGCGGACATTCCGCAGTTTCTGACGAAGGATCTTGCCGCCGTGAAAACCGTTCCCGCGGAAGTCGAACAGCAGTATCTCACGGATTTGGAATGCGCGATTTTGGGCAAATCCGTCATTGCGCAATCGCCGATTAAACTTTGCTATACGAACATTCACGGCACGGGCGACGTCATGATTGTTCCCGCAATGAAAAAATTCGGCGTGGATATTCACGTTGTCGAAGAACAGCTCCCGCACGACGGCCGTTTCCCGACCGTGAAATCCCCGAATCCGGAAAACGCCGAAGCGTTTACGCTCTCGCTTGCAAAAGCGAAGGAAATCGGTGCGGACATCGTTATCGGAACCGACCCGGACGACGACCGCGTCGGCATGGCGGCACGCAATCGTGACGGCTCCTACACGCTCTATTCCGGCAACCAAACCGGAACGATGCTCACGGCGTTCCGTTGCGCACGCATGAAAGAACTCGGCATTCTTCCGCCGGACGGTTCGCCGCGCGCGACGATTATTAAAACGTTTGTAACATCGCCGATTTGGGATGCCATCGCGGAAAAGAACGGGCTTCGTTGCGTGAACGCGCTTACGGGCTTTAAGTGGATCGGTGCCAAGCTTCGCAAATATCAACTCGAAGTCGAAAAAACCGTCCCGAATTATATGTCGCTTTCGTGGCGGGAACGCGCCGACGCGCAACTCGCGGCGGGAACGTTCTACGTTTTCGGCGGCGAAGAAAGCTACGGCTACCTGCACTCCGACAGCGTTCGCGACAAAGACGGGAACGCCGCCGCGCTCATGGTCGTCGAAATGGCTTCGTGGGTAAAAGCCAAAGGCATGACGCTTCCGGAATACCTCGATTCGATTTACCGCGACTACGGTTATTTCCAGGAATCTTTGCTCAACATTGTGCTCGAAGGCGCGAAGGGCGCGGCGCAGATTAAGCGCATTCTCGCTTCGCTTCGAGAAAACCCGCCGGCGGAAGTCCTCGGCAAAAAAGTCGTTTCCTTCCTCGATTTCGGGCGCGACGAAATCAAGGACTGCGACGGCGACGTCATTCCGAAAGAAGATTTCTACTTCTTTACGCTCGAAGACGGAATGAAAATCGCCGTGCGCGGAAGTGGAACCGAACCGAAAATTAAGTTCTACCTCTTCGCTACGAGCAAGAACTCCGACATCGCCGCCGCGAAAGCGGATGCCGCCGCCGCGATCGACGCGACGAAGGCGTTCCTGCAGGAAGAAGCGATGAAGCGTGCCGACGCCTAATGAAATTTTTCACGAAAAGAAAATTTCTCATCGTTCCCGCGGCGTTATTCGTCGCGGGAACGCTTGCGTCCTGCACGACGGCGGAAGACCCCGACGATCCGGGATTTAACAAACCCGCCGTTACAGGCGTGCTCAAAGGCGAAATTAAGACATGGGAAGGCTACGGCGACGCACTCGAAAAAGAAAACCGCCGCGCCAATCGAGACGGACCGCGCTGGAACGACGGATTCCGCGAAGATTTTTAAGAGCGCAGGTGCTTAGTGCTTAAAGTCGCGTTGCGCCTGCTCGTATTCGGCGAGGGTTCCGAGGTCGCGCCACGTTCCCGCATCGTCGATAACACCGCGAATTTCGCCGTTCCCGCGTGCAATGACGCGCAAAAATGCTTCGACGACGCTTTCGATTTTTCCCGCGGGAATTTCGTCAAAAAACCTGCGCGAAACGCAATAAATTCCCGTAAATCCGCAGCGTCGCGTTCCCGCGTTGCCGAGCCGGTCGCGCAAATCGACGACGGTTCCGGGCGGGTTTTCGGAGTTCGAAAAATTCACGTTCCCGCGTTCGTTCGTGCGCAAAAGCAAGGTTGCGAGTGCACGGGAACGCAGATGCTCCGCAACGAGTTTTTCCAAATCCAAATCCGCGAGAATGTCGCCGTTGTAAACGAGCAGATTTTCGTCGGCGCTATCGAGAAATTTTTCGATATTTTTCAGCCCGCCTCCGGTGTCGAGCAAAACGGGTTCGTGCACGAGCTCTACGGGAACGCCGCGGTAATTGCCCTGCGGGAATTTTTCCGCGTAAACCTGCGCCGCGTGATGCGTGTTGATGATGAAGCGCTTCACGCCGAGCGCAATCAGCGAGTCCATCGCACGGCAAATCATCGGTTTTTCACCGAGCGGCAACAGCGGCTTCGGACAATTTTCCGTCAGCGGGCGCAACCGCGTCCCCAGCCCCGCGCCCAACAAAAACGCCGTTTCGGGAAACCCGTTCCCGCTGTTGATTTCATCTGCACTCATGCGTAAGGATTCCAATATTAAGTTTGGGGAGATTGTTCATTTTGGAGGGTGGGCGAAATATAAATTTTATCGTTGAATTCGGATTTAAGCGCGTGCTGAAACTGTCGGAGATTTCGGGTGAAAAAATACTCCCATGCTCTTTTAGTCAAGGCGTCGATGTCTTGCGGCAAAACAACACCGGAGTGTCCTGTGGAAAAATTGAAACCGGGGACTTTTTCCCGTAATTCATCAAAAGAAAGGATCGGCAACGCATCGGGATTAATTGCGATGTCCGGTTTGAAATTGACGTAAAACGTTCGGCGCCCCCTCCCGCTCCAGTCCTCTGCTTCAAACGGATCGCTTGTGATCGTTCCGGAAGCGATGATGCCCGTTGCGCCGTAGCCCGATTTTACCCAAAAGAAGTTGTCGCCTTCTTTGATTTTTTCGTAATCCCGGACGCTCCAATTTAAATCGGCGGAGTCATATTTACATAGATCGAGAATGTCCGAAAGATAGCCGAACATCGGATAGGAAGAGAACGAAGGATTCCATCGTAGAAGAACTGTACTCATTGGCAGGGAAATTGTTAAAGATGGTATGTCCCCAATTATCTCCGCAAACGCGTTTTTATCCACAAATTTCCGCAAATTCCCGCAAATTTTTTCGGAACGGCATTTCCCGTTCCCGCCCGAAACTTCGGCAGAGTTTTTAGGAATTTCCCCAAATCTGCCGAAGAATTTTTCTGAGAAAGGTTTAATGACTTTCAAGGAATTGGTTAATTGCCAAAGAAAGTTGGTTCTCGGAATCTGAAATTTTTAAACAAAAGTCGCCGTAAGTTTGCGTGTTTTGAGGAATTCCAAGTCGGAGGACGACAAGCTTGCCGCCTAGGCCGACCAATTCACGGCACGTTTTTTCGATGTCGTGGAGTTCTTCTGTCGCGGGAACAATAAAGCCGCCCTTTGAGGTTTTTAAAATGTGGAGATAGGAAATTATCTGAAAAAGGTCGTTTCTGTCTTCCGAGGGACTATTTTTGTTTTTGTATTTAGCGTCAAAAACGCAATTTTCATCGTAAAAGTCCGGATAATAATGTTTCTGATTTCCTTGGACAAAGAAGCGAATCCCGTTTTCTCCGAGTTTATTTTTCGGATGAGTGAAATTTTTTAGAGCCGGAAGTGTTGCCAAATACTCTTCCCAAAGCCACGCGCCGTCAAAAAGAATTCCAGAAATCTTTTCATCGGCGTTCCCGTATTTTAAAGAATCGTATCGAAGAATTTTTAGGCAAATTTTTTGAAGATGTTCGTATTCCAGGAAAAACGGGTGAACACGAGGGCGCAGGTTCTTTGCAATCACACGGTCCTTGTACGCCGGATTGAAATTCGGAGTTCCGGCAACGATTTGTTTGACGGCATCTTCCGTTCCTTTATCGAAATGAAGCAATCTTGAAAAAATAAAATTTTTTCGTAGGAACTCTATTGTATGTCGAATTAGCAGAGAAAGAGCGTTCTCGGAATCATGTTCTCGGGAACGGTAGGCAATCTTCCCTGCGAACGGAAAATTTTGCCGGACGTGGCGGGCGAAATTAATATTTCCGCGCAAATTAGAATCATTGCGTTCCCGTGTTTGATATTCCCGATAAACGCCTTGCTGCAGGGCTTTTTTCAGGAAGTACGGGAAAAGCAGGGCGAACAAATCAAGAGCGGAGCTTTGCGAGGTTTGGTGATTCCACGAGAAAAGATTCAACGAAAAAACATTTTGTAATAGGTAATGCAAAAAGAAATCGTTTCCGCAATCGGATTCAAAGCGGGAAGAAATTTCTAATTGCGTTTCGCCGATGCCTATAAATCCCATGACGTTACCCGTTCGGACGTGGCAATTTTCGTCTGTGAGGCGCAAAATTTCATTTTTATCGAGAGCTTCTTCTGATTTTTCAAAACTTTGTGGAAAAACAAGCACGCCGGGATTTTCATTTAATAGGCAACGAATTGTTTTTCCGGAAATCTTTTTCAGATTCGGCAAATCATTTTCCCGCTCTTCGGGGGAAAGCGGGTGGAGGTTGTTGTCTTTCAGCCTCATTCGGCGGCGCTGTTGTATGCGGCTTTCAGTGATTCCAAAATTACGTTAGCGTCGGGAACGCCCCGCAAATATTCTTTTAAGGTGCCAGCGACATAAAGTTTCCAAAGATTGTCAAAATCTCCGTTGCAGGTTTCTAAGTTTAGAAAATACGCAGGACCGATTTGATAGGCGGAGCCGAGAGCAGGCTCGGCGGCAATTGCGGAGTTGAGGGCTCGCATTCGTTTTGTCGCTTCTTCGCGCCATTCGGGGATTCTCGTCTCGAACATTCCGATTCCGTCTTCCGGAGATATTTCTGCCCATGCGAAGCGTCGTCTCATTGCAAAATCCATACTTTCAACGCTTCGGTCGATGTCGTTCATTGTTCCGATAATGTAAACATTTTCAGGAATGAAAAATCCTTTGGAAAAAACGTCGCCGTCGGGAACAAGGTTGTGATACTGAGTATAAACTTTCCCTTTTTCTCCGCGATAACCCGGGTCAATCGAGAAAAATAGTTCTCCGAAAATTTTTGCAATTTCTCCGCGATTGATTTCGTCGATGATAAAGACAAATGGCTTAACGCTGTTTGCGGGAACGTACGTTTTCGTGTGTTTCTCTACGATTTTTTGAATATCTTGAATCGACATTGAAAGGCGATAAACAGTCGATAATGTCATTTGTTTGCCGCCGTTAAGCGCGACAATGTCTTCCCGAATGTTTTTAACGATCCATTTTACGGTTCTGTATCGGGAATATTCCCCTCCGGATTCACGATATTCGTACTCGCCGGTAACAATTCCGACAGCATCGATTTCTTTTGCCGAGTAACACAACAAAACAATGTCGCCGACTTTAATTGAATTTTGGAAAGCTCTTAAAATCGACTTTCCTGTCGGATTGCCGTTAAAACCTTTAAATTCATCGAAGTTTTCTACGTTTCCGTATCTGTTCCATCCAATACGAATCCATCCGTTTTCCAAACAGTCGGTTCTTGTCTGGTTGTCTCCTGTTCCTTCCAACGAGACTTTCCAAATCGCTGGGTTGTCGTTTAACTCTTCGAATACGCCAGTAGTTTTTAGAGTTTCCGCAAGTAAGGCTTTGCGACAAAATTCCTTAAAAATTCCGTCGCGCCGCTCAAAACTGACGTTCCCGCCTGCGCAGGACGTGGGGCGCAAGCCCTCGACAAAATCCGTGTAGTCGTAAGACGGGTGAAATTGAACGAAGCCGATTTCGTTTTCACTACACCCCATCGCGCTTGCAATTTTCCGAGCGAGG
>CAZPYE010000032.1:0-19034 GCA_964590115.1 uncultured Enterobacteriaceae bacterium
CGCTGCTCGGCTACGGTTCGGAACTTTCGACGGAGGAAGCGGGGGCGGCAACGGGCGAAATCGTTGCGGGCGCGGCAACGGCGGCACTTCGCTTCGCGCGTGCTTCGGCGGAACAGAATCTGCGTTTCGTTCAGGGCGGTTTCCCTGCGGGGAAGAAGCCCGCATCCGCGGCATCGGGCGGTTCTGCGGGAACGGTGCTTGAGCAGGCGGCGACGGCGGACGGCGTTCCCGGCGGCGCACCTGCGGTCGCGGGCGAAAGCCTTGCCTCCTACGGCTGGGAAGTTTCTGCGGCATACACGGGAACGCGCGGCGACGTTTCGGCATCTGGAGGACTGAACGGCTACGACTACGACGCAGACGGAATTTGGCTCGGCTTGAAAAAAGACTTCGGTTTCGGTGTCGGCGGAATTTCGTTGGAGGCGGGCGAATCGAAAACGTCCGGCTTCGGCTCGAAATCCGAGGCGGAAACAATGGGTGCGGGAGCATTTTTCTACGTTCCCGTGGGCGAAGGCGGAAGCTACGGTTTCGCGCAGGTCGGCGCGAGCTTCGGCGACAACGATATGAAGCGCAACTACGACGGTCAGGACTTCGGCGGCAGCTACGACTCGCGGACGCTTTTCGCGCAAGCGGAAATCGGAACGCGGATTGACCTGACGGATTGGCTGAGCGTGAATCCGTATATTTCCGCGCTTTATGCGGATTACGAGGCGGACGGTTTCTCGGACGGAGAAAACAGCTACGGACACACGACGGACGACAGCTTTGAAGTGGAGCCGGGCGTTCGCCTGCGCTCCGATTTCGAGGTCGCGGGAAAGAGCGCATACGTCTCCGTGGGCTTGGCGTGGGTGCACGCCTTTGACGACGACGGCGGCGAAACCCGCGTTGCTTACGACGGGAATTCGGCGACGGTTCGCGGGAACGCGGGCGACGACGATTTTGCGAAGGCAAGCCTCGATGCTGGCCTTTCGCTGACGGATTCGTGGCGCGTGAATGCGGGCTACAGCTACACGGCAGGCGGAGACCTCGACGAAAGCAAGTTCTACCTCGGCGCGGGCTACGCGTTTTAAATCGCGAAAAACTAACGCGAAGCCGCCGGCAAAATGCCTCTCCTTTCAATACAGGAGAGGCATTTTTTTTTCGCGGGAACGCACCCGGATTTTTGGCGTCGGGGAAGTGCCGTCGAATGAGAATTTCCCCCGGGATTGCAACAAATTCGGTTTTGACGCGTTTTCTCTTATTTAGGATTCTATACCCGTCAATTTTTCGTTTTGATGAAAAAAATACTTCTGATGCTCCCTTTTTTCTGGGCCTCGACGGTGCTGAGTGCGGAAACGAACGTTCCCGCGCAGTCGGCGACGGAAAAAAATCTCCCCGTCCTCAGCGGCGTGAACCGTGTGCGACGTTCTTTCGATTTGCCGGAAATTACGGCGGAAGATGTCGCAAAAGTCGTGCGGCCGGGAACGCTTTTGTCCTTGAAAGACGCGATACCGCAGGCGTTGCGCGAGAATCTCGGGCTTGCCGTCGGGCGCGTGGAAAAATCCGTCGTCGAGGAAACTCCGGTGATTGCGGAGGCGGGATTTGATCCCAAGTTTTCGTTCTCGTCGGTTTACAACACGACGGGAACGTCTCCGTATTGGAAGGCGTCTTCCGTGCGCACGAGCTCTCAGGGGTGGAATAATTCCGTCGAGCTTTCCAAAAAATTTGCTTTCGGAACGGAGGCGAAGCTTTACGGCAATTTTAATCGCGGCTACAACCTGGACGGCAGTTCCGTGTATGCGGCGGATGCGTCCGTTGCTGCGGGCGTGAGCGTTACACAACCTTTGCTGAAAGGGTTCGGAGAAAAGATAAACCTCGCGCCGATTGTCATTGCGCGGCAAAACGTGCTCAAAAGCGGGCTTTCGTTGCGCAAGACGACGTTAGACCTGATTTACGACACGGAGGTGGCGTATTGGAATCTTTCCGCGAGTTATGCGCTTGTTTCCGCGCGGCTGAGTAGCCTGCGGCATGCGGAAAGCGTTCTCGAACAGGTGCGGAAAAAACGCGAGCTGAAGTCCGGGCGCGCGGCAACGCTGGAAGATGTTTTGCAGGCGGAGGCGGAAGTGGCTTCCCGCCGCGTCAATCTCGTCTCTGCGCGTCAGTCCGTGGAGAATTGCGACGATGCGATCCGCAAATTGCTCGGGGAAAAGGGCGACGAGGACGAGGCGCTCGTTTACCGTGTTTCGGCGTTGGCGGAAACGCCGGAAAACCGAGAAACGCGGACTTTCGGCGAATGGATTTCCGCCGTGCGGGTCTTTGATATCGATTTACAGATTCAGGAAATTGAACGGGAACAGGCGGAGCTCAATATCGACGTTGCGGAAAATGCCGATTTGCCGAATTTGGATTTCGTGCTCGGTGCCGAAGTCGGAGGGCGGGAAAGCTCGCCGTGGGATGCCGTGCGCGGCGCTTACGGGGACAATCGGCGGGGCTACAATCTTTCCGCCGGAATTCAGTTTTCCGTTCCGATCGGGTTCCGGGCGAGCGAAGCCGAACTTCGGCAGGCGATGAAGCGCCGGCAAAACGTGGAGCTCGCTACGGCGCAGGCTTTGCAGAATGCGATGTTTAATGCGCGTTCGGCATGGCGCTCGCTCGAAGCTGCGCGGGAACGCCTCGCCGCCGCGCAGGTCGCCCTCAAAATGCAGAACGAGTCGTTTAAAGGACAACGCGCCCGCTATTCGCTCGGGGAAGCGACACTGACCGACGTGCTTTCCGCGCAGGATTCGCTCGACAGTGCCCGCCTCGAAGAAATTCAGGCACAGCTCGATGTCGCCGTAGCACGGGCAAAAACCGCTCGCCTCGACGGGCGCATCCTTTCCGAAAACGGATTTTCGTGGGAGGAAATCGACTCCCTTTGATTGAATTTAAAAGAAAACGAAAAAAATAAGATGATTCTTCGAAAAACAATGATTTCTGCGGCGGCATTGAGCCTGCTCGCCGTGCTTCCGTTCGCGGGAACGGGGTGCGAAAAGGTGCTGAACTCCGGCGGCGTAACCGCAAATTTGCCCGCCGTCGATACGGTAAAGGCGGAGCGCCGGACGATTGAGGAAAATATTATCGTCAGCGGATTCGTCGAACCCGAGACGGCGACGGAAATCAAATCCGAAATTAACGGGAAGATTATCCGCATCAATGTCGAAAACGGAGACAATGTCAAAAAGGACGACCTCCTGCTCGAAATCGATGCGAGCACGTATCAGACGGAGGTGGATGCCGCCGAGCGCACCGAACGGCAACGCGAACTCGACGTGGAGAAATCCGAGCGCGACATGCGCCGCATTAAGGAACTCTTTGAAAACGATTTTGCGACGGAGCAGGATTATCTTGATTCCGTAACTTCGTTTGAAACGGCAAAACTGCAACTCGAAGTCGTCCGCTCTTCGCTCGCCAAGGCACGCGAAGAACTTTCCAAGACGCAGATTCGCGCCCCGCACGACGGCATGGTGTCCGATTTGGACGTCTATGTCGGGAACGTTATTTCCGGTGCCGGTTCGTTTTCCAACGGAACGACGCTGATGAAAATCAACGATATGAAAACGTTGCGCGTCGAGGCGGATCTTAACGAAATCGAAGCGAATAAAATCGACATTGATTCCGAGGCGATTCTCTCCTTCGATTCGCTTCCGGGAACGACATTTCTCGGCAAGGTGAATTACCTTTCCCCGTTCGGCGTTCAGGATTCTTCGACATCCACGCTTTACAAATTTCCGGTGCGCGTGAAATTTCAGGCGGGGAAAAAACTGATTCGTCCGGGCATCAGTTCCAATATTTCGATTTTGGTTGAGCGAGCCGAAGATGTGGTGAGCCTTCCCGCAAGTGCCGTTTTCGTGGAAGACGACGTGCGTTTCGTCTTTGTCAAACTCGGAGAACATCGCTTCGAGCGGCGTAAGGTTGAAATCGGCGTCGGCAATTTGAATTTTATCGAAATCAGAAAAGGTTTGAACGAGGGCGAGGACGTTGCGACGACGCGTCCGTCGCAGAGCGAAATCGTCGGCGGCAATCCGGGCGTTCCCGCGAAAAAACGGGGCGAACGCGCCGAGCGTCGCGGCGGGAACGATATGCCGCCTCCTCCGATGTAGTTTTTCTCAATGAACAGTGAATAATGAATAATTCATTGTTCAAAGTTTTTGCCCAAGGCAAAAACCTTAGCACTGCGTTATTAACTATTCGTTATTCATTATTCTCTCCTTCCCATCCTAAATTCGGATCACAATGAAAGATGACAACAGCGTTCCCGTGGTGGAGCTTCGCGATGCCCGCAAAATTTACCGCATGGGAGACGAAGACGTGCATGCGCTCGACGGCGCGGATTTGCAGATTCGCGCCGGGGAATTTATTGCGATTCTCGGACCTTCCGGCTCCGGGAAATCGACGATGATGCACATGCTCGGCTTCATGGATACGCTCACGAGCGGAAAACTCATTTTCGAGGGAAAAGACGTTTCGAACGTGGGAGCGGGGCAACGCGCATGGTATCGCGCCAACCGCATCGGTTTCATTTTTCAGGCCTTTAATCTGTTGCCGCGTCTGACGGTTTTGGAAAACGTGATGCTTCCGCTCGTGTATTCCCGCGTGGCGCGTAAGGAAGCGGAAGAGCGCGCAAGGCTGGCTCTTTCCCGCGTCGCGATGGAGCACCGCGTCGCGCACCGCCCGTCCGAACTTTCCGGCGGCGAACGCCAGCGCGTCGCAACGGCGCGAGCCATCGTGAACAATCCCGGCATCGTGCTTGCCGACGAACCGACGGGCAATCTCGACAGTAAAAACGTTCGCCGTTCGCTCGATTTGCTCTGTTCGCTTCGCGACGACGGTTTGCCGGTCGTCATGGTAACGCACGACCTCGGAGTGGCGAAATATGCGGGGCGCGTTGTCGAAATGCACGACGGGAAAATCGTGCGCGATTATTTGCAGGAAGGTATTTCGCCCGAAGGCGGACGCTGATACGGGCGGCGGGAACGCTGCGTTTTTTGATTTCAGGGATTTTTTTGAAAATGAGTTTTTACGGAACACTTTACGGCGCGTTTGTGAACGGGATTCGCGAGATTCTCGCTCATAAGATGCGTTCGCTGTTGTCGATGTCGGGGATTATTCTCGGCGTGGCGGCATTGGTCGCGATGGTTTCGATTGTGCAGGGCATGGTCGGGCAGTTTAAGGGCTTTATCGAAATGCAGGGCGGAATCGAAAAAATTACGATTTCGTCGGAATCGCTTCCGAAGGAGCAGGAGCACTTGCAGGATTCCGCGCCCGGGCTGACGATGAAGGACGTGGAGGCAATCCGTAAACTCGTTCCGAGTGTTTCGCATATTTCGCCGGAAGTGAGCATTCGATTTACGTCGATTTCCCGCAACGGCAAGGAGTTTAACTCGCGCGTTACGGGAACGATGTCGGACTGGCTCGTCATCAACAAACGCAGCGTGCAGAAAGGCCGTTTTTTGAGTGATGTCGATGAGCTTACGCGGGCGAAGGTTTGCGTTATCGGGTCGCTTGTGGCGGATGAAATTTTCGAGCCGAATGCGGATCCGATCGGGCAGGCGATCAAGGTCGGCGGCGAGTGGTTCACCGTGATCGGCGTGCTCAACGAGTATCAGGTCAGCGGCGGTCCCGGCGGGAAGGACAAGAAACGCGGACCCGGTCGCTGGATGAACGGCGGTTGCTATATTCCGATTCACACGGCGATGACGAATTACACGTCTAACGACAAACTGTCCTCGCTCTATGTGCGAATCAGCAGTTCCGATCAGCTTTACGAGACGATTCCGTTGCTCGACCGCGTGATGCTTCAGGCGCACGGCGGATTTCAGGATTACGCGATTTCGACGAACGAGGAAATGCTGAGCGAATTCAAAAAAACGGAGAGCTCGTTCATGATTTCCCTCGGCGGCGTGGCGTTTATTTCTCTTTTTATCGGCGGCATCGGCATTATGAACGTCATGCTCGCCGCCATTAACGAACGCATCCGGGAAATCGGCGTGCGCAAGGCGGTCGGGGCTCGAGGAAGCGATATTTTCCTGCAGTTTTTGGTGGAAACAGCGTTGGTCAGCTCTATCGGCGGATTGATCGGACTCGGGTTTTCGCTCGGAATTACGAGCGTGGTGGCGCACGTGATGTCCGGCTCGCAGATGGGCGGCGGAATTGCGTCAATGACGGTTTCTCCGACGGTGATGCTTGCGGGCTTTGCCTTCTCGGTCGGGATCGGCGTGCTTTCCGGCGTTTATCCGGCGTTGCGCGCCTCGCGCCTCGACCCGATCGAGGCATTGCGCTACGAGTAAATTCGGGAACGCTTTTTCTTTGCGTTCCCGCACCGCGAAAACCTTTTTCCGGGAGGTGAAGCGTCACCGTTTGCGTGATACTCACAAATTTCAATTTGCGGGAACGCCGCGTATGCGTTAGCTTCTCAGCTTTTTCCTAACAATAAATCGCTATGAGCCAAACAGAAACCGATTTCGGTAAACCGACCCTTGTCAAAGCCGGTGCCGCAGAAGACGGCACGAAAATGCGCGGAGCGGACGTCGTCGTCCGTTGCCTTGAACTTCTCGGCGTGGACACGGTTTTCGCTTATCCGGGAGGATCGGCAATCGAACTGAATCAAGCCCTTTCCAAGACGAAGAAAATGCGGGTTATTCTGCCGCGCCACGAGCAGGGCGGCGGGTTTATGGCGAGCGGTTATGCGCGCTCGACGGGAAAACCGGGCGTTTGCTTCGCAACAAGCGGCCCCGGCGCAACCAATCTCGTCACGGCAATTGCCGACGCGTTTATGGACAGCATTCCCGTCGTGTTCATCACCGGGCAGGTCTATTCCCAGTTCATCGGGAAACAGGCGTTCCAGGAGACCGACTTTTTCGGAATGACGCTTCCCGTCGTTAAGCACAGCTTCCTCGCGTTGAAGGCGGAGGATTTGCCGAATATCATGTTTCAGGCGTTTAAAATCGCGACGAGCGGACGCCCGGGCCCGGTCGTCGTCGATATTCCGAAAGACGTTCAACAGGCTCTTTTTACACCGAAATTCCCGAAGTCCGCAGACGATTTCCCGGTAAAAATTCCGGGAAAGAAGCACGCGATGGACGACGAGCTCAAACTTGTGCTCGACCTTATCGCTTCCGCGAAAAAACCGGTGCTTTACATCGGCGGCGGCATTATTTCGTCCGAGTCCACGGAGCTTTTCCGCAAATTTGCGAAACTGACCGGCGTTCCCGTGGCTTCGACGCTGATGGGGCTCGGCGTGTTCCCGCCGGACGATCCGCAGTCGCTTTACTGGTTCGGGATGCACGGCACCGTCGCCGGAAACTGGGCCGTTTATCATTCCGATCTTCTCATCGCGATGGGCGCACGCTTCGACGATCGAATCACGGGCCCGGTGAAGACGTTCGCTCCGAACGCAACCATTGTTCATTTCGATATCGATCGCGCCGAACACAATAAAAACAAGCGCGTTCAATTCCCGATTGAGGGCGAAATCCACGACGCGCTCGAACGCCTTATCGAGCTCGCGGAGCGCACCGGCTTTAAAAAGCCCGACCTTAGCGAATGGTTCAAGACGATTGACGGCTGGAAAAAACAGCATCCGTTCCCGTTCAGCTACGACAGACACGGCTCTCCGCACATTATGCCGCAGGAGGCGATTGAAACGCTTTATCGGGAAACAAAGGGCGAAGCCATCGTCTGCACGGGCGTCGGGCAGCACCAGATGTGGACTCCGCAGTATTATCATTTCAAAAATCCGCGCACGTTTATCAGCTCGCTCGGCTCCGGCACGATGGGCTTCGGCGTTCCCGCCGCTTGCGGTGTCGCGGCGGCACATCCCGATAAAATCGTCGTCAACGTGGACGGCGACGGTTCCGTCCTGATGAATATTCAGGAACTTGCGACGATGTCCGTGGAAAAGCTTCCCGTCAAAATCGTGATTTTGAATAATCAGTTCCTGGGAATGGTCGCGCAATGGGAAGACTGCTTCTACGGCTCGAACCGCGGGCAGACGCTTCTCGGAGACGCGAACAATATCGGTTCGCCGGATAACGTTCCCGGGCTGTTTCCGGATTTCGTGACGATTGCAAAGGGCTTCGGCGTAAACGGTCGCCGCGTTATCAAACGCGAAGAGTTGCGCGATGCCGTGCGCGAAATGCTCGATACGCCGGGACCGTTCGTGCTCGACGTTGTCGTGCCTTACGGCGAACACGTCCTGCCGTTCCTTCCCGCCGGGCGTTCCGCGCTCGAAATCATGACGAACGAGTCTTGCAGCGAATGCACGGTTGCCCGCCTCGAACGTCTTTGGGGCAAAAAAGACTGAGCACCGGAAATCAAAAGCGGGAAACGGAAAGGTCGGAACCTTTTTCGTTTCCCGCTTTTTTTATAAACGTGAGCAATCGCGCAGCTATTTCCTGAGCAGGCGGGAACGCAAATCGAAAACGTTGTCGAAATCCTGAATGGAGTCTTCTTCGGTTTTTGAAAAGATGCCCGCGTCGATGAGATTGAAGACGATGTCTCCGATATCTCGCGTTGTTTTTACGCCCCATTCGCGCAATACCGGGTAGGCGAGGGCTCCGAATTGCTCTTCCGCAAAGTCTGCGGCGCCTTCGGCGAGTTCCTGTCCGGAGATGTGGCGTTGCTTCACCGGGCTTTTCCCGGAGCGACCGAGCCTTCGTGCGGTTTCCGTAAGCGCGCCGGAAACGAATGCATACGCCGCCGGAGCGAAGCGGGAATCGCGTTCGCTGATGGCGGAGACGGCTTTATCAAATTCATTTTCTTTCATTAGGGTCTTCCTTTTATTCCTCTTTTTTTATTTTTCAAGACCGAAATCGTCTTTCAGCCAGTAAGCGGGAACGCCGTTCTTTCTCATGTCCCTCACAATCGGAGCGGCGCGGAGCCTGAAATTGTCCCAGTTCCGGCGTTCCGTCGGCGTCCAGCCCGCCTCGACGAGTGCGAGTGCCCGCGGGAACGCCTTTTCGCAAATTTTTTCGAGAGAATCTAAATACTCTGCCCAAAGAGTGCCTTCGCAACCGAGGATGGAGGCTTGTTCCTTTTCCGGGCGGCCGTAGCCGGGATCGAATTCGTAGGTGCGTTTCAGCGAAGTCAGCGGCATCCAGCCGTGATTGGGTTCGCTCGGATCCTGCGGATAATCGAAGTAGGCGTATTCGCCCGGGCAGCAAATGACCTTGTAGCCCTCGTTCAGGGCGCGGTCTATCGCTTGCCGCGTATGTCCCATGCGCCACGAATACATGACGGCGTTTTTGGGGTATTTGGGCACGTCGAGTTCATACCAGTAAAGTGCGGTTTTTCCCGCCTTGGCGAGAGCGTCGAAATTGCGTTGAAAGAAAAACGCCATGAGTTCCTGCGAGTTTTTCAGACCTTCCTTTTTCATGAGTTCCCGGCAATCCTTACAGTGGTCCCAGCATTTGGCGGGGGCTTCGTCGCCTCCGAGATGAAAGCGTTTCGAGGGAAACAGCTCGCAGAGCTCTCCCAAAACGTCGTCAAAAAACGAATACGTCGATTTTTTTCCGGCGCAAAGAAGGGCTTCGGAGACGCCGGCTTTGCTCCAAATTTCGATTTCCATTTTCGGGAACTGTTTCAGGAGCGCGGGATCGTCGTTTACGCGTCGAACGTATTCGCAGGTCAGTTCGGGATAAGCGGAAATCGCGCCCATATTGTGTCCCGGCATATCGATTTCGGGAATGACTTCGACGTGGTGCTTTTCGGCAAATTTTACGATGTCCCGAATCTCCTTCTGCGTGTAGTAGCCGCGTGTTCCCGCAGGTTTGTTTTTCTGTGCGCCGACGGACATCAGTTTTTTGTATTTCGGATTTTTGATTTCGACGCGCCAGCCTTGGTCGTCGCTGAGGTGAAAGTGCAAGGTGTTAAATTTGTAGGTCGCCATCGTCGCGATGAATTTTTTCACGTCTTCCGCCGGAAGGAAATTTCTTGCGGGGTCGAGCATCAGTCCGCGATAGGAAAATCTGGGTTCATCGACGATTTTCAGTTCGGGCAAATTCTTTTTCTGCGAGATAAAAAGTTGCTCCAAGGTGCGGATTCCGTAATAAACGCCCGCCGCGGAACCGCCCGCAACCGAAATGCCGTTGCGGGAAATTCTCAGCTCGTAGCCTTCCCGGTTTTTTATGCGCGGAGAAACGGAAAGCGTAATCGTGCCGCGCGTTCCCGCCGCCGTTCCCGCCGTTACATTCAGGCGCGTTTTCAGGATTTTCTTCAGAAGAGACGCTTCTCCGGCGAGCGTCTTGGGTGCCGCAACGGTCGGTGCCGCCGGAATTTTAAAAAGCGATTTTCCCGCACTTTGAATTTCTTTCGGCGCGGGAACGAGCGGCAATTCCTCCGGAACGGGAGCGGAAACAACGCAGACGAGGCTCGCCCAAAAAACGGCAATCGAGAAAAACACGGATTTCATATTGCCGCTAAGTATGCGCGTTCCCGTCAGCCGTCCGCAAATTGAATTTTGCCGCTTCCCGCCGGGATTTTTCCGCGCTTTTCCTTAACTGAAATTTCTTCCGCTGGGCTCCTGATAGGGCGCAAGCCCGAACTCGGGCATAATGGCGAAAAGGTGGTCAAAAATATCGGACTGCGCATTTTCGTAAACCGCCCAGCGCGTGTCGTTCGTGAAGACGTAAATTTCGAGCGGAAGCCCCGTCGGTCCCGGGTTCAATTGCCTTACGAGCATCGTCATGCCCTGATGAATTTTCCGGTTCGCTTTCAGGTAGGCGACGCAGTAGGCACGAAACGTTCCGATGTTGGTGAGGTTGCGCGTGTTGGCGGGAACGCTTGTGTCGGCGGTTTCGGGAAGCAGGGCGTTTGCTTCGCGTATTTCTTCAAGCTTTTCGGAAAGATAAGGCTTGAGGAGTTCTATTTTTTGCCAGCGGGCGAGCTCTTTTTCGGAAGCAAAATGAATTGTCTGCATGTCGATGCTGATGGCGCGTTTGATGCGTCTGCCTCCGGATTTTTCCATGCCGCGCCAGTTTTTAAACGCACCGGAAATGAGCGTGTAGGCGGGAACGTTCGCAATCGTATTGTCCCAGTTTCGGACTTTTACCGTGGTCAGGGAAACGTCGAAAACTTCGCCGTCCACGTTGGTTCCGGGAATCTCAATCCAGTCCCTGTTGCGAACGAGGTCGTTCGCGGAAATCAGAATTCCCGCCGTAAAGCCGAGTAGCGTATCCTTGAAGACGATGAGCAAAATCGCCATCAGCGCACCGAGCCCGGACAGGAAATAGGCGGGAGATTTGTCGGATAAAATGGAAAGCACCCAAATCGCGACACCGAGTCCGAGCACAATCTTTATCGCCTGAAAAAAGCCCTTAATGGGGACGTCTTTGAGCCGTTCGTTGCTCGTGCCGATAATCATTGCCGCATCGACGAGCGCGTAGGCGGTTCCGGCGACCGCAACGGCAAAGTAAATGCTCGTTCCCGCCTTAAAAATTTCAAAAAATCCCGG
This sequence comes from uncultured Enterobacteriaceae bacterium, assembly GCA_964590115.1. GTDB lineage: Bacteria > Verrucomicrobiota > Verrucomicrobiia > Opitutales > UBA953 > Spyradosoma. The sequence goes on from CAZPYE010000032.1 coordinate 11,465, forward strand.
GGCTTGAGCTTGGGCGAATACGATTTCAAAACCGTGAAGCGAAAGAATCGCAACGAACAGGTGCGCGATTCTTCCGGGAAACCGCGCTTCGCAAAACGCATCGTCCCAGGTATTGCGGGAACGCTTCGCCCAAAAATGCGTTCCCGCGACGAGGATAAACCGCAGAATCCGCTGAATGACGAAAAGGGCAAGGAGAAATCCCGCCGCCGCAACAAGCGAAACCGCAATTTGCGTGTATTGCGGCGGCAAATTCATGCCGTTGAAAAATTCCGTGAGCTTATCCGTGTGCCATTGCATGCCTCAAAAAATGCGCGTCTTTTTCGGGAAAGTAAATTGTAAAGCGGCACCCCGGAAACGCGTTCCCGCGCCCCCGTAAAAACAATTGCGGCAGGCGGGAACGTTTCGTAAAATTCGCGCCGTTATGGTTTCCCCTAAATTACTTTCCCGTATCACCTGCGCCTTCCTGACAACCGTTCCCTTTGCGGCTTCGGATGTTTACGGAAAAACCGACGGCGCTTCCGGTGCACGCCCGAATATTATTTTCGTCCTCGTGGACGATATGGGCTGGGGCGACCTCAATTGCAACTGGAACTACGGCGAAAAATTTAAAAACCGTTCCCGCGATAATCGTTTTAAGACACCTACGCTCGACAAAATGGCGAACGAGGGCATTCTCCTCTCCCGGCATTACACGGCTTGCCCCATGAGCGCTCCCGCACGCGCCTCCCTCATGACGGGAATGCACCAGGGACACACACGACAGGTGCGCGACAATACTTTCGATACGCCGATCGCCGACGTTCACACGCTCGGCTCCGTGCTTCAGGCATCCGGCTACGCCACCGCCGCAATCGGGAAATGGGGAATCGGCGGCGTCGGAAACGGATCGACCGGGGCAAGCGGCTACGGCCGCGCACGGGAACGCGGCTTCGATTATTTTTACGGAATCTTCGACCACTTGGCGGGACACTATCACTACCCGGCAAACAGCGGACGCTACGTTTGGGAAAACGAAACCGACGTTACGTCAAAACTCAAAGGCGGGAACGCATATTCGACGGACCTTTTTACCGCCCGCGCCAAAGACTGGATCGTAAAAAGCAAAAAGGCAAATCCGCGCCAACCCTTTTTCGTGTATCTTGCACTGCCCGCACCGCACGGCTCTCTGCGCATTCCCAATTGCCCCTATCCGGCAGGCGGCGGACTTAAGGGCGGCGTTCAGTGGAAGGACGACACCGTCAATACCGCCTCTCCGAAACTCGGCGAGCCGGACTCCTACATCCATCCCGACAACAAAAATTTTGCCACCGATGCCGCACGCCGCCATTCGACGATGATTCGCCGCGTGGACGACGCAATGGCGGATATTTTCAAACTCCTCAAGGATTTGAAAATCGACGACAATACGATGGTCGTCTTTACCTCCGATAACGGACCGCACGAAGAGGCCGGAAACGACTCCGCAAAAACCGGATTTTTCGCAACGGGCTCTCCCGCGCAGGATCCTTCGTTTTTCAAATCCTACGGCATGATGGACGGAATCAAACGCGACGTTTTCGAAGGCGGCTTGCGCGTTCCCGCAATCGTGCGTTGGCCGAAATACATTCCGAAGAAGAAAATGACGACCGAGCCGTCGCAGTTCCACGACTGGCTGGCAACGCTCGCCGATGCCGCCGGAGCCGAGGTGCCTTCGAGCACCGACGGAACTTCGCTGTTGCCCGTACTCACGGGCGAGGGCAACCGGGTTCCGGGACAGATTTACTGCGAATACTCGGTGGGCGGTTCCTCCGGACAACGCGGCGATTTCGCCCCGGCGCATCGCGGGCTTTCCCGTCGAAACCAACTCGTCGTCTGGGCGGACGGCTACAAGGGACTCGCCCGGAACCTGACGGAGAATTCGAAGTTTTCCGGAAGCGACGCCGTCGTATTCGAAATTTACGATACATTAAAAGACCCGCAGGAAACGAAGAACCTCGCGGGAACACCCGGATTCGGAGAAGAATTTCAGCAACGTCTGCGCGATAAGGCGCTGCGTTCCCGCCGCGCTTTTGACGGAAAACATCCGCACGAATACACGCGCGGGCTCGATTTTTCGCAGAAGACGTTCTTTGAAAAAAATCCCGTTCCTGCGGAAACATCCGCCTCGGGAACCGCCGGGAAAATCGCATTTTCCTACAAGGCGTTCGCTTCCGCAAAGGCGTTCCCGTGGGTGCCGGACTTCCGGCAGACTCACTTGACTCCGGTGCTTTCCGGAAATGAAGAAAAAAGCCTCTCGGAAAATCTCCTTCCGAAAAAGTTCGTTGACGGGCGCGGCGCGCGCGGGATTTTGCTCGAAGGCACAATCGTCATTCCCGAAGAGGGAGAATACGTTTTCACGCTCAAAACGGACGACGCAAAAGGAAGCAAAGCCTTTGTTCACCTTTACGATATTCAGCTCATCGACGCGGATAAACTTTACGTGCCGGGAACGGAGGCAAAATCCTATGCCAACGTCGGAACCGAGAATCCGAAGGGAACACGCGGTGTTCGACTCGCGGCGGGAACGCACAAAATCCGCATCGAGTATGTCTGCGCCGCCAACGCGAAAGCACCGTCTCTGACGCTTTCTCCGGAAAAGAAGTAACAGGAAATCAGTCTTTTGTCTCCCGGCGAATATCGATTTATAAAAAAAATATGAAAAAGTTTGCGATTATCGGGACGGGAAATATGGGAGGCGCACTCGCGCGCGGACTTGTTTCGCAGGGCGTTTGCGCTCCCGCTGAAATTATTTGCACGGCAAGGAGCGAGGCGACGCGGGAACGTATCGCCTCGGAAATTCCCGGAGTCTGTATCGGGGAAAACAATACGTCGGCGGCAAAAGAGGCGGAAGTCGTAATTCTCGCCGTAAAACCGTGGCTCGTCGAAGAGGTGCTGAAAGAGATTTCCCCGGCACTCGGCGCGGGAACGCAGGCTTTGGTTTCCGTCGCGGCAGGCGTCCCGCTCGAAAAGCTGCGTGCGCTTGCGGGAACGCACACGCTTCCGGTCTTTGTCGCAATTCCGAATACCGCCGTCGCAGTCGCACAAAGCATGACCTTTCTTGCGGCGGACGGCGCCGACGAAGCACAGACGCAACGCGTGCTTTCCGTTTTCTCAAAGCTCGGAAAGGCGGTTCTCGTTCCCGAAAAAATGCTCGGCGCGGGAACGGCAATCGCATCTTGCGGAATCGCCTTTGCAATGAGATACATTCGCGCTTCAACCGAGGGCGGAGTGGAGCTAGGCCTGCCTCCGCCGCTCGCGCTGGAAGCCGTCTTGCAAACCGTTAAGGGTGCGGCGGAACTTCTGGCAAAAAGCGGAGAACACCCGGAACACGCGATCGACAGGGTTACGACTCCGGGCGGAATTACAATTCGGGGACTCAACGAAATGGAAGCAAACGGATTTTCCGCCGCCGTCGTGCGCGGGCTGAAAGCAAGCCGTTAATTTTTTTTTAAGGGAAGAAAAACAATGAAACGCATTACGGTAAAAGTCGGAAGCAATGTTTTGACGCGTTCCGACGGAAACTTGGATTTCACGCGGATGAGCTCGCTCGTTGATCAAATCGTCGATTTGCGTCGGCGCGGAATGGAAGTCGTGCTGGTGTCTTCCGGCGCAGTCGCATCCGGACGGGGCGAAATGCACCTGAATTCGGAAAATCTCGACGAAGTCTCCGCTCGCCAGCTTTTTTCCGCCGTCGGGCAGGCAAAGCTGATGAACCGGTATTTCGAACTGTTTCGGAATGACGGAATCTTTTGCGGACAGGTTTTGACGACAAAAGAGAATTTCGCCGACGAAGAGCATTACCGGAATCAAAAACGCTGCATGGAAGTAATGCTCGCCAACGGCGTCGTTCCTATCGTGAACGAAAACGATACGGTTTCGATTACCGAATTGATGTTTACGGACAACGACGAGCTTTCCGGGCTGATCGCACAAATGCTTGACGCGGATATGCTCGTGATTTTGTCAAACGTGAACGGGATTTACGACGGCGATCCCGCAAACCCCGAGTCGCGGGTAATTACGGAAATTCGACCGGGGGATTCGATTGAAAAATTTATCAGCGATAAAAAATCGTCGCTCGGGCGCGGCGGTATGACGTCGAAGTGCGGCGTCGCCCTGCGCGTCGCGGCGGCGGGTATTCCCGTCGTTCTCGCGAACGGACGCAAAGAAGACATCCTTCTGAAAATTTTTGACGATCCGAACGGAACGCTCTGCACGCGTTTCTCCGTCCGTTAAGTTTGATCCGTTTTCCCCCTTCGTGAGAAGCGTTGTCTCGCCGCTTCCGGGGTAGAAACGGATTTTTTTGTGTGTGCTTTCCGGGAATGGGCGGAAGGCAAGGTGCGGGCTTTCCTTTTTTCAACGCAAAGAAACCAAAGAAAAGATGAAGTTTTTTATTACCCCCCCCCCGAAAAATCCTTGCCTTTGTTTTTTTTTCGTAAAATCCCGCGAATAAAAGAGACAAAACGACCGTCTCTTTTCCCAATCTAATCATATATCACACAATTCATCTGATTCAAACTATGAAGACCTCAAAATTCTTTGTATCTACCCTCATTGCCGCCGCCACAATGACCGCTACTGCGTACGGTTCCGGAGAAACTATTAGCTTAAATTTTACCTACGGGGATACGGGAACAATCTCTTCAGGGGAGGCAGGGTTGATCTCTGTTTCTTCTTCGGAGTGGACAAATATTGATGTTAAGAGTGTAGCTTCAACGGAACTTTCCCTCTCTACGGGGGAGAGTATTACGGCTACTTCTGTTGGCGGGTGGCAGTCTAACACTTCACTTAGTGAGACATCGAGCGGAGATGCGTACCTCTTGAAAGGGTATTTAGATGTCTCAAACCACGATGAAAACAAAAGGTATTGGGAAGTGGAAGTTTCGAATATTTCATACTTCACATATGATGTATATGTGTATTTAGCAGGAGATTCGGCCGAGGCGCAGTTTGCAAGTGTGTCGATTAATGGACAGAGTTATATCGGAGACGCAGAAAGAGGATCAGTGACGGTTGCCGACCCGACGGGTTGGGGGAGCTGCAACGCGACGGCAACGTCTTTGACCCTTGGGACGAATGCGATCAAGGTTTCTGATGTTGTTGGATCTAATGTTGTGTTTACAAATGACTGGGTGGCAACCAATGTGCGTGCAACTCTTGCCGGAATCCAAATTGTCAATACCTACGCGGGAACGGCGATTAATGTTAATACCGATGGGACGAACATTAACTGGACGGATTCCTCGATTGGGAATACCGAGTGGGCGAACTCTACCGTAAATGCGGGAACGTATGCTGCATTTGACTTGACGGCGGATACGTCTGTTAATGTTACAGCAGACGGTGGCGTTACAACAGACGCAATTACTGTTTCAGGAAGTGGCATTCTAGCACTTTCCGGGAACTCCATAACACTTATTGGTCCCGGTGTGGTTCGTACTGATGCTGATACCGCATCAATGACGGTCGCGAATGATGTGACATTTGAAAACGGCGGGGTCGTGAGCGGAAATGTCGTGCTACAAGGCAATACAATTATTTCCGGTGGAACGGTGTCCGCAAGCACGGATGCGGTTGGCGGTTCTAAATCCATTTCGGTCGGAAAGGATGCAACGCTGGACTTGGGAGCGGGCGGAAGCGCAATTAATATGGAACTTTCTGGAGCCGGGACGGTGAAGTATTCGTTTACGTCCACGGATAGCGAATGGGGAGGCGGAACGGGTAGTGGAATTCGGGTTTCCGATGACTTCGTAGGGACAATTGATTACACGGGATGCTTGAATTGGTCTTCTTCGACGACGTTTGGTAGCGATGACGCTGTTGTAAAACTCTCTTCTCGCACAGGGGAAAATGATGCTATTTGGGGAAATGAAGAGAGAACGTTTAAAAATAAATTCGTTTTTGCAACGGATTATGGCATTAATGTCTCTGCTGCATCGCTAACTATTTCAGGAGATGTCGTCTCTACGGGAACCTTGAATGTTACGAGTTCCACTGCAGGGCGGATATTAACGCTAGGGGGACAATCTTCTCTTAGTGAGGTATCTGTCGAATCTAACGCGACGATAAATATTTCAGGGGATGCTACAATTGGAATCCTTTCTGCTTCTGGCGGAAGCGTGTCTGTCGCAGAAAATGCAAGTGTCTCGGTTGGCACGCTTAATTTTGGTAATGACAAGGGTGTTACTTCGGGGGAAATTAGCGGAACATACAACATCCAAAAAGAAGGTAGCTTTGTCTTTAAGCATTCTGCAAAAACGATAGAAGCTGATTTGGTTTTCGAAGGTAATACGAAGCTTGTTCTTGCAGACACAAGTTCTGATTCCGTTGGCTCGGGCGCTTACTCTACAAATGTTAATTCCGGTTTAACGATTGCCGGCGGAGTCACTTTGAACGGAACAACGACGTATGAAAGTCTTTACTGGAAAACGACGGAAATCTCGGGAAAAATTACGGGCGAAGGTGGGATAAAGTTTTCGGGGACGAAGCACGGAACTTGGGGGACGAATGCGTATTTGATTCTTTCCAATGAGGAAAATGATTTTTCCGGAGGTATCGCGATTGAACGTAATACCGGGATTGTTCGTGCGACGAGTGGTGGGGCTCTCGGCACGGGAACAATTTCTCTTAGTGAGGAAACATCAATATTGTCGTATCTCGGAACCGCAGGAGAAAGTTTTGACAAAATCTCCAATAAGATTACGGGAAGCGGATCTGTTTACATTGATTCCGGAAAAGTCGTAATGCTCGGAGACAACTCTGAGCTTAGCGGGAACATTTTGGTCAACGCCGGAATACTCGCGGTAGGATCGGATTCTGCCCTTGGTACGGGAGCTGTCACGGTCGTCGAAAGCGCGACATTGACGATTGCTGTTAGTAGTGTTAAGGCCGGGGCAGTAACGTTCAACGAAGGCTCGACTCTTGCGATTGACTTGAATGGTTTCGTGAACGCTGTGTCTGATGGGGACAAGATGATGTTGAATGTTCTTAACAGTACCTCAATTACGTTTGGTGCGGAGTCGGAGTCGTTGGTATCCGGCGTAACGCTTTCTTCTGACCTTGACGGTTACTTTGATGAGGCATCGCTTGGCGATTATGCGAAATATGCTCGTGAGTGGGCGTATGATGGAGAAATGCTTACGTTGACAATGACGATTCCGGAGCCGTCGGCATTCGGATTGTTGGCGGGCTTGGGCGCGTTGGCGCTGTGTGTGTCGCGTCGCCGTCGGAACCGCCGATAGGAAAAGTTTTTCGGAGGAGATGTTTAACATTTTCTCCGATATTAGATTAGATGAAGTTAGTTGGGCGTTCCCGTGGAATCACGGGAACGCTTTTTTTTGCGGGGAGCGGGAACGCAAAGAATCAGATGTCGGGAGTGGTGTTTTTCTTCTAAAACCTTTGCGTTCTTTGCGTTGAAAAACAAAGTCTTTGTTCCGTTGCGCCGCGGTTCGGTTTTGTGCGTATCCCCAAGCGTCGCTCCTCCGGAGCTTTGAGTTTCCGTGGCTTGTCGCCTCTTTGTAACCTCAAAAGTGTCCCCTATCTCTGACTGCTC
>CAZPYE010000033.1:0-18368 GCA_964590115.1 uncultured Enterobacteriaceae bacterium
TCATTTCGATGAAGTTCAGTTCGAAAAACGGTGCCAGCCAAGAGGAGGAGGTTTTCTTTTCGGAAACGGTATCGGGATTTTCTGTCATGGGAATGGAATTAGGAATGAAAAATTAGAAATTAGGGATGCGTTTTAAAAACGAAGGCGGACACCGAGCTCAACGGAACTCGAAAACAGGTCGAGGTTGTGCCAGTCCGCGATTTTCGAGGCGAAGGACGGCGAGATGTAGGCGAAGCGATACGCGGAGAAAACGCTCCAGTATTCGCTCAGCCGGTATTCTCCGCGCAATTTGAGCGAGAAGGTCGTCGTCCAGTTTCCGTGACTTGAAGTTTTAAACTGAGGGCCTTTGATTTCTCCGTAGGTTGCGCCGAAGCCGATTCCGAGGAGCGCGTCGAAAACGAATTTTTCCGAAAATTCCCGGGAGAGTCCGAGGTTGAGAAGGATATTTGCGGATTGAAGGCTTTCTTTAACGTCGTGGCCTTTTGACGTGTAGTGTCCGCTCTCCGCAGAAAAGGCGAGAAACTCAAGTTCTCCGATAAAATCCCATTTCGGAGTGGCGGAATCGAAAACTGCGGCGGCGGCGATACTTGCGCCCCAGCCGGTGGCGTCGGGCAAATCGCTTCCGAAATCGAAAAAATACTCCGGAGCAACGGAAAACGAAACGGAATCGTCGCGAAGTTTTTTCGGAAGACCGAAATTCCCTTTGTCCTTTTCGGGACGTCCTTCCCGGAGCGCTTCCACGGGATTGTAGGGTTTGGCGTTGCCGTTTCCCGCGGCGGAAATCGCGGGAACGCCGAAGAAGGCGAGTCCGGCGAATGTGAGCGCGGGAACGCGGAAATACTTTCCGGCGCGGAGGCTCGTTCCGGTTACGAGCCGGGCAAAAACGGAATTGTCGGTTTTTCCTGTCATAAAATGAGAAAAAGGACGGGCGGGTTCGTTTATTTCAGATGGTCCTGTTCGTTGAAGCGCTTTGCCTCCGGGTGGTTGTAGCCGAAGAGCGGGAACGTGTTCAGAATCAGGAAAAGCCCGACGCCGCAGACAATTCCGCAGTCCGCAATGTTAAACGCGGGCCAGCGGTAGTCGATAATCGGAATCCTGAAATCGAGAAAGTCGATGACAAATCCGTGCCAAAGCCTGTCCGTAACATTGCCCGTAATGCCGCCGACGAGTAAACCGAACGCGACCTGCACGGGGCGCCGCTCGATTTCGAGTTGTTTGCGAAAATAAAAAATGGCACAGAGTGCGATTACGGCAAACAGCGTCAGAAAAACTTTCTGTCCGTAAAAAATTCCCCACGCGGCGCCGAAGTTCCCGACGTGCACGAGGTTGAAAAAATTCGGAATAATCGTCACGGGAACGCTTGCCGGGTCGTAGTCCGGCAAATTCGGCATCATCGGCGGTAGCGTGGCGACAATCAGAAGCTTGGTGATTTGGTCGACAAAAAACGTCCCCAGCGCAAATTTCCAAAAAAGCGCGTATCTGTAGAATTTGACTTTAACCGAACGGTTCATCTTGAAACGGTAAAATGAAACGCATCATTCTACGGAATATACGCATTCCCGCAAATTGAAATTTGCGGGGGCGAATTGCCGGATTTGCGCCCGCAATCGGACGCCGTTTCTCTTCCCGGATTAAGCCCGTTTCGCGTAGTATTTTTTCAGCGAGAGACGGTGAATTTTCGCGTTGTGGCGGACATCCACGGGGAATTTTTTCGGGTGGATAAAAAATCGCTTTACCGCACGCGCGGTTTCGGATTTTCGGGCGAGTTCCTCCAGTTCCCGAAGGATTTCCGCGTGGCGTTTTTTCGGCGTTCCCGGGCGAAGTTCGACAACGACGGCGGGCGTTTCGGAGCCGCGTTCTCCGAGCCCGAAGAGCGCCGAGCGGAAAACGTCCGGATGCGTGTTGAAAATCGGTTCGCACGCTTCGGTAAAGAGCGTTCCCGTCTCCGTTTCCACGCGCTCCGCCTTGCGTCCGAGAAACCATAGCCGGCCGGTCTCGTCGATGTAGCCGACATCTCCCATGCGGTGCCAAACGGAGCCGTCCGCGCCGTCGCGGATTTTCGCGGCGCGGGTCGCGGGAACGTTATTGAAGTATTCCTGCGTTGTCGTGGGACCGCAGACGCAGATTTCTCCGGGCATTCCTGCGGGAAGCGCGGGAACACCGTCAAAGGTTTCCGCCGCGTCGTCGCTGACGGGAATGATGCGCACGCGGTTTTGCGGAAGGATTTTCCCCGTGCAGGTGCCGCGACCGTGCTCGGTGAGCGTTCCCGTGGAGGAGAGGACTTCGCTTGCCGAAATATCGGAGACGGGCAGATTCTCCGTCGCACCGTAGGGCGAGTGAATTTCGGCGTTGGGCAGGACTTTTTTCAGAAGTTTCATCAGCGCGGGCGGAACTGCCGTTCCCGCGCAGAGAACGCGCCGGACGGTCGGAAGCGTTTCGCCGCGAGCGTCGCAATATTCGGCTATCTTTCGCCAAAGAACGGGAGAGCCGAACGAGTTGGTGACATTGTTTTGCCGAATCGCGCGAACAATCTTTTCCGGTTCGAGGGCGGACGGCTTGGACGGATTCATTTCCGGCGTAACCGTCGTCATGCCGAGCGCGGGATTGAACAGGGCAAAAATCGGAAGTAGCGGCAGATCGATTTCTCCGGGGCGGATTCCGTAAAAGTCGCGCACGATTTCGCGCTGGGCATCAAACATTCCGTGCGTGTAGCAGACGCCCTTGGGGGCGCCCGTGGAGCCGCTCGTAAAGAGGATTGCGGCGAGGCGATCCGCCGTCGCGGGAACGATTTCCCGGTCGCAGGATTCCGCTCGGGAACGCGCCCGGATTTCCTCGGAAAATTTTCGGGTTCCGACCGTTGCGGCGATTCGGACGGAAGAGAATTTTTTGAAAAAAATACGGCGAATCCAGTGCGCGAGCGGAATGCCTACCAGTGCTTCCGGCGCCGTGTTCCGCACGCAACGCAAAAAACTTTTCAGCCCCATGCCGGGGTCGATGGCGACGGGAACGGCGGCGATGCGAAAGAGGGCAAAGGCGCACAAAATCAGGTCTAATCCGGGGCGAGCCATGAGGAGCGTGCGCGTTCCCGCCCGGATGCCGAGCGACTTGAAGTAGTCCGCCGTTCCCGCCGTTATGCGGTCGAGCTCCGCGAATGTCAGCTCCGTGTAGCGGATGGAGCCGTCCGGGTTGCGTCCCTGCGGGTAGCGCACGGCGCAGTGCCCGGGAACGCGTTCGGCGGATTCCTGCAGAAAGCGGGCGACGTTGAAAGAGGGCGAAGTCATGATTTTTCGGCGAAAAAAGAAGGCTTCGGAAAACCGTGTTCCCGAAGCCGCAGAAATATTGCGCGAACGCGCGCGGATTTTAATAGTCGTTAATATTGACCAAGCCCCAAAGGAGCGAAACGTTGTCGCCGGTGAAATCGCGGCGGCACCACAAATCTTCCGTGCGGATAACGATGGATCCGGCTTCGTCCACGTAGCGGTAGGACCCCGGATTGGTCTTCACGATACCGAGGAAGTTGTGCGATGCTTCTGCGGTAACGCCGGGTCCTTTGTGGTTCGTGTCGTGTCCGGCACAACCGGAGAACATTGCCGTTGCCGCAACGACGGAGGAGAGAACGGCGAGCTTCAGGTATTTCATAACAAAAACAGGTTTCTGAGTGGGGTTGAAAAATTACCTCTTAGATTAAGGGAACGGGCTTCATTGTAAAGAAAAATTTCAATTTGAGGAAATGCCGAAAAACCGTAAGGTTTCTGTAAGATGAAGCCGGTTTTGGAGATTAGGGATTTGTGCGTGGATTTTTGTTCGCGCGGGAACGTCGCGCCGGCGGTGCGCGGCGTTTCGTTTGAGTTGCGGAAGGGAGAAATTCTTGCCGTGGTCGGCGAGAGCGGCAGCGGGAAGTCCGTAACGTCTCAGGCGCTTGCCGGGCTTTTGCCGGGCGCGCCCGCCTGTCGTGTCCGCGGGAGCGTGAAGCTCGACGGGCGGGAAATTCTCGGATTGCCGGAGCGGGAATTGCGCAAAATTCGCGGGCGGGAAATCGCGTATATTTTTCAGGACCCGCTCAGTTCCCTGAATCCGGTTTATACGGTCGGCTGGCAGATTGAAGAAGCACTGCGCTTTCACGTTCCCGCGCTGAAAACGGCGCGAGCGCGGCGGGAACGCGTGCGGGAAGTGCTTTCCGCCGTCGGCGTGAATCCGGATTTGGCGGACTCGTTCCCGCATCGGTTTTCCGGCGGAATGCAGCAACGCGTGATGATTGCGATGGCGCTTGCCTGCGAACCGAAAATTCTCGTTGCGGACGAGCCGACCACGGCGTTGGACGTTACGATTCAAAAGCAAATCATGGACTTGCTTCTCTCCCTTCGGGAACGCTTCGGCATGAGCGTTTTGCTGATTACGCACAATTTCGGAATCGTCGCGCAGACTGCGGATCGCGCCGTCGTGCTTTTTCGCGGAGAAAAAGTGGAGGAAGGTCGCGCCGCAGACGTGATATCCTTTCCGCAACACGAATACACCCGCGCCTTACTCGCCTGTGTGCCGCGCCTGAAATTCGCGAAATAAAAAAACGCGGAGCCGGTTAAAGCATCCGCGTTTTTTCGGATTTTCGGCAAGGAATTATTCGCCGTAAACCGTGCATTCGTAGGTCCCGATGAGACCGAGAATGTTGTTGGCTTTCCAGTCAACGAAGTGAACCTTCGTGATGTTGCCGTTTTTCATAGCCGCTGCGACGGACGCGTCGCCTTGTGCGACAAGGGAGAGAAGGTCTTTGCACTGGGACTTGCCGACCTTGAGGGATTCGACCTTGGCGGAAGCGTCTGCAACCGCATAGGGAAGTGTTACGTCCGTGACGAGCGCTCCGCGCGGCGTGTAGCCGGCACAGCCGGAAACGATTGCCGCGACGGCGGCGACGGACGCAAGAAGGAGGGATTTTTTCATCGTATTTTCGTATTTTTTTCGTGTTGGTTTTCAGCGGACCAAAACCGTTTTGCTCCGCAAGGAGGGATAAAGGCAATCGAATCGGTAGTGATTGCGCAAGACCTTTATTTCGTGTCCGGGCGTGCGAATAAAAGATTGCGGAGAAAGAATACGTGAAGGATATTCTTTTTTTTATGAAAAAAATGGTAGCGAGTTTGCTTTTGGCGACGGGCGCGTGCGTGTCCGGTTGCATCGGTCCCGGGCTTTCCGGCGAAATGTCGCGCGAGGAGGCGATTCGGCTTTATAACGGCGGAATTCCGGAAGCCGTTTGGCTTGAACAACTCGATACGATTTCGCGCAATTTGCCGATGCCGGATACGAAATCCGTTCAGCTCGCAGACGGATTCCTTTTTTACCGGACGGATCTGATTGACGGCGAGGCGCATGTCGTCGATGTCGTCCCGCCGGCGGATGCGCCGGATTCTCTGAAAGATTTGGCAAAATCCCTAAGCAAGGCGTCTCCGGACCCCGTCGTATTGATTTTTGACGGGAAAACGCTTTTTCTCGGCGACGTTCCCGTCGACGAAGAGGATTTGCGTGCGTTGGCGGAAAAAACGGCGAATACTCCCGGGATACGGCAGGCGGAAGTTAAAATTTCGGTAAAGGCGAATGTGCTTGCCTCCGATTTGTCGAAAATGCTGTCGGCTTTGTCCGAGACGGGCATTTGCAACGTTTCGGTCGAGATTGATGAACCCGAGCCCGAATCTGCGAATTTTTAACTATTGATAAACGGGACTGATTCTTAGAAAATCCCCGGCTCCGTTTTTTACCGATTTTTGACACATGGAAGGTTTTACATTCTCATCGGAATCCGTCGGCGCGGGACATCCCGACAAGGTGGCGGATTTTATTTCCGACAGCATTCTTGATGCGTGCCTGACTCAGGATCCGCGTTCCCGCGTCGCCTGCGAAACGCTCGTCAAGGACGGGAACGTTGTGCTCGCCGGCGAAATTACGACTTCGGCGAAAGTGGATTTTGATGCCGTGGTGCGCGGTGCCATCCGCGAGATCGGCTACGTCGATGTTCGCGACGACGCCGTTTTCCATGCGGGAACGGTCAAAATCCTGAATCTCATCGGGCAGCAGTCTCCCGATATTGCTCAGGGCGTGGATGCCGCCGCCGCTTCCGGAAAAAGCACCGCGGAGCAGGGCGCGGGCGACCAGGGAATTATGTTCGGCTACGCGACGGACGAAACGCCGGAGCTGATGCCCGCTCCCGTCATGTTTGCGCACCGCATTTTGCGCAGGTTGGAGGAAATCCGCAAAAATCCCGAAGAACCCGCCGCCCGCTGGTTGCGCCCGGACTGCAAATCGCAGGTCGCCGTGCGTTACGAAAACGGTGTTCCCGCCGCGATTGAAAACGTCGTTCTTTCCACTCAGCACACGGAAGACGTCGAACATGCGGAAATCGTCAAATTCGGAGAAGCACTCATTCGCTCGGTGCTTCCGGCGGAGTTCATTTCTTCGGAAACAAAGTTTTTCATCAATCCGACCGGAAAATTCGTTATCGGCGGTCCGAACGGAGATGCCGGGTTGACCGGACGCAAAATCATCGTCGACACCTACGGCGGCGTCGGGCGTCACGGCGGCGGAGCTTTTTCCGGGAAAGACCCGTCGAAGGTTGACCGCTCCGGCGCGTATATGTGCCGCTGGGCGGCGAAAAACATTGTCGCGGCAGGCTTGGCGAAGCGTTGCGAATTACAGGTCGCCTACGCAATCGGCGAGCCGGAACCGACCAGCATCCACATTGACACTTTCGGCACGGGAACGGTTTCCGACGAAAAGATTATCGCGGCGGTGAAAAAAGTGTTTTCGTTTAAGCCGGCGGCAATCATCGAGCAACTCGATTTGTTGCGCCCGATTTACGCGGGAACGGTGCAATACGGGCACTTCACGAAAGCCGGGCTTCCGTGGGAGCAGACGAATAAGGCGGACGCGCTCAAAGCCGCAATCGGCTAAAAATCCGTTTTTTTTTTAGAATTAAGGAACTTTCGGAGCCGGCTCCGGGGTTCCTTAATTTTTTTTGCGCACCATCGTGAGCGGCGCGGGAACGCCTCCGGACGGGAATAGCGTGCGCGGGAACAGGGCGGTTTGCCCGGCGCGACCGGCAGAAACGGCTTCGGCTGGTTTTCCCGTGAAACCGTCGTAAATTTCGGCAACGGAAATTTTCAGCGGTTCAAAAACGCCGGGCAGGAGAAACTCGATTTCGTCTCCCCGCGAAATCTTGTTGCGGATTTCGACATGGACAAAATTTTCGGGCGGCGTTCCCGTCGCCTGCACGAACGGGGAATTTTCGACGACCATGCCGACGTTTTGCGCGTTCCCGACGCTGACGGTGCTTTCGTAATTTTGCGCTTCCGCTCCGGGAACGCCGCCGAAGAATCCGCGCGTATAAGTGCGATTTTGAAGCATGGCGAGTTCCCGCATATAGGGTTCGGCATTCCACGCGGCGGGATTTTCGAACCACGCGTCAATCGCGGCACGATAAACGCGCGCGGTTTGAGCCACGTAGTAGTCGCTTTTGTTGCGCCCTTCGATTTTGAGAGAAGCGATGCCCGCACCGAGAATTTTCGGCAACTCCGGGAGAAGACACAAGTCGCGGGAGTTCATGAAATAGGTGCCGCGCTCGTCTTCTTCGACGGAAATCAGTTCGCCGGGGCGCTTTTCCTCTTCGAGAAAAACTTTGTAGTTCCAGCGGCAGGATTGAGCGCACTTGCCCTGATTGGCACTGCGTCCGGTCATAAATGCGGAGAGAAGGCAACGCCCGGAATAGCTCATGCACATCGCTCCGTGAATAAACATTTCCAGTTTCATCGCGGGAACGCGGCGACGGATTTCGCAAATTTCCCAGAATGTCGTCTCGCGTGAAAGCACGCAGAGTTCCGCTCCGAGTTTTTGCCAGAATTCCACCGTTGCCCATGAAGAGACATTCGCCTGAGTCGAAACGTGAAGCGGAATCCCCGGCGCATTTTCTTTTAAAAAGACAAAGATTGCGGGATCGGAAACGATGACTCCGTCCGGTGAAATTTCCCGCAATTTTTCGGCAATCGCCGGAAGCTTTTCGATATCCGCATTTTTTGAAAACAGGTTGAGAGCGACGTAAATTTTCTTTCCGGCGGCGTGCATCAGGCGTGCGCCTTCCGCCAATTCGTCTTGGGTGAGACCGACCGTCGCCCGCAGGGAAAGCGAAGGCATTCCGACGTAAACGGCATCCGCTCCGTAGGAGAGCGCGATTTTGAGCCTCCGGAGCGTTCCCGCAGGCAAAAGCAGTTCCGGTTTTTGAATCATGCGGCGAGCCTAACGCATTTGTCGCAGACTTGAAAACGGAAAGTTTTTCGCCTCGAAACGGCGTTCCCGAAGCCGGTTTTCCCGTAAAGTGAACCGTTTTTTGTCCCTTTTGCCGCGAAAAGGATTAATTTATCGCTTGCGCGAACGCGTTATTCTCGGCATAGTCGCGAAACCACGTTTTTTAGGACGCTTAGCTCAGTTGGTTAGAGCATCTCGTTTACACCGAGAGGGTCGGGGGTTCGAGTCCCTCAGCGTCCACCATTTTTTTGCTGTATGAACAAGCACACCCTTTCTGCTCTGGTTGAAAATAAGTTCGGCGTTCTCGCCCGCGTTTCCGGTTTGCTTAGCGGACGCGGTTTTAATATCGAAACGCTCAATGTCGGTCCGACAAATGATCCCCGCTATTCCCGCATTACGGCGACGGTGGTTGCCGACGATGCCGGCTTTGACCGCTGTGTTCGCCAACTTGAAAAACTTATCAACGTGGTGACGGTGCAGAACTTTGACGGCGTGGATTTCGTTTCCCGCGAACTCGTCATGGTAAAGGTGAAGGCGAATCAGGAAACGCGCTCGCAGATTCTCGAAATCGCGGGGATTTTCCGCGCTCAGGTTATTGACGTTTCTCTGGAAAGCCTGGTGCTCGAAGTAACCGGGAACGCCAACAAGGTGAAAACCCTGATGAAGTTGCTCGAAAATTACGAAATCATCGAGATGGCACGCACGGGAACGCTTTCCCTCGAACGCGGACTCAACGCCGTGCGCGGGTAATCCTATTTTTTTTATCAATTTTTAATTCAAATTATTATGGCCACGAAAAAAGCTCCTACGAAAAAAGCTCCGGCGGCGAAAAAGGCTGCCGCTCCCGCGAAAAAGGCTTGCGGTAAAAAAGCCTGTGCCGCCAAGAAAACCGTTCCCGCGAAGAAGGCGGCGAGCGGTAAGAAAGTTCCCGTCGGCAGCGTAAAAGTTTACCATGAAAAAGACGCTTCGCTCGACGTGCTGAAGGGCAAGACGGTTGCCGTTCTCGGCTACGGGGCACAGGGACGCGCTCAGGCGCTCTGTATGCGCGACTCCGGCGTAAATGTTATTATCGGCGTGCGTGCGGGAAAGTCCTTTAAGGCGGCGAAGGCGGACGGTTTTGACGTAATGTCGGTCGATAAGGCGGCGAAGAAGGCGGACGTCATCCACATTCTTCTTCCCGACGAAAAGCACAACGAAGTTTACGAAAAACAGATTAAGAAATTCGTTGCTCCGGGGAAGACGCTTTGCTGCTCGCACGGCTTTGCTTACGTCTTCAAAACGATTGTTCCTCCGGCGGATGTCGACGTGATTATGGTTGCGCCGAAGGGCCCGGGAACGGAAGTGCGCCGCGTTTTCGAAGAAGGATTCGGTTGCCCCGGGCTCGTCGCCGTGTATCAGGATGCGACGGGAACGGCTCTCCAAACGGCTCTCGCCATCGCGAAGGCGGAAGGTCTCACGCGCGGCGGCGTGCTCGAATGCACGATGGAACAGGAAACCTACGAAGATCTCTTCGGAGAACAGAACGTCCTCTGCGGCGGTCTTGTCGACCTGATGAAATACGGCTTCGAAACGCTCACCGAAGCGGGCTACCCGCCGGAAATGGCGTATTTTGAATGCGTGCACGAAGCGAAGCTTATCGTCGATATTATTTACAATAAGGGGATTGCGGCGATGAACGGCGTTATTTCCAACACGGCGGAATTCGGCGAATACTACAACGGACCGAAAATCATTACGCCGGACGTGAAAAAGCGCATGAAGGAATCGCTCGAACGCATTCAGACGGGCAAATTCGCGAAAGATTGGCTCCGCGAAGCGGGCAAGGGCGCTCCGATGCTTGCGAAGAAGCGCGAACAGCTCGGCAAGCACACCGTCGAAGTCGTCGGTGCCGCAATCCGTAAAATGTTTGAACGCAAATAAGCCGGACGGCTTGACGCGAAAAGAAGCGTTCCCGCTCAAAACGGTTTTAGCCGCGCGGGAACGCTTCTTTTTTTTGCGGCGGGAACGCAGCGTTCCCGCCGCGTCACTTAGAATACCGCCTGAAGTTGGACGCGGAACGCGTTGGCATCTTCGGATTTTGCACCGCCGTCAAATTTCGTGAATTCGTATCCGGCGGAGATTTTGATGTTTTTATTCGCGTAGAAATTCGCGCCGACGTATGCCCCGAATGCGCTGTCGTGGTCTTTCGTGCCTGCGGGAGTGTTTTGCAGCATATTCGGTCCGAGGTCCGCATTGTCGCCGACATCGACATAGGAGAGCCGGAGCACCGGTTCTATATCGCTCTTAAAGCGGTAGGCGGCCGTGGCGTTCACGCCCATGACGGCATCTTTTACCCCGGCATCTTCGTCTCCGTCCGCATAGACGGCGTCGAGAATTCCCGTGAAGCCGTCGATTTTGATTTTTGCGTAGGCTTCGAGACCGTAAACGTTCCCGTGCGGAGCCTTCGTTGCCGTGAATGCTCCGCTTTCGTCCCGGGTGTCGTTACCCGGATTGTAAACGCCGTTGATTCCGAATTCGGCTTCCGTGCCGTCGGTATTTTTGAATACATAGGCAACGTTCCCGTAGAAAGCGACGCCGTCGTTGTTGTCGCTGTTGAAATCTTCCTTGTATTGATTCGTCGCGGCGACGGTGTATTTCAGTTCCCCGGCTTTTCCTTCCCACCAAACGCCTCCGTGACGGCCGGAGAGTTGGCTGATGCCGCTCTTCGTTTTCGCAAAATAACGGGAGGCGACGGATTGTTCAATGCAGAGCCGGGTTTTTGAAGAGGAATATTCCTCCATGAGGAAGGCGGGTTTTTGGTAGCCTGCAGTCAGTTTCCCGTGTTCCGATTTGTAGGCGATAATCGCTTTGTCCACGAAGGCGCCGTCGAGTTTTGAGCCGCTTCCGCTGTCGATTTCGAAGCCGACTTCCGCCGACCAGTTTTCGCTGATGTCTCCCTTTACCGAAATCGCGGCGCGGCGAACGGCAAAACCGGAGTAGGCATCTCCGGTGTTGTTGCCGGCATCTGCGATGTAATATTGAGCCTGAGCGTATCCGGAAACCCTGACGGAGGCTTTGGGGGCGACTTCGAGCTTTATGCCGTCGGATTCCTTCGCGGGAACGGAGTCGTTTGCCTGTTGCGCGTTGAGGGCGAGAGGCGCGATAAACGCCGCCGCAGAGGCGAGGAGTGTTTTGTTGTGAACTTTCATTATCGTATTTTCAGGTTAAAGTTCACACAGCTTAGGTTTTTCCCGTTCAGAAAATGTGCGGATGAAATTAGAATTTCGTTTCGTTCTTTTTTTCCATTTTCCGCCCGGAAAACAGGGAAATGAAATTGACCTTTTTATGCTTCTGCATTAGAAACGTTCGTTCTAATTATGATGAGAAAAAGCAAGGTTATGCGCGAAAAAAGTTTTCGCACTCGGGAACGCATTCTTGAAGCATCGGAAAAACTTTTTGCCGAAAAGGGTTTCTCCGGGGCATCGATGCGGGATATTACGGCGTTGGCAAACGTGAATCTCTCGGTCGCGTATTATTATTTTAAGGACAAAGAAGCCTTGCTGTTTGCCGTTTTTGACAACTACATCAAGCCGCTGATGACGCGTCAGGTCGAGATGCTGGAAGAGGCTCGCGCCGAAGCGGGAACGGCTCCGATTGATGCGCGTCGCCTGCTTGAAGCGATGATTTTGCCGCGCACGGAATGCGGCGCCAAAGAGGTGCATCAGCTTTTTATGATGCTTTTTTCGCGGCGTGGCGTTTTTGAACAGAAAGTGTTCGAATATCTCGAAGGAACGACGAAAGAAGTTCACGATAGGTTTTTGGAGGAATTTTCGAAAACTTTTCCCCGGCTCTCTACTCTGGAATTGAGATTTCGCATGGAAAGCGTTCACGCGATGCTCGCCGGTTGGCAGTCGATCGCTCCCTACAAAAAGGGCAGGTATCCGAAGGATGTTTCCGAGAAAACGTATCTCGAAATGTTTATCAACTGCGTGCTGTCCATTTTCTGCGCGGAGCCGACGGCGACGCTGAAAGGGTAATCGAAGAGAATCGGATATCTTTAATATTTAAAAATCAAAGAAAAGATAAAGTTTATGAAAAAAAATAAATTCAGGAAAAACTTCTTTGCGGCGGCGGTTGTCGCGCTCACGGGAACGCTCGCGTTCACGGGTTGTGATGACAAAAAGGCGGAGGGAGCGGCTCCTTCGGGGCCGGCGGAAGTTGCCGTGACGATTGAAACGGTGAGTTTCAGCGAACATCAAATGGTGCAGGAATTGCCGGGGCGCATTGACGCCGTGCGCCTGGCGGACGTTTCCGCACGCGTAACGGGCATTTTGCTCGAACGCAAATTTGAAGAAGGCGCGAAGGTCGAAAAAGATCAGGTGCTTTTCCAAATCGATCCCGCTCCGCTCCAAGCCGCGCGCGATGCGGCTGCCGCTCAGGTCGAAGTCGCCAAGGCGAATTTGAACGGTGCCGAAATTACGTTTAAACGCTTTTCCGAACTCCTGCCGACGGGCGGGGTGAGCCGCCAAAACTACGACGACGCGATGATTGCCGTCGATACGGCGAAGGCGGCGTTGCTCGCGGCGGAAGCGCAGTTAAAATCCGCGGAAATCAATCTCGGCTATGCGACGGTAACGGCTCCGATTTCCGGCATTGTCGGCGCGGCACTCGTTACGGAAGGCGGTATGGTTTCCGGCAACGCGCTCACGAAAATGGCGGTCATTCAGCAGATGGATCCGATTAACTTTGACTTCACGCGCTCGGCGACCTCGTTCCTCGAACTCCGCAAGGCAATCGCCGCGGGAACGGTTGAAAAAATCGACGAAAACACCGTTCCCGTGGAACTCGTTCTCGAAGACGGCTCCGTTTATGCGCACAAAGGCACGCTGAAATTCTCCGAAGTTACGGTCGATAAATCGACGGGAATGTATACTTTGCGGGCGGAATTCCCGAATCCGGACAATCTTCTGCTTCCGGGAATGTTTGCGCGCGCGACACTGCTCGAAGGCGTGAACAGGCAGGCGATACTCGTCCCGCAGAAAGCCGTCGCGCTCGGCACTGCGGGCAAGGCAACGATTTTTACCGTCGGACAGGGCGATATGGTTATTCCGCGTCCGATTACAATCGGAAAAATGTCGGACGGGAAATGGACGGTTACGGACGGGTTGAAGCCCGGCGACCGCATCGTTACCGACGGGATGATCGCAATCGGCATGGCACTTCAGAGCGGGAACGGCGTTAAAGCCGTTCCGTTGAACAAGGCTCCGGCAACGGTAGTTCCCGAAGAGCCCGAAGTTTCCGTTCCCGCATCGGCAGAAGCTCCTCAACAATAAGGTTTGAACGGGAACGCCCCGAAAAATGCGTTCCCGCGAGCTTTGTTTTCATCTTTAAAATTAACAAAAACAAGGAATTTCCATGGCAAAATTCTTCATCGACCGCCCCGTTTTCGCTTGGGTGCTTTCGCTGATGATTATTCTGTTCGGTTTGATTTCGATCAAATTCTTGCCGATCGCGCAATATCCGACCATCGCGCCGCCGTCCATCTCCGTTCAGGCATCCTATGCGGGTGCTTCGGCGGAAACGACGCAGAAAACCGTTACATCCATCATCGAGCAACAGCTCAACGGGATCGACAACCTGCTTTACACGACCTCGACGTCCGACTCGACGGGGAACTCCGAAATCACGGTTTACTTCAATCCGGGAACGAACGACGACACGGCGCAGGTTCAGGTTCAGAACAAGGTTTCGCTCGCGACGCCGATGCTTCCGGCGGACGTTCAGCAAACCGGCGTTACCGTCAAAAAGGCGGCGCGCAATATGTTTCTCGTCGTCGCGTTTTACTCGAAGGACGACTCGATTCCGAAAGCGGAAATCGGGAACTATATCGCCTCGAACATTCTCGACCAGGTTCAGCGCGTTAACGGAATCGGGCAGGTGGACTTCTTCGGTGCCGAAAACGCGATGCGTATTTGGCTCGATGCGAACAAACTGAACTCGTTTAACATGACGGCGACGGATGTCGTCGCCGCGCTCAAAGCGCAGAACGTTCAGGTTCCCGCCGGAGAAGTCAACGGCGCACCCGCACTTCCGGGCGCACAAATCGCCGTAACGATTCAGGGACCGGGAACGCTCGAAACACCGACGGAATTTGAAAATATTTTCCTGCGCACGCTTGATGACGGTTCCCGCGTTTACCTGCGCGACGTCGCTCGCGTTGAAGTCGGCGAAATGAACTACCAGTTCGAGTCGCACTACAACGGGCGCGTTTCCATGGGCTTGGGATGCAAACTTGCGACGGGCGCGAACGCGCTCGAAGTTGCGAACGCCGTCAAAGCCAAACTCGACGAACTTTCTAAGTTCTTCCCGGAAAGCCTGACTTACGACTTCCCGCTGGACACGACCGTCTTCGTTCGCGTGTCGATTTACGAAGTCATTAAAACGCTCGTGGAAGCGATCGTGCTCGTCTTCCTTGTCATGCTCGTATTTTTGCAAAACCTGCGTGCTACGTTTATTCCGACAATTGTCGTTCCGATTGCCTTGCTCGGGACCTGCGCCGCGCTTTTTGCGATGGGATTCTCGATTAACGTGCTTACGATGTTCGGGATGGTGCTCGCCATCGGGATTCTCGTTGACGACGCGATCGTCGTTATCGAAAACGTCGAGCGCATTATGACCGAGGAAGGTTTGCCGCCGCGCGAAGCGACGCGCAAGGCGATGGACCAGATTACGGGAGCGCTTATCGGGATTACGCTCGTTCTGACGGCGGTGTTTATTCCGATGGCGTTCTTCTCCGGCTCCGTCGGCGTGATTTACCGCCAGTTCTCGCTGACGCTCATCGCGTCGATGGTGTTCTCGCTCTTCCTCGCGCTGACGCTGACACCGGCGCTTTGCGCGTCGATGCTCAAACACAACCCGGCGGGAAAACAGCGCGGGATTGCCGGTTGGTTCAACCGCAATTTCGACCGCATGACGAAGGGCTACAAAGGCATCGTCGCGGTTATGATTAGACACAGCATCATCGGCATCGTTTCCTTCCTCGCCATCGGTGCGGGCTTCGGTTGGCTTTACCTGCGCTTGCCGACGGCATTCTTGCCGGACGAAGACCAGGGGAACATTGTCGCGCTCATTCAGCTCCCGCAGACGGCATCGCAGGAACGCACGCTCGAGCTCATCAAAAAGTATGAAGATTTCGCAATGGCGCAGCCGGAAGTGGACGCAATCTTCGCCGTTCAGGGCTTTTCTTTTAACGGACGCGGACAAAACGTCGGGCTTTCCTTCGTTAAACTCAAAGACTGGAGCGAACGCAAGGGCTACGAACATTCCGCCGAGGCTGTCGCCGCCCGAATCTCCGGACACTTTTATAATAATCCGGACGGTATGGTTATTTCGATGAACTTGCCGCCGATTATGGAACTCGGGAACGCGACGGGCTTTGAATACCAGTTGCAGGATCGCGGCGGGATAGGGCACGAGGCACTCGTGAAGGCTTTGAACGCAATTTTGGCAAAAGCCAACGGGCCGGAAACCGCGATGACGGGCGTGCGCCTCCAAGGGCTGAACGACGGTCCGATGCTCAAGATGAATATCGACCGCGAGAAGGCAATGACACTCGGCGCGGACATCGGCGCCTTGCATTCGGCGATTCAGGTTGCATTCGGCTCGTCTTACGTGAACAACTTCGTGCAGGGTTCCCGCGTTCAGCGTGTGATTGTCCAACTCGACCCGAAAGATCGCACGTCTCCGGAAGAACTTACGAATATGTATGTGCGCACGAATTCCGGCTCGATGATGCCGCTTTCCGAAGTGGTTTCTTTCGAGTGGATTCAGGGCGCACCCGCGCTTACGCGCTACAACGGATTCCCGTCGCTCAATATCGTCGGACAGCCGAAGCCGGGACGTTCTTCCGGGGAAGCGATGGCGCAGTTCGAAGAAATTGTTATGGAGTATCTTCCGTCAATCGGAATCACCGGCGTCGGCGGGGAATGGACGGGGCAATCCCTCGAAGAGCGCACCTCCGGCAATCAGGCACCCGCACTTTATGCGCTCTCGCTCATCATCGTCTTCCTTTGCTTGGCGGCGTTGTATGAAAGCTGGTCGATTCCGTTCGCCGTTATTCTCATCGTTCCCGTCGGGATTTTCGGGTCCGTTTGTGCGACGATGCTGGGCGGGCTTTACAATGACGTTTACTTCAAGGTCGGCTTCCTCGTTATTATCGGTCTTTCTACGAAAAACGCTATTTTGATTATCGAATTCGCGAAAGACCTGCAGGAACAGGGCCGCAACCTTTACGACGCGACTTTGGAAGCGGTACAGCTCCGACTGCGTCCGATTCTGATGACGTCGTTCGCGTTCATTCTCGGTGTCGTGCCGCTGGCGCGTGCCACGGGAGCGTCTTCCGCTGCGCAGAATTCCATCGGCGTCGGCGTTATCGGCGGGATGCTTGCGGCGACGATTCTCGGTTGCTTCCTGATTCCGTGCTTCTATGTGATTATCCGCAAGGTGTTCCGCGTCGCCGAGCGCAAACCGAACGCCGTAGTTAAGCATTAACGAAAGCTTAAAGTTTAGGGCTTAAAGCTTAAAGAGGTCTTTCGTTCAGATTTCGAAAAAGGAAAATTTCTTTAAGCTTTAAGCATTAAGCTCTCACCTTTAAACAAACAAAAAATCATGTTCAAATACCTTTCCATTCTTCCGTTTCTTGCGGTTGCGACGGCTTGTACGACGATGGCTCCCGACTATGAGCGTCCCGACGTGAACGATATCGTCGCCGAAACCTACGCGGGAATCGCGGCAACGACACCGGACGAAACTGCCGTCACGCGCCTCGGCTGGTCGGAATTTTTCGCCGACGAACGCCTTAAAGCGCTCATTAAGTCCGGGCTCGAAAAGAATCGCGATCTCCGCGTCGCCATTCTTACCGTCGAGCAGATTCGCGCCCGCTACGATATTCAGTGGGCGGAACTGCTTCCGAATCTCGCCGGGAACGCCGCGTTTTCGCGTTCCCGCACGAACGAATATCTCTCGATGATGGGGCAGGCGATGACGACGAACACCTGGCAGGTCGGCGTCGCCGCATCTTACGAAATCGACCTTTGGGGACGCGTTCGCTCCATGACGGATCAGGCTCTTGAGCAGTGGCTCGCCGCCGCGGAAAACGAACGCGCGGTGCGCCTTTCGCTCGTCGCCCGAATCGCTCTGCAATATTACACGCTTGAGCTTGCCACCGAGCGTCTCGCCATTTCGCAAAAAATGCTTGCGACGACGGAAAACTGGTTCGGTATCATGAAGGAACGCTTCGAAAAGGGTGCGATTACGGAAATCGATCTCGCCGCCGCCGAGGCTCAGTATCAGTCGATGGTTTCCGCCGTGCAACAGCTGACGGAAGTCCGCGATCAGGCGAAAAATGCGCTCGCTCAGCTCGTAGGCGAAACGGAATTGCCGCAGTTTGAGGACGTTCCCGCGCTTCCGATTGCATCCGCGAATTTGCTCAAGCCGCTCGACGCGGGAATTCCGTCGTTCGCGCTCGTGTTGCGCCCGGACGTGCTTGCCGCAGAACGCGCACTCCGCGCCGCAAATGCCAACATCGGCGCCGCGCGTGCCGCATTTTTTCCGAGTATTTCGCTCACGGGAACGGCAGGTCTCGCTTCCGTCGAACTCGACGACCTTTTCACGGGCTCCGCGCGCACGTGGAGCTTTGTTCCGAGCGTAAACGTTCCGATTTTCGATTACTTTAACGGCCGTCTCGAAGCACAACGCGATGTCGCCGAACTGCAAAAGGAAATCGAAATCGCAAACTACGAAAAAGCGATTCAAAACGCATTCCGCGAAGTGGCGGACGAACTCGTCGTGCAAAAATCCATCAATGCCCGTATCGCCGCGGACGAAGCCGCGCTCAAAGCGCAGGCGCGCCGCTACGAACTTTCTGCGGCAAATTATCGCGGCGGCGACGGCGTAATCAGCTACACGGACGTTCTGCTCGCCCAGAACGATTTTCTCGCGGCAGAGCAAAATCTGGTTCAGACGCGTTTCGCGAAAATCGCTTCGATGATTTCGCTCTACAAGGCTCTCGGCGGCGGCTGGTCGGAACAGTCCGTCCCCGACGGCGAAAA
>CAZPYE010000034.1:0-1838 GCA_964590115.1 uncultured Enterobacteriaceae bacterium
AAGCTTTTGACGCCTTTAAAGAGGAGGGAAAGGGGGAGGAACGGGGTAAAAAAAACGTTCCCGAAAAACGAAAACCGATTCGCGGGAACGTAGGAAAAAGGAATATTTAAGGGAGGGGGGATTTAAAAGGAAACGGTTTATTCTTCCTGCTCGGACTCGAAACGATGTAGCCAATTCTTGAGTTGTTCTATACGACGGAGCCTTAAATTAAGTTCTCTCCACGCGAGATCTGATGAATACGCACTACCACCTTCAGACCCAACAGGCTTCTTTATTTCAGTTTCAAAGAACTCTCTCCATCGCTCGGAGTCTTGATAGTATTCTTTCTTTAATAGTGAGTCTGTACTAGCGGAGACCCGGTCAAGCGCCAGGTCAAGCCAGTCTTCCTGCATTTCGGAGAGCTTTGTTTCTGTCCAGGAGCTGTAGTTTGTGTCGATTTGATAGAGAGGCCAGCGAGAGTTTTTTGAGTAATCCCATGCGTCGCTCAACAGCTGATTGAATTTGAGGCGTGTATTTTCAAGAAAATCTGCCGCTTCGAGACGCGGATCTCTTGTAAATTTAGTAACGGTTTCTTCCGGCGGAGATTGGTCGTTTGTTGAGAACAGCATACCGCCGCAAAATCCTATCCCAAGATAAAGGAACGCGAATGCGAACATTCTTAAAAATAAAAAAAGAGTAGCTTTGCCGGAGGAATTAGGTCGGGAACGAGGATGTTTATTCATAAGTGAAAATATAAGTGTCGTGCCCAGATGTTTAAATTGAAAAAACTTTCTGCGTTCCCGCGAGATCAAGTATACTAACTCCGATTCCTAAAAGCGCTTCGAAAAATTCTCCGAATCCGTTGCTTTACTTATCAAATTGTTTGAGGGCTTCCTGAGCTTTGGCGTGCCCTTGCTCTGCGGCTTTACGTAGCCATTTGACGGCTTCCCGAGGAGCTTCTTCTACGCCCTCTCCGTAGCAGTAGCAAATCCCGAGGTAATACTGAGCTTTGGCGTACCCTTGCACTGCGGCCTTGCGCCACCATTTGACGGCTTCCCGAGGATCTTTTTCTACGCCCTCTCCGTAGAAGTAGCAACTTCCGAGGTTGTGCTGAGCTTCGACGAGTCCTTGTTCAGCGGCCTTGCGGCACCATTTGACGGCTTCCCGAAGATCTTTTTCTACGCCCTCTCCGTTGTCGTAGCAAATCCCGAGGTTAAACTGAGCTTTGTCGTGCCCTTGTTCAGCGGCTTTGCGCCACCATTTGACGGCTTCCCGAAGGTCTTTTTCTATGCCGTATCCGTTGCGGTAGCAAATCCCGAGGTTATACTGAGCGTCGGCGTCCCCTTGTTCAGCGGCTTTACGGAACCATTTAACGGCTTCCCGAAGATCTTTTTCTACGCCGTCTCCGTTGTAGTAGCAACCCCCGAGGTTGTGCTGAGCGTCGGCATCCCCTTGTTCAGCGGCTTTGCGGTACCATTTGACGGCTTCCCGAAGGTCTTTTTCTACGCCCTCTCCGTAGCAGTAGGCAATCCCGAGGTTGTGCTGAGCTTCGACGAGTCCTTGTTCAGCGGCCTTGCGGTACCATTTGACGGCTTCCCGAGGATCTTTTTCTACGCCGTCTCCGTTGTAGTAGCAAACCCCGAGGTTGTGCTGAGCGTCGGCGAGTCCTTGTTCAGCGGCCTTGCGGTACCATTTGACGGCTTCCCGAGGATCTTTTTCTATGCCGTATCCGTTGTCGTAGCAACTCCCGAGGTTAAACTGAGCTTGGGCTAATCCTTGTTCAGCGGACTTGCGCCACCATTTAACGGCTTCCCGAGGATCTTTTTCTATGCCGTATCCGTTGTCGTAGCAACTCCCGA
>CAZPYE010000034.1:1938-17999 GCA_964590115.1 uncultured Enterobacteriaceae bacterium
CCTTGTTCAGCGGCCTTGCGGTACCATTTGACGGCTTCCCGAGGATCTTTTTCTACGCCGTCTCCGTTGTAGTAGCAAACCCCGAGGTTGTGCTGAGCGTCGGCGAGTCCTTGTTCAGCGGCCTTGCGGTACCATTTGACGGCTTCCCGAGGATCTTTTTCTATGCCGTATCCGTTGTCGTAGCAACTCCCGAGGTTAAACTGAGCTTGGGCTAATCCTTGTTCAGCGGCTTTGCGGTACCATTTGACGGCTTCCCGAAGGTCTTTTTCTATGCCGTATCCGTTGCGGTAGCAAATCCCGAGGTTATACTGAGCGTCGGCGTCCCCTTGTTCAGCGGCTTTACGGAACCATTTAACGGCTTCCCGAAGATCTTTTTCTACGCCGTCTCCGTTGTAGTAGCAACCCCCGAGGTTGTGCTGAGCGTCGGCATCCCCTTGTTCAGCGGCTTTGCGGTACCATTTGACGGCTTCCCGAAGGTCTTTTTCTACGCCCTCTCCGTAGCAGTAGGCAATCCCGAGGTTGTGCTGAGCTTCGACGAGTCCTTGTTCAGCGGCTTTGCGGTCCCATTTGATAGCTTCTCGAGAGCTTTTTCTCTGTTCGGAGAGGCATCCGGTAAAGGCGATTCCGGCAATAGAGAGGACTAAAAGAGAAATAAAGCGTTTCATGTGATTGTTGTATTTCATTCGTTAAGGGAAGGATTAACCGTTCTTTTTATCGTTACGAGAGAGTAGACATTTGTGAAAGGTGTTTTTCTGTCAAAAGAAAGTGTTTGCTATAGTTATTATTCGGAGGGAAGAACATAAACATGTGTCCAGATTTCTGGGTGCTCCTTTATATATTCAATCGCTTGTCCTCTCGTCATTCGATCCCATTCCGGCTGGTACTCTCCTGTCCATCCAGTCTTTCTTGCCATCTCAACTTCCTGAAACGTAGAGTACGTTGTTGTTGCAACATTAAGAAAAAGTCCTGCAAATGTAAGCAATCCATCCCAAAAATCTGAGCTTGAAGATGAAGAAGTGTAGGATGACGAAGAATACGATGATGATGAGGCAGAATTCGTGTTATATTCGGGAAGAACTTCTCTCGGGATGGAGGAAGTGCGTTGGGAGAACCTAGGAGTGTCCGGAAAATTGTTCAAATCAAGAGAGAATGTGGAGGCTTGGGGTGACGAGCATGCGCTTGCCAAGAGGCTTGTTGTCAGTATCCCACAAATAAGTCTATATTTTATCGCTGTCATAGTATTTAAGAGGCATTTGTGAATTCGAACTTATTTTTGCGGTAATTTCAAAAGCATGCCGGCTTTAAGCGATCCCGAGCTTTGGAGTATATCACGATTGAGGTTATAATGTCCCGCCAATGCGCGCCTCCTGAGGCGGGGGCGTTGGGGAAATTTCGACTAACGCAACGCGGAAGCCCATAAGGGCGTCACTAGTATCAGGTTCGAATGCCCTCCGACTGGCAGAGCGACACCATTCCGTATGCATCTTCCCTGTGCGTCTCGTCCACCAAGAGCCACCTCGGACAATTCGTCGCGAGCTTACGGGAAAAGGTCTGCATGGATTTTCTCCTCCAAGAAGAACACTACTATAGTAATCCAAGCACCACTCTCTTACGTTCCCGTGCATATCGTAAAGCCCCCACGGATTCGGGAGATAGCTTGCAACTTTAGCCGGTGAATCAAGATTGCCTCTGTGTTTCCCGCTAAAATGTTCGTATTTAGCAAGAAATACTTCCGAGTCTCCGGAGTGAAAGCGAGTCGTCGTTCCTGCTCGGCAGGCGTATTCCCATTGTGCTTCTGTCGGGAGTGTAAATTTCATTGTTTGAGGAATCGCTCCGGAACGGTGCCCCCATTCCGTTAACGCTTTACAAAATTCCATTGCATCATACCAAGAGACAGAGTCTACGGGGAAATCGTCGTTCTTGTACTTCGATGGGTTTGTCCCCATGACCGCTTTCCACTGCCTTTGCGTTACCTCTGTCTTCCCTAAATGAAATGCGGAAAGCGTTACTCGAACCTGTGCCTCGTCGCTATTACGTCCCACTTCGTTTGTCGGGCTTCCCATTACAAATGTTCCAGCAGGAATTCGGACGAATTCAATTTGAGCACTTTGAGATGGTCGCGACGATGATGACTTTAATTCCAAAGAAATGTTTAATGCATCTGCAGGATTGTTTGACACACACCCGGTAAGACACGCAAGCAACAGCGTTCCCGCGAGCAAATATTTCGTTTTATTCTTCATTTTTGTCGGTTTTAGCGTTTTTGATGCTTGAGCAATTTGTCAGGGGAACATCACGCAAGTGGGTAAATTTTGATGTCGGGTTAACAAGGTGAACAAATTCAGACAAAAGTTCTTTTCTTACTATTTTTTTCCGACAGACGAACCACAAGTAATAGGACAGAAGCCATTCGTATTTTAACCGAACCTTTAGTTGAACATTCGGATCTTTTCTGGGGCGTAAAATTTCTTCTTTGACGCGATTCAGGATTGAAATTGCTTTACGTTCTCTTTGTTCCGAAAGCAGATCCGAGAAAACGAGTTGTGCAAAATCAAGTTGGAACTGATCATTGTTCCAGAATCCCAAATGTCTTATACATTCTCCTTCTTCATTTAGAATCTTTTCGTCTATAACGACGCAGGGGTTTATTGCTACGTTTGTTTCTATTTCGTGCGCCTTAATCAATGCATTCCCTGCGATAAAAGTGTAGTTCCCGTCAAATCGGACTGCGCATTTGGAACATGAGATTCCGCCTCGAAGGTAGAGACCTTCTTCCTGGAACTTTTTTATAATAAAGCCAACGTAAGATAGCAGCGAACTGAGACTGTTCGGAGAGCTATCTTTTTCGATTATCAGAAAAATGGTGTCGGAAAAACACCACGTTTTAATGTTGTCGGATGTGGGTGTTTCTGCATTTTTCTCAATTCAGCTTTTGTCTAAGGCATTCAAAATCTTGTTGATAAAGTGATCAGTGTCGTGTTCTCGACCGATTTTGTTGTCATACTCAATTTTCTCAAAAAGATCTTTTATGCTATCAGAGTATCCTAAGATGTCCAACACTGCGCAGTAATAGTCTTTTAATTTAATGGGGGCGTAGTCGTCATTCATTGTTCCAATGATTTTGGTGGTTAGTTAGAAAGTTTGTCTCATTTGATAGAGTTGATTTTGCAAAAAAAAAACGGATATCAAGAGAAAAGCGGAATCTGGGCGTTTTAGGCGGGCTAGCGGGGCTGTTTTTCAGCGAGTCTAAACGTGGAGCTTTCCCGTTTGTTTTTTTGATGGTTCACACTTGTTTTCGTGTTCCCGTGACGGAAAATCTTTACGAAGAGAGACGGCGGTTTTACGCCTGTTCGCATGAGATTTCTTTTAACTTTTCTTGTCGCGGCGTCGGGTTGGTGCGGAGCGTCCGTTCCCGCGTTTGCGAATTAGCCGATTCTTGTTAACGCCTATAACGAATTTTCGGAGAGTGCGCACATTTCCGGTCCGGAACTGAAAGCCAAAGCGCTGAAAGGGAAGGTTGTGCTTTGGGAATATTGGGGATTGCAGTGTCCGCCGTGTCGGGCAAGTATGCCGCACCTCCGGGAGATTTATGAAAAATACGCTCGCCGCGGACGTTTGGTTGTCGTCGCAAGTTACGTTCAAGGTGTGTCCCCGCGCGTAAAAACTTATCTTGACGAGCAGGGGCTGGCGTTCCCGGGTTATCAGCATGCTTCAATTCCCGGCGTAAGCATTCCCGGCGGAATTCCGTTTGCCGTGCTTATCGGCGCGAACGGGAAGGTGATTGCCAAAGGTTCGCCGAACAGAGTTTTTGCAGAAGTTGAGAACCTCATGAAAAAAATCCCGGAAGGCGAGCCGCTTTTCCCGGATTTTAAGGCGACCCGATACAAATCGATTCTCGCGGCGTTGGTTCCCGGCGGCGGTAATCTGGATGAGAAAGTCGAGCCGCTTCGCGAAAAGGAAGACGAAGAAGCTAAGGAGCTCTGTCGGCTTTTCGACGATTGGGCGAAAAACGGAATTCGCGATTTGAAGTTTCTTTTGACAGAAAAATCCTTTGAAAGCGTTCCCGCGTATGATGCATTGAAAAAAAGTTTGCCGGAAGCCGTAAAATCGCTGACGGCAGAGGTGATCACCATTCGAAAGGATCGTGCGTACATCGCATTAGCTGATCTCTCAAAGAAAACCGAGGCGTTGGAATTGCGAAGAGAGAAGGGACGCAAGATTTCCGAGAAAAACGTGGAAAGCCTTCAAAAAAAACTTATTCCGTTTTTAGAGAGCGATCGGAAACCTGTTAAAGATGCCGCGCTCTTGGTTCGGATTCGCTTGAATGCTCTTCAGCCCAAATAAATTCGACTTTAATGAGAAATTAGAGGTTAGAAATGAGATAGGGGAAAGTTGATAACTGATAGGTGATAGCTGATAAGTAATAGCTGATAGGTAATTACTTATCCGCTATCAGTTTTACCTCATCCTTTCTCTTTTGATTTCTGTTCCTTTTTTAGAAAAAAGGGGCGTGCGGGAACGCTCTACTGACAAAGCCGCAGAAGGCGGCTCAAAAAAGGAAAAAGGACTCATGAAAAAATACATCACACTTACAATCTTGGTCGTCGCGGGAAGCGCTTGGTCTTGCGCCGACACGGAGGAACTCACGCTCACGTCTCCCGCCGGGGGAAGCCTAAGCAGCGGGAACGCTTACATCGCCTGGGGCGGAAGTGCCTCGTGGCTGACGAGTTGGGAAATATCGTTTAGCCTGTTGGACGCCGAATTGAGCGAGTCTACGCTGTTTTCCACAACCAAGCAGGGCGGCGGCGGAGCAACCGGCTACGTTCTTTCGACGACCTCCGACGGTCGTCTTTCGCTCACGTCAACGGTTAATTCCTCGTTTGATTTAACCACGACGGAATCCGTGATTACTGCGGGAACACGGCTTGACGGAATTACGTTGAGCTTTGTCGCGGATAGGAACGCGGACACCGATGCCATTGAGAGCGGCATTTTTACGCTCTCCGTCGGCGGAGAGGTTTTATCCGAAAGCGTTTCCGTGCGGGTAAGTAACGAAGATCCTTCGTTACTTGCGACGAATGACAGGACTCTTCTTTTTAACGGGGAAAATACCATTGACGGGACAACGTGGAGTTCCCGTTTTTGGACAAACGGCGGAGCGGAAATCCTTTCCGGTATTGAGCTGAGGAAACTCGACGACAACATTATTATCCCGGAGCCGTCATCATTTGCCGGACTTGCTGTGCTCGGAGCTCTTGTTTTTACCGTTTCCCGGAGACGTCGCGAACGAATAACGGCTCGGGGAAAACCGGTTTAGAACGAAGCAAAGCGGGATTTTTTACGGAATCCCGTTTTTTATGGCATTTTTTTATTTTGTTCTTAACATAATCCTAACATCACGTTCATTTATTCCTCCTTAAAACAAAAGACTTATGGAAGCCGTAATTGAGCATCTTTCTGCACGAAAAATTATTCCGATTGCTATTTTTGACGATCCGAATAAGGCCGTCCCGTTGTCTCACGCTTTGCTTGCCGGCGGGTGTGATGTCGTTGAAGTTTCTTTTCGTTCTCCTTCCGCGGCGGCTTCGGTTGCCGAGATTGTGGCGGATGTTCCGGAAATGTTTGTGGGAGCCGGTTCGCTTCTTTCCGTCGATGATGTTTCCGAGGCGGTATCTTCGGGGGCAAGTTTCGGAATCGCACCCGGATTTGACCCGTCTGTCGTCAAGGCTGCGGCGGAGGCCGGTTTCCCCTTTGTTCCCGGCGTTTTCACGCCCTCTAATGTGAGTCAGGCCCTTTCTTTCGGATGCACGGTTCAGAAGTTTTTCCCGGCGGAATCGGTGGGTCCGGCGTTTTTGAGTGCCTCCCTTGCGGCGTTTAGCCACAAACATGATTTGAAGGTGATTGCGGCGGGCGGAATCGGTCCGGAAAATATTACCCGTTGGCTGGTTCTTCCTCAGGTCGTCGCCTGCGGAGCGTCCTGGGTGTGTCCCAAGGAAATGATTGAAGCCGAGGATTGGGCCGGAATTACTGCGCGGGTGCAACAGCTCTGCGCGATTGCGCACTCTGCCGTTCCCGCAACGCCTGCCGTGTAGCTTTCGGCGGGAACGTGTTTTGCGGCGCGGGCGCGCTCAGGCGTAGAGGCGGTAATCCGTGACGCTTCGGCGGAACTCGGTCGCTCTCGCTTCCCAGCGGGAGCACCACGCCTTAATGTCGATTTTTGCTCCTTCCCGGCAAAGCGCATCGAAAAATTTTTCGTCGCCGAGGTGCTTCAGGAAGAGTTCCCGTTCGTTCCCGCGGGCATTTGCGAAGGGATTGGTTTTTTCCCAGATGCAGCATTGACGCATCATATGGAAGCTGATTTCCGTCGGCCGAAATATTCTCCAGTCCGAAATTGCGAGGAGCGCACCGCGTGCGCTCCCGTTTCCCAAGACGGCGGGAACGCCGCGCAACCCCGTGATTTTAAAGGAATTTACAAGGTCTGCCATTTCCCGTTCGTTTTTTCCGATGTAGCCGAGAAACCGGAACGGGCGCACAAGCTTCAAGGGATTTTTTGATGCCGTGAATGTGTGTGAAAACTTTCCGAGGCAACAGCCCAGTCCGGTCATGGCATAGCCTTCCGCTGCGTCGGGATTGGAAATGTAGGGAGATGTCGGAATCCAGTCCAACCCCGTATCTCTCCAAAGCATGGTGCGCTTCCACCCGCCCATTTTGACGACTTCAAGTTTGGCGCGGGAACGTGCGGAGGCGGAAAGTTTCAGCCAGTTTTCGTTGAGGGCTGCACGGGCGAGCTCTCCGATTGTCATTCCGTGAACGTAGGGAACGGGATACATGCCGACATAACTTTGCCATTTCGTGTCGAGCATCGGTCCGTCCACCTTTATGCCGCCGAGCGGATTCGGGCGGTCCAATACGAGGACGGGGATTCCGGCTTCGAAGCAGGCTTCAGCAACCAGGCGCATACAGCTGATATACGTGTAGCTGCGCGAGCCGACGTCCTGCAGGTCGATAACCATCTTCGTGATGCCGCGCAACATTTCCGGCGTCGGTTTCCGGGTTCCTCCGTAAAGCGAGAAAACGGGAAGCATCGTTCCGAGTCTCGTGTCCTTCTGGTTCGCCACGATTTTTTCTGCGGGAACGTCCCCGTAAATACCGTGTTCCGGACCGAAAAGTGCGACAAGGTTAACGCCTGCCCGCCTTCCGCGTGTGTGAAGGACGCGGATCGTGCTTTCGCCGAAGCGATTTACGCCTGCGTGATTGGTCACCAGACCGATTTTTTCTCCGCGCAAGCGTGAAAACTTTTCCGCTTCCAGCATATCAATGCCGAGTCGCACCCGGGAGGTTGCGGGAACGCTTTTTTTTCCGGACGGCGCGGCATCGGCAATCAGATTGGCAAGTAAAAGTCCCCCGGTCGTCAAAAGCGTCGTTTTCAGAAAATCGCGTCGGTTCATCATCAGCCGAAAAGGTAAAAATCTTTTTACGGTTCCGCAAATTGAAATTTGGAAAAGTCGGAACCGGAGACTTAATCCTGCGGAAAATCCGTCGGGCGGAAATCTCCCATGACGGCGATTTCGAAGAGATTTCTCGTGCTTAAATATGCGGGTTGCGTGTAGGCGGAAAACCCCTGTTTACGTAAATTTTCCAAAAAGCGTTCCGCGTTTCCGTCCTTATAAAAAGCCGTAATCATCGGGGAGTCGGATTGCGGGAACGTGCGGACTCCGTTCTTCTGAGCCAGTCGAACTATGCGTTTTTTTATTCGGGTAAGCCGCCGACGGTAGTTCTCGCTCCCCATGTCTATTATTTCGCCGCACGCGGCATGAAACGTTTTTAGGAGAACGGAGCTTAGGGTATTGCGCGGTGTGTTATTTCCTGCCGCCGCGATATAGGGTTCAAGCCGGAGTGTTTCCGGGCGGGAAGTATCCGCAATGCGCTGATTCCGGTCAAAAAACAGAAGCGCGACTCCCGGGATGGAGGCGAGACCTTTTCCGCTTGATGCCGTAATTGCAACAATCTGCGGGAACGTAAAAATTTCCGGGGTAAATGCGAATGCACTCATAGCGTCGAGGCAGATTTTTATTCCTCGTTGCGCGGCAACGCGATTGAGCATTGCCAAATCGGTCGTTCCACCCCACGAGGTTTCGTTTGCCACGCAAAAAATCAAATCGACGGGCGGGATTTTCTCAAGGAGTGCCGTTAATTCCGGTTCACTTATTTTTCCCCCGAATCCGAAGTCGAAAACGCCCGCATCGGGGCGACAGGCCCGAACCTGTGCCGCAAGGCGATTCCCGAACTCCCCGTTGGTTAGAACCAATACGCTTTTTCCCGTCGGCGCAAAGGACCAAACCATAAGATCATTTGCCCAAGTCCCGCTTCCGCAGGCAAAAACCGCATCGAACCGCTCTCCGGAAAGCCGGCATAGCCTTTGGCGCGCAGAAAGAAAAATCTCGGAAAAATCCTTGCTTCTGTGTGAGACCGGAGGTTCTTGTAGCGCGAGTCGGGTTTTCGGAAATAGCCTCGCGACAGTGGGCACGAGTTCAATTTGAGGCATGATCGATACGTTCGAGAATTTTTTGGTTGCGTTCCCGTATTTCGCGCAATGCGGCGACCATCGGATAGAAAACGGCATCGCCTTCCCGAATCGGGCATCCGAGTGCACGGAATCCGATATTTTCGTAAAACTTTTTTTGAGAAGAAACTCCGGTTATAAGGATTTTTTCCGTTCCCGTCCGGGCCAGCTCTTTGAGAATTGCTCCGCAAAGGCGAAGTGCGAGAGCATTTTTTCCGCGTAAATCGCGCTCGATAGCGAGGAGCCGGATTTCACCCGTTTTCCCCGGGATAACTTCGTTTTCCATGACTTCTCCGAAGTGTGCGACGGCGGAAAACGGCGCTTGCGTATGAGCGGCGACCATGCCGACGACGCGACCTTCGCTTAGGGCGATTTTGTAAATATTCTTTCCGTGAAATTTGTCCGTGAGGCTTCCGGACTCTCTGCGCGGGTGCTGCCCGAGTTCCTCCGAAAATATTTTATGGTTTAAGCGCCACATGCCTTCAAATTCCGAAGGGAGAGCCGGAGTTGTTATTCGATAAGCCATGCGCACAATTTACTCCCGTGCTTTTCGTTCATAAAGAAATTTCTTCTCCCCGGATTGCGTTTGCGTCCTTTTTTCTCTTTCGCTTAAAAGGTTTTGAGATTAGAACGTAGGGCATGAAGATTTTACTGAACGGTTATAAGGGACGAATGGGGCAGGCGATTCTCGCCGCGGCACAAAACGCTGGGGTCGGCATCGCCGCGAAATGTGATGCGGGCGAAACGTTTACCGCAGAGGCGGTTGCGGCTTGTGATGTCGCAGTCGATTTTTCTTTTCATGAAGTTACTCCGGCATTGGCGGAGGCTTGTGCGGAAGCTGGAAAACCGCTCGTAATCGGAACCACCGGGCACACGCCCGAAGAGCGTTCCCGCATTGAAGCTGCGGCAAAAGAAATTCCGATCGTTTGGGCGGGAAATTATTCCGTCGGCGTAAATGTTCTGAATTGGCTTGTCGGAAAGGCGGCGAAGTTGCTCGATTCGTCTTTCGAAATTGAAGTGGTCGAAATGCACCACAAACACAAAAAGGATGCGCCGTCGGGAACGGCGGAAAAATTGCTTGCGGTCGTCGAAGCCGCCCGCGGCTTGGATAAGTCGGCGGAGCGCCACGGGCGGTCGGGTTTGGTCGGTGAACGGAGTCGTGACGAAATCGGCGTGCATGCTTTGCGCGGCGGAAGCGTCGTCGGTGATCATACCGTGATTTTTGCGGGAGAGGGAGAGCGTGTTGAGCTTACGCACAAGGCGGAATCGCGGGCGATTTTTGCCAACGGAGCAGTCCACGCCGCCTCGTGGGTGGTCGGGAAGGCTCCGGCGGTTTACGGAATGGATGCCGTTCTCGGGTTGGAGTGAGCGGAAGTCGCGTCGGAAATGAAGTGCAGTGCGCGTAAAAGGTCCTCCCTTTATTTCCGAGCCGCGATTCCTCGTTCCTTATTTCTCATTCCTCATTCTTTTTTACATTCTTCCCTTTGACAATGTCTCGGGTTTTTCAGAGAATCCCGCACTATACAAATGATGTTTAAGACGAAGATTTTTTTGATTTCGGTAATGGCGCTTGTCGCGCTTTCCGTTCCCGCTTTTTCGCAACAAATCTCTCAGGCGAAATTTGCCGGATTGCTCGAAGACGTGGCTGCGTTGCGCAGTGAAGTGGCACGCTTGCGTATGGAGCTGGAGGAACTTCGTGCCGAGAATGCCCGCCTTTTGCAGCTTGCGGAGAAAAAAGTGAATCCGGGCGACGAAACGGCCTCCAAAATCGCATCCCTTCGTGCGGAGCTGAAGGAGGCGGACGCCGTTCAGCGACGTGAAATTACGGCGGAAACCAATGCGAAAATCGAAAAGCTCGGAAAAGAGGTCAATCGTGCCCTCGTCGATTTGTCGCAAAACGTGAATTCGGCTTCGTCCGGAGACGACGGCGTTCCCGCGCCTGTTGCCAAGCCTAAGGATTTGCCTTCCGCCGGAATCGAATACACCGTAAAGCAGGGCGATACGCTTGGAAAAATTATTTCCAAAAATCGTTCAAAGCTGAATTGGATTTTGTATACGAATCCGGATTTGAACCCGAATAAAATTTTCCCGGGACAGAAAATTTTTGTTCCGCAAAAAGACTAAGATTTCTCTCTGATTTTGATTATGGCACAGCAGAAAAAAAACAGCGGTTTGGGGCGCGGGCTCGGTTCGTTGATTTCCAATTCCATGGTGGCACAGGCGAAGACAGCCTCGTTTAACCGCAAGGGAAAGAGCGCTCCCGCTCCGGCAAAAAAAGCAAATGCACCGGTTCCGAAAAAGGCAACTGCCGTGCCGATAAGCGCTCCGACAAAATCCGTTGCAAAGGTGCCGGCGAAGACCGCGCCCGAAGCGGCGGAAAAACCGAATGCCGTTTCCTCTGAATCCGTTCCCGCGCCGAGTCCGCTTCCGTTTCGTGAAATTTCCGTGGAGGCGGTCGTTCCCGCGCCGCATCAGTCTCGCCGCACGTTTGACGACGCGGCGTTGCGGGAACTTGCCGATTCTATCCGGGCGGAAGGCTTGCTCCAGCCGATTGTCGTGCGTGAGCTCGCCGAAGAGAAATTTGAACTGATTGCCGGGGAGCGGCGTTGGCGGGCGTTTCAGATTTTGAAACTGAAAATGATTCCGGCACGTGTGGTTAAGGCAAGCGACGCGTCGAGTGCCGCGATGACGCTGATTGAAAATTTGCAACGTGCCGATTTGAATCCGATTGAAGAAGCCATCGGAATCGGAAGCCTGATGCGCGATTTCAATCTGACGCAGGAAGCCGTTTCGGAGCGCGTGGGGAAAGCGCGTTCCTCTATCGCGAACATTTTGCGTCTGCTTTCCCTTGATCCGGAAATCCAGGGCTTTATCGCGACGGGGATGCTTTCGGTCGGGCACGCCAAAGTTTTGCTCGGTGCGGAAGATAAGGCGCAGCAGCTTTTGCTTGCCCGCCGCTTCGTCGAAACGCAGTGTAGCGTGCGCGTCGCGGAAGATTTGGTAAAACGCGTAAAGGAAGGAAAATTCGCGGGAACGTCAGCGAGTGCGGAGCCGGTGATTCGTCAGATTTCCGACGAAATTTTTCGTATCGAAAAAACGCTTTGCTCGTTCTTCCACACGAAGGTGCTCGTCAAACACGGTAAGAAATCCGGAAAAATCCTTATTGAATATCGCGGGAACGACGAGCTTGCGCGCCTACTCGAATGCTTCGGCGTAAAAGAGGCGTGATCCGCGAAAAAAAAACGGAATAAGAAAATAATTCCCCGCGAAAAAGATATGTCCCAGCGAACAACCCGCATCAACGAATTGCTTCGACACGAAATCAGCGAACAACTCCACAACCGTTGGCGTAGCGAAAGCGTGCGTATCACGATTACCGCCGTGGATATTTCTCCGGATTTGCGCGACGCCCGCATTTATTATGCCGTTCTCGGCGGAAGCGAGGAAAAAGCGGCGGCTCGGCGTTTGCTTGAGCGCGTCACCAAGACTCTGCGCATGGATGTCGCCAAGCGCGTGATTTTGAAATACACGCCGGCGTATCGCTTTATTGAAGATCGCGGAGCGGAGCAGGGTGTTTCTCTGTTGAATCGTCTCGACGAAATTGCGGCGGAGGATGCCGCCCGTGACGAACGCTACGGAACGAATTCCGGAGAGTGAGCGTTCCCGGGTTCCGGTTTCCCCCTGCCTTCGAGTGCTATTTTTCTCGCGCATGTAATTTGCGCGGCGTAAAATCGCGCACGATGAAAGCCTTTTTAAAACAAGTCGTTGCGAGTTTTTTCGGATCCTGTTTTTCCGTCGCCGTCTTTGCGCCGATTCTGATTCTCAGCTCTTTCTCGGTAATCGGTTTCGTAATGTTTGCGCTTTTCGGCGGTTTGGAACAGGGGCGCAGTATTTCGCTCCCTTCGGGCGAA
The DNA here is from genome assembly GCA_964590115.1 of uncultured Enterobacteriaceae bacterium. Taxonomy (GTDB): domain Bacteria; phylum Verrucomicrobiota; class Verrucomicrobiia; order Opitutales; family UBA953; genus Spyradosoma. The sequence continues at coordinate 14,413 of CAZPYE010000034.1, forward strand.
AACATCCTTGTTATCGACCTTTCGCGCGGATTTTCGGATGCACCGACTCTTAGCCCCGCTAATGTTTCCGGCGTTTTTTCATCCGGAGAAAAGGGGGCTTACGGTTTACTCGATACATTGCAGGCTCTCGAATTCGCGGCGGGCGATGACACCGTTTCCGGCGTGCTCTTGCTCGGAGGTAGTGTTTCAGGCGGGAACGGTTTTGCGTCTTTTTCGGAGCTTCGCGGGGCTATTTCCGAATTCAGAAATGCGAGCGGAAAGCCCGTTTTCGCGTATCTGCCTTCGCCGACATACAAGGACTATCTGCTCGCCACCGCAGCGAATGAGGTTTGGTTGCATCCGTTTTCGGATCTCCCGCTTAACGGCTTGTGCTCGACCGGCGTTTATTTCAAAAACTTCCTCGAGAATCTCGGAATCGGGGTGCAAATCACCCGTGTCGGAACGCATAAGTCCGCCGTCGAACCGCTTATTTCCGATAAAATGAGCCCGGAAGACCGCGCACAGCGGGAACGCCTTACCAATACGCTTTGGGAGCTTTCTCTTAGGTATATATTCAATTCGCGCGCCGAAAGACTTGCTTCCGACGAGGAGAAAATTCGGCTTGCCGAGAATTTTTCCCGTATTATTGACACGCAGGGCTATGTTCCCGCGCGGGAAGCGGTTGAAAAGAAATTGGCCGATGACGCACTCTATGAGGACGAGATGATCGAGCGACTGAAGAGTATTGTCGGAACGGATGCGGTTACTTCTTCGTTTCGTCAGATTTCCCTTGATGACTATTTGCGCGCTTGCGAAATCTGCGTTGTGCCTCCGTTGACGCTCGGCGACATCGTTCCCGCCGCCGGAGAGCCTTCTTCATTTGCGCCGGGGCTTGCCGTCGTTTATGCGGAAGGCGAAATCGTGGACGGAATGGGCGCGGAATACGAGGTCGGCGGTGCGTGGTTCTCCCGGGCATTGCGCGAACTTCGCAATGACGATTCCGTGAAGGCCGTCGTCCTCCGCATCAATAGCCCGGGCGGCTCGGTTTTTGCCAGCGAGCAGATTCGCCGCGAGGCGGAATTGCTTGCCGCGGAAAAGCCGCTCGTCGTTTCTATGGGAGATGTCGCGGCAAGCGGCGGTTATTGGATTTCCGTTCCGGCGAGAAGGGTTTTTGCGGAGCCGTCAACCATTACCGGGTCTATCGGTGTTTTCGGGGTGATTTTCAATTTGGAAAATCTCGGAACGCAACTCGGAATCAATTCCGAATCGGTGCTCACGGCTCCTTTCGCGGAAATCGACACACTGCGTCGCCCGAAAACGCCGCAGGAAATGGCACTGATTCAAAAGTCCACGGATCGTATTTACGCGGACTTTCTGAAGCTCGTCTCCGATGCGAGAAAAATGCCTGTCGAAGCTGTTGACGCTATCGCGCAAGGGCAGGTTTGGGACGGCATTTCCGCGAAGAACAACAACTTAATCGACGAGTTCGGCGGTCTGAGAAACGCAATTGAATTTGCGAAAAAAGAAGCGAATCTTGACGACGAAGCAGTGATATTTTCCGTGCCCGGAGCCGTAAATCGCTACCGGCAACTCTTGGACCTTTTCGATGATACGAGCGTTCCCGTTGCTTCGGCAGAGGCGGCGGAGCGTGCGCTTTGCGGGAACAATGCCGCGTTGGGAACGATTATGAAGAATCTTCGTCGTGTCTCTCGGCGTCTTCGTGCCTTTAACGATCCGAACGGGTTGTATGCGCGACTCCCGTTTGAAGTTGAAACCGAATAAGGAAACACGATGCCCGCCCGTTCAAAACAACTCATTTCCGCCACGAGGGAGCTTTCCGATACGGTAGGCTCGCTGGCGTTTTCGGACCCCGTCGCCTACGTTTACAATCCGCTCGATTATGCACGAGAAACGCACGAGCAGTTTCTTGCGCGTTACGCGAACGGGCGAAAGCGTGTTGTATTTCTCGGAATGAATCCGGGACCGTTCGGGATGGCTCAGACGGGGGTGCCTTTCGGCGAAATTGATGCCGTTCAAAATTGGCTCGGAATTTTCGGATTTGTCGGGAAACCTCTGCGGGAACATCCGGCAAAGCCTGTGGACGGGTTCGGATGTCCGCGCTCGGAAGTCAGCGGTCGCCGACTTTGGGGGCTTTTTCGGGAACGCTTCGTCTCTCCGGAAATTTTCTTTGAGGAGCATTTTGTGACGAATTTTTGTCCGCTTCTTTTTGTCTCCGGAAACGAGCGCGGGAAAAATCTGACTCCCGAAGATTTGGCTCCCGAAGAGCGGGAGTCGGTAAATGCACCCTGCGATCTTTTTTTGCGGAGGCTCGCGGAGATTTTAGAGCCGGAGTGGCTTGTCGGTGTCGGAAATTTTGCGGAAACGGCGGCGCGAAGGGCCCTCGCGGGAACGTCGGTAAAGTTTACGCGCATTATCCATCCGTCCCCGGCAAGTCCTGCGGCAAACAAGAACTGGACCGGAAAGGCGACGGAGAAACTTGTTGCGGAAGGCATCTGGAATCCGTAAGTGCTCTCGGCGTTTTCCGTATTTTCATTTCTGAATTTTTATTTTTTTTTTTGCTATGGAAAAAACAATACAAAACCTTATCGCCGGAATCATCGGCGAATCCACTGCGGGGGCGACCTATGCCGCCTTCGCCGCACAAGCGGCACGTGAGGGTTATCCCGCAATTCAGAAAATGTTTGAAGCCACCTCGAAGGCGGAAAGCATTCACGCCGCCAATCACGCGCGCGTGCTCAAACAGCTCGGAGGCGAACTTCCGAAGTTCAAAATTGAAATCGAGGTCGGCACGACGCTCGAAAATCTCGCTCACGCAAAGGCGGGCGAAGTTTATGAATTTACGGAAATGTATCCGGCATTTTTAAAGGACGCGGAAAGCGAAGGCGCAAAAGCGGCAATCGTCACGTTTACTCAGGCGCTCGAAGTGGAAAAAATCCACGCCGGGCTCTATCAGAATGCGATTGACGCCATCAATGCGGGAACGGTTGCCTCGCTTCCGAAAAAATATCTTGTCTGCCCGGTTTGCGGAGACACGTTCGGAGAAAATGACGTTCCCGAAAAGTGTCCGATCTGCAATATCCCCGCCTCAAAATTCCTGTCGTTCTAAAAGAACGGAGTTGAGGTTTTTCGGAGAATCGGAAATGAAATCCGGAAAACGGGAGGACGGATTTTCTTTGGCGGGAACGTTCCTGTTCCTGCGATATCTTCCTTCCGGCTTCCGTTTCTTTCCGATTCTCCGGTTCTCTTCCCGAGTTTGCCGGGGCTCGTCGGGCTTTGTTTTTGCAAATGGCACGAGAAATGTATTGAATTCCCGAAAATTCACTTTTCAGTTTCAGTTATGGCAACAATGACACCCATTCAGGAACTTCGCCACAGTGCGGCGCATATACTTGCGACCGCCGTTCTTCGTCTTTTCCCGGACGCTAAACTCGATATCGGACCCGCCACGGATAACGGGTTTTACTACGATTTCGATCTTGAACACAAGTTTACGGCGGAGGATCTCGAAAAAATCGAGGCGGAAATGAAGAAAATCGCCAAGGAAAATCAGAAGTTCGAATGCTTCGAGGTTTCCCGCGAAGAAGCCG
>CAZPYE010000035.1:0-17643 GCA_964590115.1 uncultured Enterobacteriaceae bacterium
CTGCATGAGTTCCCGCGCGGAAATTTTCTTCTCCGCGAGAAGGGTCTTGAGTTCGGTTGCCGTTTTAAAATTCACTTCGTTCATAAAAGATGATGGATGAGAGTTGAGGGCTTAAAGGTAAGTACGTTTGTTTTGATGGGAGCGAAGACATTCTTGTCTTCGTCGCGGGAACATCGGTTTTCCCCATAAACATTCATCAAACGAGGAAGACAGGAATGTCTTCCCTCCCGAAAAACCTTGTTTTCGCTTACTCGCCGTCATCGACGACGCGGGGGACGACGATTTGGTCTTCGCGTGCGGCGGGAGCGTTTTTGAGGAGGGCTTCGACGGGAAGCGTTCCCGCGGGAACGTCGTCGCGCAGGACATTGTAAACCGGGAATGCGTGGGCGCAGGGTTCGAGTGCGGAAACGTCCACGGCGTTGAGTTTTTCAAAGAAACCGAGAATGGTTTGAAAGTCTCCGGCAAATTTCTGCTTTTCCGCGTCGGAGAGTTCAATGCGTGCGAGCGCGGAAACGTGGTTGAGGTCGATATCGGAAGATTCGGGCATTTTTCTTTGACTTTATTTGAGTTTGAAGACCAACTCCACGTAAACGGTCGTGTCGAGATTTTTGTTCCCGACGGCTACGATGCTGTTGTAGGTGTTGGTTACGCCGGTTTTAACGGCGAGAAGATCGTTATAATAAATGGTTTGCAGGTAGGAATGGTGTGTAATGCGGTAGTTTTCCTGCGGGTTTTCGAGGGACGGAGAGTAGGTAACGTGAGAGATGACTTTGCCGAAGGGAAGGCGGAATTCGTTGTCGAATCCGATTTCCGCTGCGAGGGTTGAGATGTCGTCCACGCCGGCATCCTGTTCGTAGGCTTCATAGCGGAATGCGCCGCCGAGACGAATGTCGAAGGTCTGAAGCTTGTTTTCGATAAAACGGTAGCCGAGACCGAGGGATGTTGTGGAGAAAAAGTTTTGTTTGGCGACGCGGTCGTATCCGTTGTCCGTCTTGGCATACCAGAGAACCGGTTTGTATTTGGAGTCGTCGTAGTCGGCACCGATGTGGAAATTGTCCTCCGAGGCGGTGTCTTCAACTTCGGAGTAGCGCAGGTAGGAGAACATGCGGAGTTTATCGACTTCTCCGGTGTTGACGGCATCGAACCCGATTCGGCCGTTAAATGATTCGGTCGTTCCCGTCGTGACGTTGAGTCCGGCAGTGCAGGTGAATTCCCAATGGCGTTCCTTTTTTTGAACGCGCAGGTCAGAGGGGCTGGGGTCGTCTTTTCTCCAAAGCCAGGAGATTTCCGGCGTTCCCGCGGAAGAAATTCCGTGGTGCGGCGAGCTGACGGAAACCGTGTCTCCGAAGCCGGGCAGCACCGTGCCGTAGAACGTAGCGTCCGTATTCATCATGAGGAACACGGGTTCGTCCGTGGCGAAGTTCTCGATTTCGCTCATTTTTATTTCGAGAGCCTTTTCGGAGAACGAGGGGGCGATAGTCATCGTTCCGTTGCGAATGTGGACGATTTTTCCGCGCACCAGCGAGCCGTCGAGCAATCGAACTTCGTCTGCGCCGACGGGAAGTGTTCCCGCGAGAATCGCGGCAGTCGCAAAAAGAGTCGAAATGTGGGAGCGCAAATGCATAACGATGAGTCCCCGATTAAACGCGTTCCCGCGTTCCCGCGCAAATTGAAATTTAGCGCGACCGGCGGCAATCGGAGTATTCGGGCAAAACTCCGATTCGTGCCTCTGACGGATCGCGCAGGGTTAGGTTGTTTGCTTTCGTTAAAAACCGGGAACGAGATTATTCGTTGTTATCCGTGCATTCGTACGCGGCGTTTTAATTTCGCTTTAACCGTTTGAGATTTTCCGTTAATTTTCTCCCACACATTTCGAACTTTCTAAAAGAAGCCATGGCACTCACATCTTTTCGCAGCCAACTCATCGCAGACACCGGAATCAGCACCGGAGACGAAGGCAAGGGACGCCTCATTCCCGAAGTCATCCGCGAGCTCCAAGCGGAAACCGGCAAGCGCGGGATCGTTTCCGTCGTTATGAAAGTTAACGGCGGCGCCAATTCCGGACACACTGTCGGCGGGCTCAAGCTCAACCTGCTTCCCGCGGGCGTAATCGAAAAGGACGTTGCCGTGCTCGCGATCGGCGCCGGCGTGGTTGCCGACCCGCGCAAATTCCACTGGGAAGCGCGCCCGCTCGAAAAGATGGACATCCCGATTTACTCGCGCCTGCGCATCGACGAACGCACGATGCTTAGCGATGTTTCGCACCGTATGCTCGACCTCGCGTTTGAGGATTACCGCGTGAACGTCCTGAAACACCTGCCGCGCGGCTCCACGGGGCGCGGGATCACGCCCGCGTATTGCGACGAAGTCGGGCAATGGCAAATCACCTACGCGGATTTCCTCGGACCGAAGGAAATTTTTGCCGAAAAAATGAATGCGCGCATGGATCGCGCCGAGCGCACGATCGAGCACGTCTGCCGCGTCGCGCCGGAAAATTGGAGCGAATTTTTCAAAAAACTCACTGCCGCCGAAGTTCGCGGGAACGCGCCTGCCATTAAGGACGGCATCTTTACCGAAGCGGATTTTGACTTCACGCAGTTTGACGCGGGAACGCCGTTTAAGTTCAACCGCGAAAAAGTCATCGAAGTTTACTGGAACGCCGGGCAGGAACTCGTTCCCGCCGTTTGCGACGTGCGCGACCTCGTGCTCGACACCATGAAGCGCGGCGAATACATCATCGGTGAATTCGGACAAGCCTACTGGCTCGACAAGCGCCACGGCTTTCCGCCGAACGTCACGGCTTCCCACACTTTTACGCCGGAATTTTTCCAATCCGCCGGCATTCCCGCGCAGCTCGTTCACACGATGGGTTGCTGCAAGGCGTACGACACCAAGGTCGGCACGCACGTTTTCCTTACGGAAATGGACGACGAACACCCGCTTTGCAAACGCCTGAAAAAACTCGAATTCGGCGTTGTTTCCGGGCGTCAGCGCATGGTCGGCTGGTGCGACTGTGTGGAAAAAGCCGACGCGCTCCGCTACGGCGGTTATCAGGATTTGGTCATTAACAAGCTCGACGCGCTTTCTCCCGCCGACGAATGGCAGGGCGGCGACTTGCTCGTCTGCGTCGCCTACAAGGGCACGGACGGAAAAATTTATAAGCACGTCCCGCGTAACGACGCGCTCCGCAAGACGCTCGTTCCCGTGTACGAAACGCTCCCGGGCTGGACGGAAGACATTTCCGGCGTGCGCTCCTTCGCCGACCTTCCCGCGAACGCCAAACGCTACATCGCGTTCGTGATGAAAACCATCGTCGAACTCGCCGATGCTCCCGAGCTCCCGAACCTCCGCTACATCGGCGTCGGCCCGCTCCCCTCCCAAATCATCAAAGACATCCCCCCCACGGAAGAGCTGGTGAAGTTGGGGTAAACGCTTGTAAAGGATTGGGGGAAGTTATGGGAGGAAATTTTGGATTTCACGAAGGAGAGTTGATAAGCATTCCGTCTCTTGACAGTCGGAATGCTTTTCGTGTCGTACGAATTTTCAAAGGAGGGATGGGGCTTTGCCTCAAGATAGAAAATGTAAAAACAGGAATTTGCTATGCGCTAAAAGGTGTTTTGGAAGAGATTGCAAAGGATGAAGACTTACAGCGACGTTTTTTGAAAGAGTTAAAGATTTGGTTCGCGGCTTCATCTTGTGATGGCGTCGTTGAAGCACATGCATTCGTTCGCATTAATGGAGTTCTTTATGTTGCTGCAGAATGGGTTCATGGTGGTGATTTAAGCGCACGATTACCTAAAATGACGGCGGAGGAGCGATTGCGAGTCGCTGTTGAAATTACGGATACATTGCGTGTGCTTCATCATAAGTACCGGGTGATTCATCGGGATCTTAAACCTGAAAACATTCTCATTTGTTCCGATGGGCGAGCTCTTGTTTCTGATTTGGGACTTGCGAAGGTTCAAGTGGGGCAACGATGTACGAGTGCATCGGGAAAGAAAGATTTGCATCTGGCGGAAGCCCATAAGTTAACAATGGCTGGAACGCATCTGGGAACGTGTTATTATATGTCACCAGAGCAAATTGTAGATTCTTCAGGTGTTGACTTTCGTTCCGACATATATGCATTGGGGTGCATATTTTTTGAAATGGAAACGGGGCGTTCTCCATTTGAGGGAAATGATATCGTTACTATCCTTCGTGGTCATCTTTATGAATCCCCTGAACGCCTAGGGGGCCTTTTTAAAAGGACAAATCTCGGTATAGAGAAAATCATTGCTCGATGCTTAGAAAAACAACCAGGCAAGAGGTTTTTGTCATATGAAGAGTTATTGGAAGAATTGCTGAAAGTTGCTTCTAAGCGGTTCCCAGAACTTTGTTATACAAAGGCAGGAGTCAGATATGAACGAAAAATTGTTGGTGAAGGGTATTCCGAGTTTAAGGATTTGTTGGCGGGGCATACGGGGGAAAATCCCTACGCCGTTCTTGATTTTAGAGAGCTTCATCCCATTATAGAAGAAGCGTTGGCGTTGTCCCAAATGCATAGATATGAGGAAGCCCTTAAAATTGTTGGGCATTTTTCAATTCCAGAGGCTATTAGGAATGGAATGCTGTGGCATTTGGGATGTGCACTGGTTGAGACGCAGGCGCATTTGTTGGTTCTAAGTGGTGATAGTGAGCGAGCATTGTCGTTATATGAATTATTGGATGGGTGTGTAGGAAAACCTGTTGAGTTCTATTTGAATTTTTCGCAGGCGTTGCTGAATGTAAGTCCATCTCAAGATTTCCGGGCGTTGGAGATTGTTGACCAAGGTCTTGCGAATTCTCCTGAAGATTTGGATTTATTAGGAAATCAAGCAATTGCGCTTTTACGGCTTCAGCGAACTGAGGAAGCGTTAACGTCTGCACGAAAGAGGTATTTACTTGATTCCAATTCTATAAGTGCAGCATTAACTCTTAGCAAAGCATTAGGAGAGCAAGCTATTCGTGTGTTTGATTTTTCATTGAACCAATATCGGGAGTTGTTATTAGAGCGAATTGATGTGCTAGCAAAGGCGTACCCTCTTAATTCCATGAGAGGCGATGTCTTGTTAGAGATTGTTCGTTGCATTTATTCTGTCGACAAGGGGGAAGCCTTAATTGTTTTACAGAAGCTGATGAACGATAAAAGGTTTTCTGGTGTATGGAGTTCGGTTGCAAAATTTGATTGGGCTGTGGGGGTAAAGGAATTTTATGGACAACATAGTGCTCCAGAGAATGTGATAGAGAAGATCATCACAGGAATCCATGTGTTGCTTGACGCGTGGCGGGATCGGGATGATATTCCTGTCTTTGTTCGTGGGCGTGTTTCAGATGTATATAATTTTCTTATTCGTCGCTATTATAAAAGTTCCCCAGATAAACAACGCTACCTGTTAGAATATTACCAGAGTGCAAAAATTTATAATGACTCAGAATCCTGTGACGCTCTTCGTTGTCCGGTGGAATTAGCGAGAATGTATTCAGATTTAGGGGATTTGAGTCGTGCTGTGTCTACGTTGGAGAGCGTTCCACGCCAAAGAAAGTACGACGGTTCGATATGGAATATGGAGATCCCGTATCGAAATCAAAATTGGTATCGGACATACATACTCATCTTGAGAAAAAATGGACAATGCAAGGCGGCATTGCCATTAGCTCGGGAATGCGTAAAGGCAATGCCGGAAAATGCGGATGCATACGACACACTTGCCATTGCGTTGGAATGTCTCAATGAGGTAGATGAGCAAAAGGAAGTGAAAGCAAAAGCAGATAAAATTTTTGAGAAAGAGATGAAAATTCGAAATATTCTTGAGAGAAGGGTTGTGTGCTTGATTAAAATGATTTGCCCTTAATGATGGGGAAGATTTCGTGTGGAGAACGATAAATTCTAATATTGTGCACGACCAGAAAAACAAAGAGAGGCTTATTGAGTCGGGTTGGAGGGTTCTTGTTATTTGGGAATGCGAAATAAGGCGATTTTCGGAATGTCCGCAGGAATTGAAAGAGTTGCTGATTAAAGACACAATAGTGCACGCGGAAAAGAAATCTAAAAATTATTAAATTCGGGGAAATGAATGGCGCAGATGTTGAGCGGAATTACATAAAGTTTTTTCCGGTGAGTGATATGGCGTTCGGTCAATGTGTCCGAGATGCAGAAGCGAAGTTCGACGAAATTATTAATTGCGAATTTAGCGATATTGTTGGTGCGGTAGAAGGGTATAACATCGTTCGTCTTTTTGATGAGGTTGTCGATCGGGCTGTTATACGAAACGGTGGAGAATCTAAAAAGGAGGTGTATAAAGCTTGGGCAAAACGGCTTCGGGCGAAAGTCGGGAAATTCGCAGGGGGTATCCAAGAGCAAGACTTTTTTAAGATGTACACATCCGTTCCTCCGGTGTTGGAGGATGATTTTTGGATTTTTTCTCATATCTACAAAATTTGGAAGAATTTTTCAGGGAATTTTTTAGCGGACTTCGAAAAATATCCGGATCCGGTTTTCGGGTTGTTTGAAGATAGAAATTTCGTAAAGAAGTTTGGGAATCCGCTTTCTGAATATCTTCGGGTACATTTTTCTTTGGCGGTGGAGTTATTTATCTGTAATGCCCTTTCGGCGGGGTCCAAAAAGTATTATTTACCGAAAGAATTAAGCTCTGAGGATAAGGAATCGATAATAAGCCATTACGTTGACAGTAATTCTCCTTCTATTAATTCGCTCCAAAGGATATCTGACGACCTGTTGGGAGACGGAGCGCTACCTCCTCGGTTGAGGTTTCGGGCTAAGAAGCGACTAGAAACCTTGATTCGAACATTGCCTCGGGAGATAAAACGTTACGAATCCAACCTTATTGAATGTATTTCGAAAGAAAGATTGGGATGTGCTACTTTTCTCGAGAAATCCAAAGGAGGAAAGTGGAACCTGTGCTTTAGTCGGAAGTGGATTCGTGAAAATTTAGATTATCCGACTTTGTTAAATAATCTCATTTTTATATTTGAATTTGTTGACTCAAATTGCCGAAGCCGATTGATACAGCCCTCCGTACAGACTCTTTTTGATTTGGTCGCGCAAAAGTCGAATAAAGAATACTACATTGGTGAAGTACAGCAGGAATTTTGGAAGTTTCATGAGCGACAGATTGAGGAATACTATAATGTGCTTCGGGAAAATGGTGTATATTTAGAAGATGTTTTTCAGTGGTTTTTTCAGGAATACTTAAAAAAAGAGTTTGGAATAGAGGGCTTTTCGTTCAATGTTTCTGTAAAAGGTGTCGGATATGAACAAAGGTGCAGGATGATTTGTCCTGAAATCGAGAAAGTGTTGAAGCTATGGAAAATGTATTGTGAAGACGGGTACATTGATTTGGCGCTTTTTGAGTTTTTCAATGAACCGCTTGTGATTTCAGACATTCCCAGTTTGTGTGCAAGGAAGCACATTTATGCTAAAGGGACGGAATGTAAAATCATTCTTCGCCTTTTGTTTTCGACGCAGACCAAGCTTTGTATTGGCAATGTTGCGAAAATAAACGGAAAAAATATTTCTCCTTTTTTTGAAGTTCTTTCATCAAAAATTCTTAATGTTAAAGATTTTGAAAAATGGCAAGAGCCCGAAATAACTTTTCTTGTCGATAGCGGTATTTTGGAGAAAGACGAAAGCGGCAATCTTTCTCCTAATAGGGATAAAATTATCATTTTGAAAGAAATTAATGATACTGGAGTTTATTGTTCGCTGTATCATCCGAAGTTTGACGGGGTAGTTAGGGAAATGTGTTCTTCCGGTTGGCTCGAGGAGCGGGCTACATTGTTTTCTCGGGAAGAGGAGAAGTTGTTGAATTTTATTCTCAATAATTCTCTTTTTAAGAACTCGTTAGGATTGAGAAATAAATATTTACATGGGACAAATTCGTGTGAAGAGATCTTCAATAAACGGGATTACATGATTCTCCTAAATGTTATCATTTTGATTGTTTTGAAGATAAACGAAGATTTAAGGCTTAGAGAACCGGAAGAAAAAAGATTTTCCGGAGTTTTGGATTTTGTCAGTGATACGGGGAAATATTAGTTTTTGTAAGAATTTTTTCGGGGACACATCGGAGTAAATTTTACCGATAGAGTATTCCGGGAAAGGCGTGAGTTGTCCGGGGGATTTTTTTCGTTTCTACGGGAGCGGGAACAAGTCTCTCGTGCTTTTTGTTAAATTGTCTGCAAACGGCTGCAAGAATCTCTTTCTGTGCCGCTTATATTAAGATATGGAAAATTCAGAATCACAGATCGCGAAATTGGGATATTTTTTCGGAAAATTTTTGAGAGAACTTTCGGAAGGACGTTCTGAGGCAGAGATTACCCGCCTCGAATTAGAGGCGGAAGCGTGGAAAGAAATCATCAATCAATGCATTCCTTCTCCGGCGGTGCGCGAAGGGCTTAAATGTTTTATTCGTGTTTCATGTGAACGCAAGAAAGCCGAGATACGTGCATTATTAGCAAGTCGGAACACGACGGGAGGGTTTTTCTGAGGCAACAATAGCGCTTGATTTTTTGCCACCTTTGCTGTGATCGTCAGCGCACACGTCTCCAATCCCTTTGTTGAAGCGGGGTCGGATGAAAATTCAGTTGTTAAGTATTTCTTAACAACTGCCGCAGGCGGGCGGCGGGAACGGGGCGAAATGAATCTCTCACGGAATGCGCAGAGAACGCAGAGCTTTTTTTGCAGGTTATGGTCTAATTTATCCGTGAAAATCTGAACAATCCGTGGCTGAAAAGAGAGCAAAAACAGAATTGAAACTTATGGCTTGACCGATTCTAGGATTAACTCAGAATCACCATTAGCTTATCAACCACGTGTTGAAAAAGTAACGTTCCCGTCGATGTCCGTAAGGATTGTCGGCGGGAACAGCGTTTAATAGCAGTTTAGGAATTGTTCAAATTCTTTTCGAAGCTTCTTTTTCCTGTGTTCTTGCAAGACCGGATAGTGCGTCCAGGGGAGTGTGTAGGCTCCACGGTCTGCGATGACCACAATATGGCTGAAATCCGGAAGAGCCAACAGATAGCGTGTTTCGTTTCTACGGCGGGTTTTCCACCAATAAACCTTTGTGCTTTGTGCGTTGAATTTGTCAGCGTTTTCGATAATGGGACGAATCCAAGGAATTTTACTCGCTCTTGGAATGTCCGGTGTGCGTTCTGATTCGACTTCGCCTTCACTGATGAAATGCCAAAATGTGGCTTCTTTCCCGTCTATAACGGGATGCCTTTTCAGTCGCATCGGAATTCCGAAAAATTGAGGTTTTGAGAAAACAAAGTCTCTTTGGAAGACTGTGTATAAGGCATCAAGAAATGTCTTCCATTGACAATAAGAGTTAAAGTCTATGGCAGGCGGAAGCCATTCCAGAGTGTTTTTGCTTGAAGTATCAGCGTTCATCTCGTCCTTTCCAAACGCAGATATTGAATTTTCTTTCATTCATCAGCGTTGAGCGAAGCAGGCTGTACCCGGTTTTTTCTTGCAGAAAAGCAATGATTTCATTTTTTGCCGGATTTGAGCTTAAGTTCCTGTTCGCGTAGGCTAGGGCACCGGAAAAAAGATCGGCAAGTTGAACTTGGATGACGTGGTGAGATTCTACGTTTTGAATGCGCGAAATTAGCTTCTTGTCGAAGTCTTGATTTGCGTGACAAATAATGTCATGAAGTTTTTGTGCCTTTTGTGCGCTTTGTGTGTCTTTTTTGTCCAGATAAATGTGCGTTTCTTCCGTTGGGGAAAACAAAGGGGGCAAGAGGTAGTAGAGCATCTTGAAATACCATTCGCTGTGAGTTTGGTTGTATTTCGCGTGGTCCAGATTGGACTTGTGGGCGATGAGACCACGGAAGGCGAGAGATTCGTCTTCAAAGAAGAAACGGATAATATCTAAGTAAAACTCTTTTTTTCCGGAAGAGATTTTGTTCCATTTTACTTCAAATTTTTGAGGGATGTTGTGTTTTTCTTTTAGCCTTTTTATTTCGACGGCGATGTGTTTGGCGTGTTTTTTCGGACAGGTTATTGCTCCGATAACCATTACGTTGCTGGCATCGTGTTCGAGATGGCAGCTTTCATCGCAATAAATATTTTGAACTGAATTCATGGTCCTTTGGGGGAATTTCAGGAATGACGAGGGCAAAGAAAGAAGAGATTTTTTTTTGGGGGGGGCATCTTAAGGCTTTGGGGGGCGGATTCGAGAAAGAAATTGTTCCTTTGCGGATTTCCAGTTTTGAGGGAGCGGGAGTCTTAATTCTTTTACAAGGTTGTTTTTGAATTCGTCGAGGCGATATTCGTCTTCAATCTTAAATCCGATTTTTTGAGCGTCGACTGCTCCTTCTATTTGGGAGAATTCAAACCCTTTAATTAAGATTGAGATGTATTCTCTCGACATCGCCCACGCAGCCCCCATTTCATTTAGGCTCGGTTTGCTGTCGTAGTAGTTGTCAGACATCATCATCACAACGAAAGTGTTTTTCTCCGTGAATTCTCTTTTGAGGAAATCGTAAATATTCTCTCTTTGAGGAATCCCGTATCCGTCAATAGAGCTACAAAAAAGTTTTGTTCTGTCCAAGCCGATCGCGCAGAGCAGGTTTACAAACGGTTTTACAACGTCAATGTCCTTGCTTGAATGACTGATAAATACGCGATCGAAAAATTTTGGAACAGCATCTTTGTGCTTTTTTAGATCAAAAAGGATTTTGAGAAGGTCTTTTTCTTTTGTTCCGACAGTAATGTAGTTATTGGGTTTGACCGTTTGGAGGAAGAGTGTGTATTCGGGGGTTGATGTTAGTTCGTAGTATGCGAAGAATTCTGAAATTTGGGCGAGAAGTCCTTTCCACCGAGGATCCAAAGAAAAGGCGGAGGTTAGGCAGAATTCTGCACATTGGCAAATTAGGCTATTTAGTTTGGATTCGTACATTTGTTTGGTCGTAATCCCTACCGATTAAGTCTATATGTTTATTCAGATTCAAGTGCGTTTTTTATCCAAACTTTCGACAACCAGTCTGGGAACGATTGGGGGAGGTCGGAAGATTTTTCGTTCCGGCAGGAACGGGGCGGAAGAGGATTTTTCGAAGGATTAAGGATTTTTAACGAACGTTTTTGAGGCAAAGGTTGATTTTGTCGGGCGGGAAGGTTTGTGAATTCGAATTTGATTTTTTTTGAGTGGTCCCGTGGGAACAGTAGTGAATAGGCGTTTTAAAATCTCTCATGTATTATATGCCGCGGAGCGGCAAAACTAGGTCTAACCCCGGGCGACCAACGGGAGCCTTGGGGACATACCACCACACTACATGCGCCTTGTAAGGCGCAACTGCCCGGTTAGTCTTTCAACCAGAAGCGCATATCCGGCGTGATTCCGTTTTCTTCCAAGATTGCCCGATATTCTGTCTCAAAATCCACGGTTTTGTGGTGTTCCCGTTGATTGGCGATATAGCGCAGTACGATATCTTTGTCTTTGATATTGTAAGAAATTGCCGCGTATTGACTGCTCCACGCCTCAAAGTGCGGGAAGTGCGGATTGCGTTTTAACCACGCATTGGCGGACGTTTTTAGCTCCCGCACGAAATTAGATATGGGAATCGACGGGCGTAGTGCGACAAGCAGGTGAATGTGATTCGGCATTCCGTTTATTCGGTAGAGAAAACACTGTTTGTTGCGAATAAATCCCCAAATGTATTTGTAGAGCTCCTCGGAGTGCTCATTGGGGAGGACGTTTCGGCTGTGTTTTGTCCGAATAATGATGTGGGAAATAAGACTCGTGTAGCTCATATTGGTTATAGGTTGGCGGGGAAAGTGTGTGATGAAAATAAAAATCTATTAAATTGATAGGCTTTTGGGCGGGAGTTGCGCCCCTCGGGGCGCAGGATGGGGGGAGGAAGCCACCCAAGGTTCCGAGCTCCGCTCTCCACCTGGGGTTAGACTTAGTTTAGCCTCTGTCGAGGCGTGTTGAGACAGAGGGGCTCGACTGTTCCTGCAGAATGTCGCGGGAGCGAAGTTGGGACACGAAAGCAGAGGTGCAGATTCGTGCGATTTTACATCGGTTGAAGATATGTGTGATGAAATCAGATATTGGAAGAATTTTTAACACACGCTATCTTTAAAAGCATCCTAACGACAAAATAAAATGCCTTTACCCTATTTTTACTCAGACTGTATTTCGGAGTTCATTTCTAAGCCGTTGCCCACGATTTTGGGTGAATTAAGCCAACGCAACACGTTTTCTTTGACGGTTGAGCAACGCAACGCATGGACAGAGGAAATTGAATTACTTCAAAATATCCTCCGTCCTTATTCTGGGCGAGGAAGTGTGTTTTTTGAGTACAACATTCCTCGCATGGGGCGGCGTATTGATGTTGTTTTGTTAATTCAGGGAGTAATTTTCATTCTCGAATTTAAAGTTGGAGAACACGAATTCACGAAAGCCGACTTGGCACAAACCTGGGACTACGCGTTAGATTTAAAGAACTTTCATCGAGGAAGCCACACACTTTCAATTTTCCCTATTTTGGTTTCGACAAATGCGGATAGCGGGAACGTTACAAACGACTTTATTCCGTATGATGATAAGGTTTTCGTTCCAATTTGTGCGACAGAGGAAACGCTTGCAGAAACGATTCACAACGCACTATCGTTCGCGGATAAAATCGAAAACTTCGATTCTCTTGCGTGGGCAACAAGTTCTTATGCGCCTACGCCTACAATCATCGAAGCAGCAAGCGCGCTTTACAATTCTCATTCTGTTGCAGAAATCTCTCGTAGCGAAGGCTCTGCAAAAAACTTAACGGAAACCTGTTCCGCAATCTCCGAAATTATTCAAGATTGTGAGGCAAATCACAAAAAAGCTATTTGCTTCGTTACGGGTGTTCCCGGGGCGGGGAAAACACTCGTCGGCTTGAATATTGCCACGCAACAATTCTCAAAAAAGCAACCTGCTGTTTATTTATCGGGGAATGGTCCCTTGGTCGAAGTGTTAACAGAAGCTCTTGCTCGAGATAAGGTGCGCCGAGAAAAGGCACGGGTTCGCGCAGAAAAATTAGCAGGTAATCCGAATCCTCAAAAAGCCCAAACAAAGAAAGAGGCCATTTCCGAGGTCAAAGCATTTATTCAGCTCGTTCATCATTATCGTTCTGCGTACTTACTTGGTACCAAAATTCAAAACGGCGAAATTGTTGCGGACGAGGTCTACTTTCAAAACGAGAGGAACAGAGATAAAAATTTTGTTCCCGTGGATCACGTTGCTATTTTTGACGAAGCACAGCGTGCATGGACGAAAGAAGCCCTTGTGAATTTCATGTCGCGCAAAAAAGGAATACCAAACTTTCCTTGCTCTGAACCTGCGTTTCTAATTTCGTGTCTCGATCGTCATAAAGACTGGGCTGTCATTGTTTGTCTCGTCGGCGGCGGACAAGAAATCAACACGGGAGAAGCCGGGATTGCCGAATGGATTTTTTCGCTGAACAAATACTTTCCCAGTTGGGATGTTTACATTTCTAGTCATCTAGAGGAAAAGGAATACGCTTCAGGTGGGGCGTTAGCTCTTTTGGCGAATCATCAAGGTGTTACGGTGAAAAACGAATTACATCTTGCGGTTTCTATGCGTTCTTTTCGCGCAGAAAATCTCTCAAATTTTGTTCACGCATTGCTAGATTTCGAAAAGGGAAAAGCTTGCGAACTTTACGAAATGTTGAAGGCTAAATATCCGATTGTTCTTACACGAGATCTTTCAAAAGCAAAAAAATGGTTGCGGGAACGCGCTCGTGGAAATGAACGTTACGGTATGTTGGTTTCATCAAAAGCAGATCGTCTCAAACCCCTTGCCATCGACATTCGGTGCAAGCCTGACGTTGTTTGCTGGTTCTTGAACGAAGAATCCGATGTTCGTTCTTCTAACTTCCTAGAAGATGCCGTTAGCGAGTTTGATGTTCAAGGTTTAGAGGTGGATTGGGCATGCGTTGTTTGGGATGCTGACTTGCGCTGTATTCGTTCTCAGGCATGGGAGCACTTCCAGTTCAATGGTGGGTGTAAATGGAATAGAATTAACAAAGAAGATCGCCGAGCTTACCAGAAAAATGCGTATCGGGTTCTTCTAACGCGAGCTCGTCAAGGAATGGTTATTTGTGTTCCCATGGGCGATCCCGAAGATGCAACAAGGCGACCCGAGTTTTACGATTCGACATACGCATATTTACGCTCGCTTGGGCTTCCCGAATTATAATCCGGACACGGGAACGCAAATCCGGGATGCTTGTCGGAATGGATCACAAATTTTATTCCGACCTCTGGAGTTTTTATCAGGAAATCGTGAAATACTTCGAAGCATGAAAACGTCGGCACAAGCGAAAGTTGAAGGCTATGCGGAGCGCGGTTTGCGGGCTTTGCATCGTGCCGTGCGTGCGGAATTTGAGAAGAAAAGCAAGTTGGGGCAATACGTTATTGTTCTCCGCAACGGGAAAACGGTTCGAATGCTTGCCTCGGAAGTGCTTGCCGAGGCGAACTCTGCGGATCAACCGAGTTGAGGCACGAGGCGGACAGTTTTTCGACAGTCCGTCCAAAAAAAAAGACAAGCGCGGGAACGTCTGTCTTTTTTTTGCGGGAACGCGAAAATCTATTTCGCTTCGTTTTCGGGATCCGGTTCTGCCGAGGAGGTTTTTTTGCGATCGGCATCATCATCTTCTCCGAAGACGATCGGGACGTCGTTTTCAAGATCCGTAACGGAGGCGATATCCGTTGCGGCGGCGGCACGGCGGCGGCGGGCGGCGGCGGCACGCTGTTTTTCGGCTTCGAGTTTCCCTTCGAGCGAATAGCGCGTGAACGGGACATCCCGGAGTCGCTCGGCGGGAATCTGTTTCCCGGTAATTTCGCAAATACCGTAGGTGCCTTTTTTCATGCGCTCAATGGCAATGTTGATTTCGGCAAGATCCTGTTGCTTGCTTGCGAGGAGGCTGAGTGCGCAATCGCGCGTGAACGCTTCGTTGTCGATGTCCGCCGTGTGTTGGCTGTAAGAGGCGGAAAGGTCTCCGGTGTCTTCTTTTCCCTGACGGCTGAACGCATTTTGCGAGTGTTCGTCAATTTCCTTTTGGATGGCGGCCTTGAGCGAGACGAGCTTTTTGTAGTATTTCATCCATTTTGCCGGAATCATTTTTTCCTCGGCGGAAACGCTACTTTTGTCAAACGGATTGTAGCCGAAAAGTTCGTCAAGCGAGACGGCGCCGATTTTGCGCGGTTTCGCTTTCGGGAGTTCCTTGAGAATCTGGCGTGCCGCTACGGTCGGTTTTTCCTGCAGCTTCCCTGCCGTTTCCGGGTCGAAGAGGTTGATGTTTGCCGCACCCCGGCGCAGGAACATGAGTTCAAGTTCCTTCGGCGTGTAGGCAATAAGCCCCCGACGGCGGGTAACGATTTTCGTTTGCACGGTTTCCGCATCGCGGCGAACAACGATGTCCGCGAGAGAATTCTTCGTGCCCGCGTCGTTTTTTGTCTTCGCCTTCTTCGCCGGTTTTTTCGGCGTAGCCGCTTTTGCCGCGGCGACGGCTTTTTTTGCAACTTTTTTGGCGGAAACTTTTTCCGGCGCTTCAACCTTTTCGGTAGCGCTTTTCTTCGCCGAAGCAGCCTTCGTCGGAGACTTTTTCTTGGCTGGAGTTTTTGTTTTTGTTGTTGCCATTGGGAAAAATAAAAACGGTTTCTATGGAGATTTTAATTAAAACTCGGACGGGAATTTTTCTTTAAGAGCGTCGCGGCAACGTGCGGAGACTTTGCCGAACG
Organism: uncultured Enterobacteriaceae bacterium; assembly: GCA_964590115.1. Lineage (GTDB taxonomy): Bacteria > Verrucomicrobiota > Verrucomicrobiia > Opitutales > UBA953 > Spyradosoma. Next base: position 15,782 of record CAZPYE010000035.1, read on the forward strand.
TTCCCGCATCGACGAGTTCCGGCATCCAGCGCCACGAGCGCGGGCAACGGATGTAGCCGAGCGTTTCCGCCTTGACGGCTTCTATCGAAAGCGGCGTTCCCGCCGGCGCATCGGCGAGGCGGACTTCCGAAACGATGAAGGTTTCCGCGAGCAGGGCGGCGTGCTTTTTCAGAAGCGCAAACGCAACATCGGCGGGATCGCCGGAAATCGTCAGCACGGCTTCGAGCGATTGCCCGATGACTTTCGCGGAGCGGAGCGCATCGAGCTTCAGGTTGACGCTGTCGAGCGTTTTCAAAAGAGCGTCGAATTCGGCGACTTCCTGCGGGAACGCGAGTTCCGGCGCAAGTGTCGGCCAGTCCTGCAAAAGAATCGAATCTTTCGCGTATTCGTTTTTCGCCGTGAAGAAGCCCCACGCCTCGTCCGTCGTAAACGGAAGCATCGGCGCGAGCATTTTCAGATACGCGATAAAAATCGTGTAAATTGCCGTCTGAGACGAACGGCGTTCCCGCGAGTTGGCGGCGCAGGTGTAGAGGCGATCCTTGAGAATGTTGTGATACGTCGCCGAAAGCGTTTCCACGGTGAACGCGTCGATTGCCGCGTAGGCTTTGTGGAATTCGTAGTTTTCGTAGCATTTGGTGACGTCGGCGAGCAACGCAAAGAATTTTCCGAGCGCCCACTTGTCAATCAGCGTCAGTTCCGCAAACGGAACGGCGTCCTTTGCGGGATCGAAATCGTAAAGATTCGAGAGCTGGTAGCGAATCGTGTTGCGAATGTTGCGATACTGCGTCGCCGTCGCGTCGAGAATGCCGTCGGAGAGCGGAATATCGTTCTGATAATTTTCGGATGCGATCCAAAGGCGCACGATGTCTGCGCCGTATTTGGAAACGTAGCCGTCGGCGGTCTGCGGTTTCCCGTCGGATTTGGAAATCTTCTGGCGCGTGCCTTCATTGACGACAAAGCCGTGCGTGATGACTTTTTTATACGGAGCGCAACCGAAGTTGATGACGCTCGTCCAGAGCGAAGACTGGAACCAGCCGCGATGCTGGTCGGAACCTTCGAGGTAAAGATCCGCCGGGAACGCAAGGTCGGGATTGCGCTTCAGAACGGCGGCGCTGGACGAGCCGGAGTCGATCCAAACGTCGAGCGTATCCGTTCCCGCGACGAGTTTTTCCGGAGCCGGCCAATTCGCGGGAACGTCGATGCCCGCGAGCAGTTCCGCCGGAGATTTTTCAAACCAGATGTCCGTGCCTTCGACGGCGATTTTTTCGGCGATTCCGCGGATGACGTTCGCGTCGAGGAAGGCTTCGCGCGTGTTTGCGTCGTAGAACACCGGGATCGGCACGCCCCAGGAGCGTTGGCGGGAAATACACCAGTCGGGGCGGCCTTCAACGGCGGCGCGGATGCGGTTTTCCCCGCTCGCGGGAATCCATGCTACACCGCCGATTTGTCCGAGCGCCTTGGCGCGCATTTCGTTTTTGTCGAGCGCGACAAACCATTGGTCCATGGCGCGGAAAATCACCGGCGTTTTCGAGCGCCAGCAGTGCGGATACTGGTGGTCGATTTTGGCAACTTTCAAAAGTTTTCCCGAGGCTTCGAGCAGTTTCAAAACTTCGATGTTTGCCGGGCATTTTCCGTTCGTGTCCAAGACGGAAATCCCGACGAGAGACGCGGGAACGCGCCCGTCATCGGCGTAAACGCCTTCGTCGTTGACCGGGCAGTAAATTTCAATGCCGTAGCGCAGGCAGGTCTGGTAGTCTTCGAGACCGTGTCCGCCGGCGGTGTGAACGCAACCCGTTCCCGCGTCGGTCGTGATGTAGTCGGCGCAAACAACGGGCGAAGTGCGCGCGCAAATCGGATGTTGC
>CAZPYE010000036.1:0-17234 GCA_964590115.1 uncultured Enterobacteriaceae bacterium
TTTGAAAGACGCCTTTTGCGAATTTCCGTTCTTTCCCGAAGGTTAAAGAAGCAGGAGCTCGCCTTGGTCGGACTCGGACGAAGGCGAATCGTCTGCGGGAACGCCGTTTCCGACGCGCCGCAAAAACTCTTCCTCGCCGATAATTTCAATCCCGAGCTCCCGCGCTTTTTCGAGCTTGCTTCCGGCTTCGTCCCCGGCGAGAACGCAGCTCGTTTTTTTGCTGACGGAGCCGGAAACTTTTCCGCCTCGGGCTTCGATCATTTTCTTGGCGTCATCACGTTTGAGGGAGGGAAGCGTTCCCGTGAGAACGAAAATTTTCCCTTCAAAAACCTGTTCCTCTCCGGCGGATTCTCCTGCTTCCGCATCGGCTATTTCCGTATTTAATCCGGAAGATACAAACGCGTCGCAAAGCGCACGGTTTTGCTCTTTTTCAAAAAACGTCAAAATATTGGCGACGAGAACCGAGCCTTTGGCATTTTCCCCTTTTATGAGTGCCTCAAAAACCTGCTCTTCCGTAGCGTTTTTCAGAGCCGTAAGAGACCGGAATTTCCTTGCCAGGATTTTTGCGTATTCTTCGCCGATTCCCGGGATTCCCAAGCCGTTAATCAGTCGCCAGAGTTCGCGGGAACGTGAGGCGGCAATACCGTCGAGAAGATTCCGGGCAGATTTTTCCTTAAATTTATCAAGCGCAACGATCTGCTCAAATGTCAGAGAATAAAGATCCGCCGGGGTTTTGACGAAGCCGCGCTCAACGAGTTGCGCTGCGACGGCTTCCCCGAGGTTCGGAATATCCATACAGGTTTTTCCCGAAAAATAAATCAACCGTCGAACGCGCAGGGCCGGTGTATCCGTTTCTTTTACATACCATGCCACGGCTCGCTCCGTGCCCTTTTCCGGCTTGGAGGGATCAATGAGTCGCAACGGACGCTCGGCATCAATACCGAGTTTTTTCAATTCGTTTTCAAAAGAAAAAACCTCGGCATCGGGCTTGCGTTTTTCGGGAACGAAACGAACGACCTGAGGAATAATTTCGCCGGCTTTTTCGACGATAACACGGTCCCCGACGCGCAAGTCCTTACGGGCGATTTCGTCTTCGTTGTGAAGCGTGGCACGGGAAACCGTCGTTCCCGCGACTTCGACGGGTTCGAGCTCGGCGACGGGCGTGATCTTTCCGGTGCGCCCGATTTGGAGCGTGATGGCGCGAAGTGTCGTCTCCGCCTGTTCCGGGGCGTATTTAAAAGCGATTGCCCACCGGGGCGCATTGGCCTTTTCGCCGAGTTCGCGTTGAAGCGCAAGGCTATCGAGCTTAATCACGGCACCGTCCGTCGGGAACGGATAATTTTTTCGAAGGTCCCCCAGTTCCCGAATCTTTTCCGCCGCCGCATTTCCGCCGAGCACGTTCCCGCAGAATTCCGTAAGCGGGAATCCCCATGCACGCAACATCTCGCGCAACTCGGAAAGCGTGGCGAAAGTTCCCGCAGGCTCACAGGCTCCGAGTCCGTAAACGAAAGTATCCAAACGCCTTCTTGCGGACTCGTCCGGATTTTGAGATTTGATTGTTCCCGCCGTGAGATTGCGCGGGTTGGCAAACGGCTCCAAGCCTTCGGCTTCCCGCTCGACATTGATGCGCAAAAACTCATCCGTGCGCATATAAATTTCCCCGCGAATTTCCACGATTTCAGGAAGGGGTTTCCCGTCAACCGGCTTTAATTCGGCGGGAACGCCCGCGATATTGACGACGTGGCGCGAAATGTCGTCGCCTTCAATCCCGTTCCCGCGTGTAAGTGCCCGCACGAATTTTCCGTTTTCATAAGTATAGGAGACGGAAACACCGTCAATTTTAGGCTCAACGAGGAAGCGCATTTTTTCTGCGGGAATTTCCTTTGCCGTCCGATTGCAAAAATCCAAAAATTCACCTTCGGAATACGTATTATCCAAGCTTTGCATCGGAACGCGGTGAGGAAATTTTTCAAACCCGCGGGAACGGTCGTCTCCGACGATTTTCGTAGGGGATCTTCCGTGCGAAAGCTCCGGATGAGCATCTTCCAAAGCTTTCAATTCGGATTTGAGCAAATCGTATTCAAAATCCGAAATTATCGGTGCGGCATTGCGATAATAACGTTCGTCGTGTTCGGCAATTTCCTTGCGAAGTTGCCCGATACGCTGTTCCGGGGAAATGGGAGTGCTCATTGAAATCAAACCTCCGAAAAAATAAAACGAAACGAAAATTCCGTAAAACGAAAAGCGCAGTGAATGAGACATGCCCCAAAGAAAAGGGAAATCGTCCCCGCTGTAAAACGGTTTTTTACAAAGACGAAAGCGATACCGGAAATCCCGCCGGAACGGGATTTCCTATGCCTCCGAAAACGTCGTTCCCGACAACAGAGCGGGAACGCCACGCCGGAACTTACTTTGCTCCGGAGCCTTTGAAAAACGTGCGGAGCAGATACGCGATAACGTTGCCCCAAAGCACGGAATTGAGCACGAGGAAAATCCACCACATCGGTTTTTCCGGAATACATCCCATAAAATCCGAAACCCACATTCCGGGCTGAGTCAAAACACTTTCGATTTTGTCCGTAACCGTTCCCGCGCTCCCGGATTTGAGAAAATCCGGGCGGAATTGCGTTCCCGCCAGAACGAGAATGAAATGAATTACGCTCAATCCGAGCGAGGAGAGAATTGTTGCTTTATCGAATTTCATAATAAGTTCACAAAAAATGCGAAAACCGGTATTTCGGGAAAAGAGCGGAACGCAGGTTGCACCGTTTCCGCTCCCCGCGTTCCCGCTGTCTAAAACGTATATTCCGCCCCGAGTTGAAAAAGATGATACTGCTGTTCGTTATACTTCGCTAACGTCCCGCCGATCTCCGCCGTATTCCCGTAAAGCTCGTAACCTCCGCGAAGCATCCAACGCTCGTTGATGCGAAACGACAGTCCGAGCTCTCCGGCATAAACCCCGCAAAACTCGGAATCGGAAAAATACCGGTCCCATCCTCCGCTCCGCCCGGCATCGATAACGTAATCGACAAAGGCTATTCCGACACGTCCTCCGACATAAAAATTCAGCTTGTTCTCTACGAGCGGAAAGATAAAGCGATAGCCGGCGAGAACACCGATGTTGCTCGTAGCCAAATCCCAATTTTCTGCGATATTTTCACTTCCGGCAAGCATCAGCAATCCGACCGAAAATTCATTCTCGGAGTCGATTTTGCAATTCCAGCGAAAATCCAATCCGCCCATATCCACGCCCCCGCGCTCCGCTTTCTTAAATGCATTCGCGCAGACCGCTTCCAGCGAAAGCGAATAAGTCGCGGGAACGTCCTCTTCGGGAACGGGTTCCGTAGCGCCGATTATCGGACAAACGCCTGCAGCCGCAAGGGCGACGCTGAATACTTTCATCATTTTTTCTATGGTGTTCATCGAATTTCCTTGTCTGAAAAAATTAAACTTCCCGGCAATACTCCCGGAAATTTGAAACGGCTCTCAAAAAGCACGGCAATCTGTCTATGAACGATAGGCTCCGTTTTCAACAAAAAAAACTTTCCACTCATCTCGATTTTCCGGCAAGAGCGTTCCCGTCGCGACGACCTGAATATCCTCTCCGACGGCATTCCAAAAGCCCGCCTTGCGCTCCGCATCCAATTCCCCGAGCACGTCGTCCGCCAACACGACGGGTGCCACACCGAGCCGCTCGCGAAAGAGAGCCAGCTGTGCCAACCCGAGACTCAGCGTCATCCCGCGCTGTTGCCCCTCGGATGCAAAATCCTCCGCCGCATGCCCGAAAATACGAAATACAAAATCGTCCCGGTGCGGTCCCTTTTGTGTGGCACGCAACAACCTGTCCTGCGCTCGGGAACGCCTCAAAACATCCCTATGCGCCTCTACATTCGCTTCGGCGATTGATGGGGAATAAACGAGGGACGCGCCCTCCTCCGTCCGTGCGATTTCGGCGGCGAATTCGGCAAAAAGCACCGATATTCTTTCGGTTTCGCGGGAACGTATTTCAAAAATTCGGCAACCGCTTTCGGCGAGAATTCTCTCAAAGGCTTCAAGCTGGGCATCGGTCGTGCCCGTGACTTTTAAAAGCCGGTTTCTCGCTTCCAGTGCGCGATGATAGCGTTGCAAATGCAGGAAATAATCAGCATCGACGGTCGAAAGTGTCAGATCCAACCACCGTCTTCGTCCGGAAGGGGCTCCGCGTAAAAGCGAAATATCCTCGGAGGAAAAAACGACGGCAGGGAACCGCCCGACAAATTCGCTGAGGCGTTTCACTTGCGTTCCCGCGCCGGTTTCCACGGTTTTTGTTCCGTTTGACGCAAGGGCAAGCGTGAGTTCGGTTTCTCCCTCGTTTTCGTGTTCGAGTGCCACGAAAACTTGCGCGAGTTTTTTCCCGTTCTTTACAAGCAGGCGCGTATCACGCGTCCGAAACGAGCGCAATGCCGTCAGCAGACTCAACGTTTCCAGCAAATTCGTTTTTCCCTGCCCGTTTTTTCCCGAGAGAAAAATTCGCCGAGATTCCCCGAATGAAAGATCGGCAAATCCTATGTTGCGAAAGTCTGCAACCCTAAGCCGCGTAACACGCATCTTCGCAGGGTGAAACTCCTTTTTACGGACGCGGCAATTTGAGCACCATGCCGATTTTCAACGCCCCCGGAGAACTCATTGTTACACGATTCGCGTTGTAAATATCGCGCCAACGAGCCGGCGTGCCGTAATACTTTTGGCTAATGGCGGAAAGAGTATCTCCGGCAACAACGGTATGGGTTGCGGGAACGGGCGGACGAACGGGTTCCGCCGGCGGCTCGACTACGACAGGTTGCGCAACGATCGGTTCCGACTCGGGAACGGCGGTCACGGGAACGGTATTTCCCGGCGTACGGGGCGTTCCCGCCGCATCAAGTTGCCGCCTCAATGTTGCGATTTCGCTTTTAAGCTGCTCATTCTGGCGCATCACATCCTGATACTTCCGCTGAAGCTCGACGGAAAGTCCGTCCGAAACGGACTCGGAACCAGCTCCTCTCAAGGGCAATATTTCCTCAAAGAAACCTTTTTTTGATGAATCGATAAGGTCGCGGGCGCGCTTCTGCGAAGCGGCGGCGGCATCCGGTCTCAGCGAAAGATATTGCGTAAAATGATAAATCGCCAACGGGAAATTGCTCCGGCGAAAGGCGATAAGCCCGGCTTCCATATTCGACTCCGGGGCATCGTTCGGATAACGGCGTATAATTTCCTGAAAAACGGTCATCGCTTCCGCGTCCCGCCCGCTCGAAACAAGCTCTCGCCCACGCAGAAAATCCGGATCTTCCGATTCCGTGTACCCGGCATCGTGCGGGAACACGCTTTCACAGCCGCGCGTTCCGAAAAATAACGCGCCGACGGGGACCAGCAACACACATAAAATCAAAACGAATTTAAACATTTCTCTCCTGTTTACCCGCCGTGAACTATGCCCGCGGGAACGCTCCGAGACAACAGCGAATTATTCCCAAAATTCCGCTTGGAAAAAATCGGTTAAATGCGTAGCTTCATGCCGCATGACACCGAAAGAAAAAGCGCTTCAAAGTTTCCGCCGCCCGCCGCTTTGCCTGAACTGCGCCCAGGCGATTGCCCACGGATTCGACCGAGAAGACCTGATTCCCGAACTGCAAACCGCCGGAGGCGGGCGTGCCCCGGACGGGCTCTGCGGGGCGCTTTTTGCGGCCATGAAAATCGCCGGAGAAGAATCCGCTCCAGCCCTCGTCGAAAATTTTGAAAAAAAGCTCGGCTACCGCAGTTGCCTGAATTTGAAAAAAGATGCGGGAACGCCCTGCCCGACCTGTGTGGCGACGGCAGCGGATTTACTCTTGTCCGCCGAAAATCAAAAGTAAAACGACACTACCGGCACTCAGCGAAGCTGTTCGCCGGTTTTTCCGAAACGGCGTTCCCGCGAAGCGTAATCCGCAAGAGCCTTTTTCAGATCCTCTTTTGAAAAATCCGGCCAAAGCGTTTCGCAAAAATAAAATTCGGAATACGCGGCCTGCATCAGCAGAAAATTGCTCAAGCGCAGTTCCCCGGAAGTGCGGATAATCAAATCCGGATCAGGAATTCCCGCCGTATCCAAATAACGCGAAAAGGTTTCCCAGCTCGGAGTCTCATCGGGAAGCGTTCCCGCGGAAACCGCCCGCGCATACGCGGAGACGGCACGCAGAATTTCATCGCGCGAGGAATAATTGAGAGCGACGACGAGCGTGCGCACGGAAAAGTTTTTCGTACTCTCAATCGCATTGAGAACCGCGCTACCCACATCTTCCGGAAGCCATGAAACGTCGCCGATAACGCGAAGCCGCACCTCGTTTTTTAAAAGCTCGGGCAAATACTCCCCGATAAACGTTTTCAGAAGGCTCATCAGGGCGGAAACCTCTTCGGCGGGACGCTTACGGTTTTCCGTGGAAAACGCATAGAGCGTAACCGTTTTAATTCCGAATCGAAAAGAATTTTCAACAACCTCCGTCACGGTTCTTACGCCGCGAAGATGCCCTTCAAAACGATTCATTCCTCGAGACTTTGCCCACCGCCCGTTCCCGTCCATGATGAACGCGACATGCGCGGGCAATCGCTCGGCGGGAACACCGAACGAAGCCTCAGGCTCTGCGGAAATCTCGGGCATACTCTTCTGCGAAGTAGGTTAAAATAATATCTGCACCTGCGCGGCGAACGGCAAGCAACGATTCGTCCCGCACCGCCTTATAATCAAGGAATCCGAGTGCCGCCGCCGCCTTAATCTGCGAATACTCGCCGGAAACCTGATAGGCGGCAATCGGCAAAAGCGAGCGTTCCCGCACGTCACGCAAAATATCGAGATACGGCAACGCCGGCTTAACCATGAGAATATCGGCACACTCCGCCTCATCAAACAGCGCCTCGCGCAACGCTTCCCGGCGATTCGCCGGCGAAAGCTGATAGGTTTTCTTCGTCAGTCCGGTAACATTTGCGCCGTCTTTTTTTCGGCTCCCGACCGCTTCGCGAAACGGACCGTAAAATGCCGACGCATATTTGGCGGAATACGCCAAAATTCCCACACCGGAAAATCCGTTCCCGTCCAATGCCCGACGAATGCGGGCGATACGACCGTCCATCATATCGGAAGGCGCGACAAAATCCGCCCCGGCTCGCGCATTATTAAGTGCCATTTTTTCGAGCGCGACGAGTGTGGCATCGTTGTCCACGTCCGTTCCCGCCGCGTTCAGCAAGCCGTCATGTCCGTGCGTGGTATAGGGATCAAGGGCGATGTCGGCAAAAACCAATATTTCGGGAAACGCGGACTTCACGGCACGAATCGCCCGGCAGACAAGGCAATCCGGATTCGCGGACTCTTCTCCCGAGGGCGTTTTCCTGTCTTCCGGTGTTTGGGGGAACGGCGCGATTCCGCGCACGCCGAGAGCAAGGAGTTCCCCGCATTTCTCGACAAGTGCGGGAATACTCAGGCGCATAACACCGGGCATTGAGGCAACGGGCTCCTCTGCGTTCCCGTCCGTCAAAAACACCGGAAGAATAAGGTGCTCCGGTCGAACTTCGTTCTCGCAAACCATACGGCGGATTCCCTCGCTCGCGCGAAGTCTTCGCATTCTCAACCCGCCTTCAAAACTTTGAAAATTCATAAGACCATTTTAAAACGGCAACGCGCCGATTCAAATTGAAATTTACCCGACTTTATATTCCCGTTTTTCCTCGCGATTCGGTGTCGTCCCGCACGCGATACCGGGAAAAGGCGGGAACGCCGCACGGCGGGACAAAAATACTCCCGAGTGCGGCGTTCCGAAATCCTCGTCCTCGCCGATTTACTTCTTTTTGCGACCTGCTTTTTTGGGCGCAGTTTTTTTAGGTGTAATTTTTTTTACTCCGGACGAAGGTGCTTTTTCCGAAATCGGCTTCACCGGATCAGGTTTTTCCGGAGGCGTCAACTTCGGTTCAACGGGCTTTGCGGCGGAAGCCGGAGACGCAGGCGATGCGGAGACTGGCTTCACCGAAGGAGGCGGAGCAGACACCGCAACCTGCTTCGGATCGGGCTTTACAAATTTCGGCGGCGGCGGGAACGCGCCTTTACGCATCTCAACCGCACTTTGATAGACTTCTTCGTATTTATCAACGGAACGATCCCATGAAAAATCCCGGCACATGGCATTACGGCGGACCGCATAGTAATCCGAAGAGTAGTCGTAATAAAGCTGAAGCGCACGCTCAATTGCCCAAAGCAGAGCCTGCTGATCCGCATCCTGGAAGTTAATGCCGGTGCCCTGTCCCGGCGCTTTCGGCGACCACGCAGCAACCGTATCAACCAGACCGCCCGTCGTGCGCACAATCGGCAAGGTGCCGTAAGCCATCGAATACATCTGATTCAATCCGCACGGCTCAAAACGGGAAGGCATCACAAAGAAGTCCGAACCCGCCTCAATCATATGAGAGAGCTTGTTGTCGTATCCGATTCTCGCATACATCTTTGACGGGAACGAGGCGGCGAGCCGACCGAACGCGCTCTCTAAACCGGGATCGCCGCTTCCGAGTAAGACCACCTGCATTTCCGCACGAGACAAAAGTTCGGGAAGAATTCCCGCAAACAGGTCCAGTCCCTTTTGATCGTAAAGACGGGAAACCACACCGAAAACGGGAACGTTTTCCTTCACCGGAAGTCCGCATGTCTTTTGGAGTTCTGCCTTGCAAATTCTCTTTCCGGTAAAATCGTCCGCATTATAGTGAGCGGGAATATGTTTATCGACGAGCGGGGACCATTCCTGATAATCAATTCCGTTAATAATTCCGGTAAGATCTCGGGAACGGTGGCGCAAGACGTGATCGATTCCGAAGCCGTATTGCGGCGTCTGAATTTCGTAGGCGTAAGTCGGCGAAACCGTAGTAATTTTCGTCGAATGATAGAGCGCGCCCTTCATCATGTTCAAGCCGCCGAGGCACTCGTAATTGTCGTCCGTAAAAAGCCCCCACGGCAGGCCGAGATAATCAATAATACCTTTTTCGCAAAGCCCCTGGTGCTGGAGATTATGAATCGTAAATACCGTTCCCGCACGAGCGATACGGCGCCAGTGATCCCGGGTGTTGAGCATCGCGGGAACGAGCCCCGTCGTCCAGTCGTGGCAATGCACAATATCCGGAATCCAATTGGACTGCTCACAAAAATCGATTGCCGCCCGGCAGAAGAACGCAAAGCGATAAGCATCGTCCTTGCGCTGGGAATACACCTCCGGTGCTCCGAAGAAATGATTGTATTCACAGAAAGAAATTTGAGCTTTGTGGAACGGCACTTCCCAAACGCGGCAATCCGCATACATCCCGAATCCGAGTTCTACGCGGACAGGATCGGGATAAGGAGTCCATTCGCCTACACGCTTAACGGAGCCGTAGAGAGGCGTAAAAACGCGCACTTCATGTCCGCGCTCGGCAACGGCCTTGGTCAAAGCCGCAACGGCATCACCGAGCCCGCCCGTTTTGGAATACGGCGCGATTTCAGGAGAAATCATCAAGATTTTCATAGGAGAAACTTCGTTTTTTTTTAGGGGGTTAAAATAGGGGGAAAAACCTTCCGGATTATCGCTCAAAAAGCCACTTTCGTAAAGGGCAAAGAACGGCAGGAATTATCCGAAAAAAAAAAACGCGAAGCACAAAAAGGTGCTTCGCGTCAAAAAGGATTTTACCTTCGTAAATTACAGCGAGGAAGCCGAATTCACACGGTCTCCCGAAGGCCCCGAAACGGATGCATCCGCCGCCCAAGCCGGAACCTCGGCGGAGATGAAGTTTTCGCTTTCGACCGACGACTGAGTCTTACGGACTTCCGTTTCCTGAGCGAAAGCGACCTTCGCATCATTCTGAGCGGAAACCGGAACACGGCTGAAGCTCAGCGTTCCCGACGAGGAAGAAATCGTGGCAGACTTACCGGCAGACAGCGGAACGGAAGCACGCCCGACCGGAGAAACCGTAATTACGCCGTCAACACAACCGGTGCTGACACCATCTCCGCTGACGGATACATAGAACGTCGTTCCCTTTACGGAAACATTACCCGCGTGGGTCTTAACCGTGAGGCTGGAGCCCGGGAGAAGTTTTGCAACCTTGAAGAATGCCGTTCCCTTTACGAGGCGAACCGTAGTCACAGAACCGGCGGTTGCTTCGGGTTCAGACGAGAACGTGGAGAAATCCTGTCCGGCAACGGCGGACGGATCGTTCTGTGTGAACTGAGAGATGTCCAAGGTCGTGCTCGGCTTCAGGAATACCACCGTCCCGTTAGCAAGAACGATTTTAACGGAAGAGTCCTTATCCGTCGTAACGCGCGTGTTGTCGCGGATAACATCGCCGGCGACGAGCTGTTTTTGCGTCCCGTCGGAAGCGGTAACAACGGCGCCGCCCGTAACGGAATTCACGGCAATGCTACCGGGAGCCGCAGCGAATGCGAAGCCCGAGGCAAGCACAAACGCGAATACTGAAACAAGTTTAATCAATTTCATAGTGTTTTCCTTAGTAGTTTATTAAAAGTGTCTGAATTATCCGCACCTAAAAGATTCTTGGCAAGCCCAATTTCAACCTCACACGGCGCTGTAGGGCTCACACTTCCGACTCACGAAATGGCGGGCAAGCTCCGCATACTTCGGCAATCCGTTCTCATAAATAAGCTTCGGTTCGCCGTAAATCAGCGGAAGCGCATATTTCGCAAACTGCGGGTTGAGCGACATTCCGTCATCTCCGATCCACGAAGCGGGAACGACCTTCTCGCAATTGGCGATTCCGTCGAGCTCGGAGAGCTCCATGCGAACGGAATAGTGTTCCCGTTCATCGCGAACGATGACGATCATCTTTCCGGATTCACCCGCAACGGCAGCTTTAACGGCGGCGGCGCCAGCCTCAAACGCCTCGTTAATATCCGTCTGAGACCCGCAATGCGATGCCGTACGCTGAACGTGTCCGAGGCGGCAGCAACGCGTCTTCACGCCCGTAAACGTCCCTTCGACGATATTTTTCAAATATTCGCACACGCCGCCGAGCATGGGATGTCCGAATGCATCCACGCCGGCACCTCCGACACCGAGGAAATTCCCCGCCGCGTCCTTAAGCCCCTCCGCCGCGACGACAACGCAGTGCGTCTGCTGAGAAAGCACTTCGTGCACACGCGCCGCAAAGGCATCGGCATTAAAGGGAACCTCCGGAAGCAATACAATATGCGGCGCATCCGTCGCAACGCCCTTGCGCTTGGCGAGGACCGAGCCGGCGGCAATCCATCCGGCGCCGCGCCCCATTACTTCAACGATGGTAACGAGGTTATTGCGCCCGAGCGAAGCACTGTCAAAAGTCAACTCGCGAACCGTTGTCGCGATGTACTTAATCGTGCTTCCGTAGCCCGGGCAGTGATCCGTTACCGGCAAATCGTTGTCGATGGTTTTCGGCACACCGATAACGCGGAGTTCATACCCCTGAGAGGCACAATAATCGGCAATCTTTTTGGACGAATCCTGCGAATCGTTCCCGCCGATATAGTGAAAATAACGGATATTGTGCGCCTTGAACACTTCGAGGATGCGCGCGAAGTCCTCTTCCTTGCGCAATTTGTAGCGGCAACTTCCGAGAGCGGCACCCGGAGTCGTGTTCAACAGGCGAACCGTCTGTTGCGATTCCGCAGCCAAATCAATGAGATTTTCGTTGAGAATCCCTTCCACGCCGTTAATCGCGCCGTAAATTTCCTCAATATCATCTTCAAATTGGAGTGCAGAAGAAATCACGCCCGCGAGACTGGCATTGATGACGGGGGTGGGACCGCCGCTTTGTGCGACAAGCAGATTTCCGACAAGTGTTTTGGTATCTTCCATATTCGTAAATTTCGCAGTTAAAAAATTTCCGTTCAGTTAACACCGTTCCCGCGATACGGCGCAAACCAAAAAAAAGCGGCAATCGCATCGCAGTTCGTCAGAGACGGAAACGAAGTGTTCTTCTTCCCGGCAACCAAAGACGCCTTGACAAGTGCCCGAGCGACATAGATGCTTTTCACTTTATTTTTTTGACATTCGACAACCATGGCAAACACCACACCGCTTCTGATGCTCGGCATGCCCAAAGGCAGCCTCGAAGAATCCACGCTCGCGCTCTTTGCGAAAGCCGGCTACCCCGTCGTAAAAAGCTCGCGTTCCTACCGTCCCTCTTTCGACGACCCCACGCTTGACGGGCGCTTCGTTCGAGCCCAGGAAATCGCCCGCTACGTCGAGCACGGATTTTTTGACTGCGGTTTGACCGGCTACGACTGGGTCGTGGAAAACAACGCCGACGTCGTCGAAGTCTGCGACCTCGTTTATTCCCGTGCGTCCAACGTGCAAAGCCGCTGGGTCATTTGCGTTCCCGAAGCCTCCGACATTAAAACGGTTAAGGATTTGCAGGACAAACGCATCGCCACCGAGCTCGTCGGCACGACGCGCCGCTTCCTCGAAAGCCACGGCGTTACCGCACAGGTAGAATTCTCTTGGGGCGCGACGGAAGTCAAGGTGCCCGATCTTGCCGACGCAATTGTCGATTTGACGGAAACCGGAAGCTCCATCAAGGCAAATAAGCTCCGTATCGTTGACACGATTCTGAAAACGAACACCAAGCTCATTGCCAACAAAGACGCTTGGGCGAATCCGGAAAAACGCGCGAAAATTGAATCCATCGCAATGATGCTTCAATCCGCGCTCACGGCTAAACACCTCGTCGGGCTCAAATTCAATCTCCCGCGCGAAAAACTTGCCGAAGTTGTCGAAAAGCTCCCCGCAATGCGCAATCCGACGATTTCTCCGCTCTCAAATGAAGCTTGGATTGCCGTAGAAACCATCATCGACAGCAAGCTTACGCGCGACATCATTCCCGCACTCAAAGCCTGCAAAGCGGAAGGAATCATCGAGTATCCGCTGAACAAGGTCGTCTACTGATTTCGCCGTCTGCGAAAAACTGCGACACAAAAAAATCCGTTCCCGTGCGGGAACGGATTTTTTTTTATTCGAACAAATCGAGTATCGATTCTTTTCCGGGAACAAGTCGATACGCGTGCCACCCGCATTCCCGCGCCGCCGCAACGTTTTTCGCATTGTCGTCGATAAAAAGCGTTTCCGCGGGAACGAGCTTTGCAAGTTTTTCCGTCTTCTCGAAAATCGCACGCGAGGGCTTTACCGCACCCAGCAAATCCGAATAAAAAGCCTGCTCGAAAAGCGCGTTCATATCGCCGCCGATTTGTTCGGAAAAACGCCGCAAAAACGTTTCCCTATGAGCTTCGTTCGTATTACTCAGCAAAAACGTGCGATAACTTTTCCGCAAATCGCGCAACAGGTCTATACGCGCGGGAACGAAATCGCCGAGCAACTCGTCCCACGCGGCGTGCAATTCGGCATCGCTCCGGGAAGCGAGTTCCGGAGCGCGTTCCCGCAACTTTTGCCAAAATTCGGCACGAGAAAACGCGCCGCGCTCGTTTTCTTCAAAAAACGTCCCCGAACCGACCTGCGTTTCCGCCGCACTCAAGTTTTTCACGCCGAGACGCTCAAATGCACGCACCGTTTTTAGCAAATCGACATCGAGAATTACACCGCCGAAATCAAAAACAATCGCGGAAATATTTTCGGGGAAAATCTTTTTCAGTTTCATGAGATAAAGGAATACGCGCACGGCAACAAAGCGTTCCCGCACGCGATTCCGGAAGAAGATCGCGATTTACCAGCCGACGGCGTTCTTTTCGCCCTGTTTGGTAAGCGTTTTCTCACCCATCCAAATCACGTCTCCCGTTTTTGCGTCCGCAAGCCGCAACGAAAACACGTAACTCACCTGCTTCGTCGATCCCGCACGAGCCTGAACTTCGGAGATCTTTCCGATTAGCGTCAAATCGGGCAGTATCGTTTCCGTCGCCCCCATTCCTGCCATTTCTCGGCGCACCGCGTCCTGATTGCGTTCGGTGCTCATCGACATGGAAACCGTCGCCTTCCCGGATTCCAAAATACGCTGTTGCACCTTATCCGTAAGCAAGGAAACATCAAAATTCTGCGTCGTATCGTTTTTAACGAGGCTGAGCGCGATGCGCGGCTTTTTCGTTCCCGCAAATGCGTCACGCGCCAGCATCTGCTCGACGAGAGCATTCGATGCCATCGTAAAATCCTGGATATCCACGGCATTCAACGAAACGACGGTTTCCTGCCCGTCCGGGTCAATGTAGTGCGCCGGAGTTGTGCATCCGGAGAAGACGGCGACGACAAGCGCCGCAGGAACAAACGTTTTTACAATCATATTTTTCATTATCTTTTCCCTTTTTCGTTTTTCTAAAAAATTATTTCAACACTGCCTGGGAAATCACAATCGGTCCGTGTTCCCGGGTCGTTTTTACGACGACAAGATTAACCGTTCCCGGCAAAAGTGCAATTTCGCGGGAACGACCGCCCACCTTAATCGTAAGGTTGCGGTCCTCCGGCGTTTCCATGCGCACAATCGAAAAATTCTGCGGCAAAGTCTGCCAACAACGCACATCCGCCGACGTTGACGCGTAGGAATAAATATTGCTTCCGAGCATCGTAGCCAACGCAATAAACACGCTTTCGACGCTCCCGTCACGGCGGGCATACTCCTGACTCGCGGCACCGAGCGCGACCGTAGCGGCAGACTTCAACACCGACGAAACAATCGTCCGCGTCAGCACCGCCGGATACGCGTTGTCGAAATCCGTCCGCACCACACTGTTCATATCGCAAATCTCACTCGCGGGAACACCGTTTACGGAAAGCGCGGGAACGCGATTCGGTTTCACGTCTCCGGAAATATAGTTTCCGGACGCAATAAACGGGACGCACCAATACCTCCGCTCCGGGGAAACCGCCAACTTCGGGAACGCGATGCTAACAAGCACCGGAACCGTATTTTTCCCTACGGGGACAACAAGCATCACATCCGCACGCACGGTTCCTATCGTCGGGGCACAACCGCTCTCAAAAACGACATACGTCAGCGGGACCGCGTTCCCGCCGCCCTGCTCCGCAAGGGTTTCGTCCGGCGCAACATAAGGATTTTCGGGATACATTTCCGCAACGCGGGAAAGCGACACACGGGCGCGCTCCGAATCCGAAACATCCGTTCCCGTATGTAAAAAGTAAATACCGTGAAGCCAGGTTGCAAAGGGGTTGACGTAATCGGAAAACACGCGAACATCCGCCAGTGCCGTTTTCTCCTCGCGAATTTTTTCACTCAATCCGCTCTTACGGAGGATGGAATCCACATCCACGGAATTCTCGCGCGCCTCACGTTGCGCCGACGCTATTTCCTCGGCATTGCGCTCAACCGCATCGCGCTGAGCCTGATAAGCAGCATTAAGTGCGACGCGGGCGGCATCTATCTTCCCGGACTCAAGAAAGGAAAGTGCGCGATACGCGTGTAACATGATAATATCGCAACTCCGCCCGCGATACGGAAGCGCGGAAAGATTCGTCAACGTCGCGAGTGCCTCTTTTGAAAGCAAGACCTCCGGCGTTTCGTTCCAACGGGCAACCGATGCCGCTGCCTGTTCGTATTCGGCGGACGCCTCCGCTGCGTTCCCGCAGGCGCGAAGAGTGGAGCCGCGCTCAAGCTGCCACAACAGCAAATCGTCCGAGTCCGATTTTTTCAAAGCCGTTCCCGCCACCTCGTTCGCCTCGTAAAAACGCCCATCCTGCCAGTGCCGACGCAGTTCCGTCGCGTCTTTTTCATAGCTCGCGCATCCGGAGAGCAGCATGACTGCTCCCAGAGAAAAAACGAAACAGAACGAAAAGCGACTCATTTCTTTTGATCTTAACGGAGGTTACGGCGCAAGACGCGATATCTTCCAATCCGACGATTTCTCATCTTCCCGCGTATAGCAAAAGCGGTCATGCAGGCGATTCGGACGCCCCTGCCAAAACTCAATGCGGGAAGGCACGACACGGTATCCGCCCCAAAAATCCGGGAGCGGCACCTTCCCCTCCGTAAACTTCCGCTTCATTTCGTCGAGCTTCTTTAAAAGAATCGAGCGGGAGGAAATCACTGTGCTCTGGTGCGACACCCACGCTCCGAGCTGGCTTCCGAACGGGCGGCTCAGAAAATACTTCAGCGATTCCGCCGCAGAAATTTTCTCCGCACGCCCCTCAATCCCGACCTGCCGCTCCAGTGCGACCCACGGGAACAGCAGCGCAACATGAGGATTTTCTTCCAACTGCTTCGCCTTACGCCCAGTATAGTTCGTAAAAAATACAAAACCGCGCTCATCGTAAGCTTTAAGAAGAACTGTCCGCGCAGAAGGACATCCGTCCGCGCCGACCGTGCAAACCGTCATCGCGTTCGGCTCCGTAAGCTTAGCTACACAAGCCTGCTCAAACCAAACGCGAAACTGCGCGAACGGGCTGTCGTCGAGGTCGTCGCGATCCAAGCCGCCGTGCGTGTATTCTTCTCGAAATGCGGACAAGTCCATAACGTGCCGATTATCTCGCGGGGACGCCGCCGCGTAAAGCATGTAAAAAAACTTGCGCCACGGAAAAAATGCGAGTAGCTTCGCCCGCAGTTTTCAGTAAGGGGTGCCCGCGGGAACGTTCCCGTCGGCTGAGATTATACCCGAGAACCTGATCCGGATAATGCCGGCGTAGGAAGTACTGAGGAAATTTTGACCGTGTTGCGCGAACGGGTGTTCCCGCGCCGGGCGCTCTTTTTGAAAACTAAAAAACAACAGAAAGAGCAAAAAAAACATGGTCATGGAAGAACAAATCACGGGCGCAATCGTGCGCGCGTTTTTCAAAAAACTCGAAAGCCGCCTCACCGTGGATGTCGCCATCGTCGGCGCCGGACCGAGCGGGCTCGTCGCCGCACGCGACCTCTCAAAATCCGGATACAAGGTCGCCGTTTACGAAAGCAAACTTGCACCCGGAGGCGGAGTCTGGGGCGGCGGAATGCTGATGAACGAAGTCGTCGTGCAAGACGACGCGGCGGAAATTCTCCGAGATTTCGACATCACGACGGTTCCGCTCGGAAACGGCTACCACACCCTGGATTCCGTCGAAATGGCGTCCGGGCTGATTTTCGGCGCGCGCAAGGCGGGAGCGGTGATTTTTAACACCGTTTGCGTGGAAGACATCGTCATTCACGACGGCGTAATTTCCGGTGTTGTCATCAACTGGAATCCCGTGCGCCGCCTCGACATGCACGTCGATCCGATTGTCGTTACCGCGCGAGCCGTGGTTGACGGCACCGGGCAC
>CAZPYE010000037.1:0-17076 GCA_964590115.1 uncultured Enterobacteriaceae bacterium
AACGCTACGGGATACCGCCGCTTGGCAGTGAAGCGGGCGGCGTTATCGGCTGGGGGCGCAAGGTAGTGGAGACGCTAAGGGCGCACACGGCGAGTGAAGCGTTGGTGTTGGAAGCGGCGAGGGCTGTTCTTACGGCGTATTATCATCGGTTGTCGGTTCGTGTGTTGAGTGCGGCGAATGCGGTGAAGTTGGAGGAGAAGCTTGGAGATATTTCCGAGGCTGTTCGTATTGATGCGGTATTGAAGATTGCGGACGAGATTGAGGCGTTGTTGTTGAGCAAGGCGGAGAAGCGCAGTGTTGAGCAGATGCGCACGGCGACGCGTGATATGTTGAAGAAGTATTCGCGGTTTGTTCTGAACAAGGACACGGCGGAGCGCAAGATTTACGGCGGAGCGGAGCGGTTTTTGAAGGTGCTGCACGACGTAGGGGTATTGCGTGCGAAGTTGGACTGGAACGAGGGCGTGTTTGACGAGATGCGAGTTAAGTTGGACTAAAACCATTCCTCTAAAAACGCACTTTTTTGCCTCTTTTCGCCTACTTATTCATAATTTGGAGTAGACACAAAAAAGCCCGCAAGCCCTTTGTTTATGCGGCTTGCAGGCGATTTTGATAAAAAATTGGTGGAGATGGCGGGAGTCGAACCCGCGTCTCCCGGTCTTTCAGCTGAAACTTCTACACGCTTAGCCTCTCGATTGGATTTCGGCGGCACTTAGAGCGAGGGCGCCCGGTGCAACCTACCGTCGTTCCCTTTTTTAGCCTCGCGGGAACGTCGACAAGTTCGAGGTTTTACCTGCTTTTTTAACAGCCCGACCGCTTAGCAGGCGTAGGCGGGCGTGACCGTGCCGCAGCTATTAGGCGGCAAGCGCGAGCGCATTGCTGCGTTCGAACGCGATGGTGTTGTTTTTGCCATTTGATTGGCTGACACATATTTTAGGACGCCAAGTGTCATCGTCCGCGTGCCGTCGCAACCTCCGAACCGAGATCGAATCCGGAACATCCCCAAAAATTCGATTTTCACGGCGGAAGCCGAATCGGCTTTCCGTGAGAAAGAACAACTTCCGAAAGGTTAAAGAGGAGCGCACAAAACTTAAAGAGAAAATTTTATTTTCAGTGTTTGTTTTTTTGTTCGTCGCAGAATTTTGTGCAGAGGTGCATTCCCGCCATGCGCACGGCGACACCGTTGGTAACTTGGCGCAGAATAACGGAGCGCGGACCGTCGGCGATTTCGCTTTCCAGCTCTACGCCGCGGTTGATCGGTCCCGGGTGCATGATAATCGCGTCAGGTTTCATCCATTGAAGCCGTTCCCGGTTAACTCCGAAAAACGCCGTATACTCGCCGAGCGACGGAAAATGCGTTGTTGTTTGGCGCTCGTGCTGAATACGCAGGAGCATAACGGCGTCCGCCTCGGAGAGTGCGCTTTTCAGGTCGTGAGCGATACGGACGCCCGGGAATGTGCGGAATTCTTCAGGGACGAGGGTTGTCGGGCCGGCGAGTGTAACTTCGACACCGAGTTTTGTGAGGCAGTAAATATTGGAACGCGCGACGCGCGAAAAGAGAATATCTCCGAGGATTGTAACCTTTTTCCCGGTTAAATCGCGTCCGAAGTGTTCCCGCAGGGTGAACGCATCAAGCAGGGCTTGCGTGGGGTGAGCGTGAGCCCCGTCTCCGGCGTTAATTACGGGAACGTCGAGCACCTTGGAAAGGTAGGAGGCGGCTCCGGCGGCGGAATGCCGCATAATAACCATGTCGACCATCATGGCGCGGATGTTCATGGCGGTGTCGCGCAGTGTTTCGCCTTTGGTGCGGGACGAAGTGGTTTCGCTCAGTGTGAGCAGGTCTGCGCCGAGGCGGCGGGCGGAAACTTCAAACGCAGAGCGGGTGCGAGTGCTGGGTTCGAAGAAAAAGGTGGCGACCGTGCGGTTTTTCAGTGTGTCGAACTTTTCGCGTCCGTTGAAGGAGGCTTTGAAAATTTCGGCTTGTGCAAAAAGCGTTTCGAGCTCGTCGCGCGAGAGCGGCTCAATGGCGATGAGGTCTTTTCGATTCCAAACGTTGGGAGTGGGCATAAAAGAATTGGGTTTCGGCAGGGAGGGATTTGCCCCGCTTCGGAGTGCAGATTTTTGCCGACTCTCCGGAGTGTGGCAACACGGAAATTTTCGTTTCCGGGTTAATTTTAGCGACGAGAGGAGGAGAGAATGCTTTGCGTTTGAAAATGCTCCGTGCGGCTGATAGATTCGGCGCAGTTGCACAAGAGATGAGAGCGCTAATTGTTATTTTAGGCGGGTTTGTTGCGTTGATGCCCCGTTGGCTGGCGGCGGGAACGGCTTCGTTCCTCGGGAGTTGCGTTTATTTTTTCATGCGGAAAAGGCGCGCGATGATGTTGCGAAACCTTTATTCGTGTTTCCCGGAAAAGACGGAATCCGTGCGACGAAAAATTGCCCGCGAAAGCTGTTGCCGCATGGTCGAAATGGGGATGTTCGTTTTGGCTTCGCCGCATTTTACTCGCGCCCGGATTTTAAAATATTTTACCGCAGACAAAAAAAGTTTGGATGCGGTTGTTTCTCCGGGGACGCCGCTTGTGGTAGCGATTCCGCATTTTTCACTGATGGAAGCCCTGACGATGATTCCGTTGGTCTATCCGCCGTTGGCGAAACGTCCTGTCGGCGTGTTTTACAGACCGTTTGATAATCCGGCGATTGAGCGTTGGGTTAAACGCACGCGGGAACGCTGGGGTTGCCGTTTGCTTTCCCGAAAAAAAGGGCTGACGCAGGCGCTTTCGTTTTTGCGCGAAAACGGGCTTGTTTGTGTGCTTCCGGACCAGGGAACCGGAGGGCGGCGCGGGGCGCTTTCCCTGTTTTTTGACCGCGTCGCACCGTCCAGCGAGCTCGCGGGAACGCTTGCCGACGGGCACGCGGGAACGCGGACGATTGCTGCGTGGTGTGAGCGGAAAGGGTTTTGGAGAGGCGAAATCCGCGTCGCGGAAATCGCACCTGCAGGAACACCCCGAGACGAAGTCAATTTCCGTATCAATCGCTGGCTGGAACGTAAGTTGTCCGAATCGGGTTCGTCCTGCGCGGATTGGCTTTGGATGCACAACCGCTGGAAGGGTCTCGATGCTTTCAATATGAATCATCGCCGGAACCGCATTGAGGAATCTCTCAAGTTTCGCGGTTTGGAAAAAATGCCGAAAAAAAAGAGGATTTTTGTGCGTTTACCGAATTGGTTGGGCGACATTGTTATGGCGCTTCCGCTGATTCAGACTCTGCGTCAGGCACGCCCGGATTCGGAAATTACACTCGTCGCGCGCTCTCACTTCCTGCCGATGCTCGAACTGCTGAATTGCGCAGACAGGCTGATTGCGTTGCCTGCGAAATCGAAGGGACCGGGGTATTGGCTCGCGTGCCGGAAGCTGTTTCGCGGAAAATATCCGGAGGTTTTCGTAATGTTTACGAATTCTTTGCGAGGTGATGCGGAAGCGTGGCTTTCCGGCGCACCGATGCGATACGGAATGACGCGAGACGGTTATCCGCGTCCTTTGCTTACTAAGACGTGGCGCGTTCCCGCTGATTTGGATTTGACGAAAAATCACCAGACGCTCGTCTGGGCGCAGTGGTTGCGCGAACGTCACGGCTTGGAGGTTTCGCCTGATTTTTCTCCGCTGAAGATCGGCGTTCCCGCGAGCGAAAAACCGATTATCGGATTGATTTGCGGCACTGAAAATTCTCCCGAAAAGCGTTGGCAAATATCGCGTTGGCGCGAACTGATCGAACTGTTGCTTGCCGCGTTCCCGCAACTTGAAATTCGTCTTTTCGGAACGGCAAAGGACGCGGCGATTACCGCCCGGGTCGCGGAGGGTTTTGACGGCTTCCGCGTGATCGATCGAGCCGGGAAAACGAATCTGCCCGATTATATGCGCGAACTTTCCGCCTGTCGTGCAATTTGCGGAAATGACACCGGCGGGCTCCATCTCGCAAATATGCTCGGCGTTCCCGTTGTCGGTATTTTCGGTCCGACGAATCCCGTGCGCACAGGTCCGATTTTTGACGCGAAAAAAACAATACTCCAGCCGAACGGTTGTCCCGCGACCGGCGGGGCACCGATTGAAGGCGTTCCCGCGAAAGCGGCGTTTGATGCTCTTGCGGCGGAGTTGTAAAAGAACGGGAACGCGTCTCATGGATAATATTTTTCCCGTAGCCCCCGAAAAGGCGTATCGCCTGCTTAATGTGGGCGGAACAACGCTGGTTTCCGCAAAGGCTGACGGCACCTGCGATGTAATGCCCGCAACTTGGGCTTGTCCGCTGGATGTCTTGCCGTGCAAGGCAACCGTTGTTGTTGACGGCACGCATTTTACACGCAAGTTGATTGATAAAAGCGGAATGTTTGCGTTGCAATTACCGACGGTCGGTATTTTGCGCGAAACGATGGCTCTCGGAACCGTAAGCAAAAATGACGATTCGGAAAAATTGGAGAAGAGCGGAGCCGAACTTTTTTATATGAGCGGCTTTGACATTCCCCTCGTGAAGGGGTGTGCCGGTTGGATGATTTTTAAGCGCGTTCCCGAGCCGCACAACGAGCGAACTTACGACTTACTGATCGGCGAATGTCTCGGTGCCTGGGCGGATGCACGCGTTTTCAAAAACGGACACTGGATGTTTGAATCCGCACCCGCGAATTTGCGGACGCTTCACTATGTCGCGGGCGGGAGTTTCTACGCCATCGGCGATGCTGTTCGCGCAGACGTTTAGGTTCGCGTCGGCGCGGACGGATTTTTTCCCCTACGAATCCTTTCGAAGGACCCAGAAGCGCGTATCATCGGAAAATTCGAGAACTTCCGGCGGTTCCGCGCAGAAACGGGAACGCCGTTCCGTGAAAAGAACGCGGAAGCCGATGTTTTCGAGGTCGTCTCGCATTTCGTCCGGATCGGCGGAGTGAATGAACATTGTTCCCGAGGGCGTTTCGTGATTCCAGTCTCCGAAATCGTCAAGCGCGGAATCACGGGAGCCGTTTTCCCAGCGCGTTTGTTCTTTTTGCCAATGTTCGCGGCGCGCGGGAACGCTGCGATCGTGTCCGGTGAAAATAAAAATCCCGCCGGTGTTCAGAACGCGAAAAATTTCCCGCAATGCACGGAGACGACGTTCTTTTTTGGGAATCATTTGGAGTCCGTTAAAGGCGAAGATAACGCCATCAAAACTTTTTTCGGGAAATGATAAATTCGTGGCATCGGCGATATCGAATCGAATATCGGTGCGTTCCCGCGAGTTGATTTCCCGGGCGATTTCGACCATCGGCGGTGCAAAATCCGTAGCCGTGAGTGCGGTGTAGCCGAGCCGGGAAAGACCGAAGGCAACGCGTCCCGCGCCGCATCCGAGTTCGAGAATTTTTGCTTCCGGTGCCAAGAATTTTTCAAAAAGAAGCTTTTCGGACTGCCACAAGCCGATGCCGACTGCAGCTCGTGCGTAGTCCATTACGACGTGCGGGTCCGAAAAGTAGGCGAGATTGACGGAGTCGTCCACGGTTTGTTCTCCGGACGTTTTTGTTCTCGTTCCCGTTAAGTATATCGAATTTTCCTGTGCCGCATTTAGGCTATACCCAGATC
Organism: uncultured Enterobacteriaceae bacterium; assembly: GCA_964590115.1. Taxonomy (GTDB): domain Bacteria; phylum Verrucomicrobiota; class Verrucomicrobiia; order Opitutales; family UBA953; genus Spyradosoma. The sequence continues at coordinate 5,595 of CAZPYE010000037.1, forward strand.
GGCAAGTTTTGCCCGGCGGTCGGCATTTTGTAGTGCGTTGATGAGCTCGGCGACATCGCCGTCGATAATCTGAGGAAGCCCGTGAAGTGAAAGCCCGATTCGGTGGTCGGTAAGTCGATTTTGCGGAAAATTGTAGGTGCGAATCCGTTCCGAGCGGTCTCCGCTTCCGATTTGGTTTTTGCGTTGCGCGGCGTATTTTGAGCGTTCTTCTTCCTGCTTCTTTTCGTAGATACGGGAAAGAAGAATTTTCATCGCCTTTGCCCGATTGCGCAATTGTGAGCGTTCATCGGCGCAGTAAACCATGATGCCGGTCGGTTTGTGGATGATTTGAACGGCGGATTCTGTTTTGTTGACGTGCTGACCTCCGGCGCCCGAAGCGCGGGAGACCGTCAGTTCAATGTCTTCCGGCGAAATTTGCACGTCCACTTCTTCCGCTTCGGGAAGCACTGCGACCGTGGCGGCGGACGTGTGCACGCGTCCGGCGGCTTCCGTTGCGGGAACGCGTTGGACACGATGGACGCCGCTTTCGAATTTGAGCATTTTGAAAACATCCGTTCCCGTAATGAGAACGGATACTTCCTTAAATCCTCCGACTTCCGAGGGGGCGGAACTGAGCATTTCCCACTTCCAGCCGCAGGTTTCGGCGTATCGCGTGTACATGCGGAAAAGGTCTCCGGCAAAAAGCGAAGCTTCGTCTCCGCCCGTTCCCGCGCGGATTTCGATAATCGTGTTTCGGGAATCCGTCGGGTCCGGCGGAATCATGGCAATCATCAGGTCCGCATAGAGTTTTTCGGCGTCGGCGTGAAGTTGCGGAAGCTCTTCTTCGGCGAGGGCTTTGAGCTCGGCGTCCGTTGCGTCGTCTTCGATGAGAGCGCGGTTTTCTTCTATGGCACGGAGCGTTCCCGCGCATTTTTCGTAAAGGGAAAGCGTTGCGCTAAGGCGGGAGTGCTCGGCTGAGATTTCGCCGGCTTTGCGCTGGTCGTTGTAAAAATCCGGGGCACTCATCAGTGCTTCGATTTCCCGGGCGCGTTTGCGGGCGGGAGAAATGTCGGGCAAGGCGTTCATGGGACGATTCTCTTTTCCGGAGGAAGCTTATTCTTCGATTTCTACGACGACGCGGAAGCCGCGCGTGCGGCTTTTCTCGGTTCGGGGAACTTTTTTGAAAAAGTCCGAAGGAAAGGAATAAATCGGAGTCTGGCAATCTCCTCCGGCAATGAATTCTTCAAACTTTTGCCGTTCCTCGGCGGAATTCGCGTCGGCGGAAACCCATTCCGCAACGTTCCCGTAGAGGTCGAAAAATCCCACGTCGTCGGGCGCGAGCTGTCCGACGTTGCGGACTGTTCCGGAGGAATTCTCGATGAGCCAAGCCTTTGCCGGTGCCGTTTCGGGCGTGAGCGTTCCCGCCGCCGCCGCAAACTCCGTTTGAGACGGCAGGCGAACGGTGCGGCCGACAAGCATGGAGAGCCTCCTGCAAAATTCCGTCGCATCGTTGTAGTCAACGGACTCTACCGGATTGGAATGATCTTTGAGCGCGCTCGGATTAAACGGCATGACGAAGGTGTAAAGGGCTTGAGGAACTTCCGTCTTCATCATGCGCACCTTTGCGGGTTGCCCCGGAACGGGAAGTAACTGTTTGAACAGAGACCCTTGGACACTCGAAATCGACGGCGATTTCAAATCCATGTAGCGGAGTTCCTGAAGAAATTCGTCGGAAATAAGTGTGGATTCGGGCCATTTTCTGCGAATGTCTTCCGCGTGGCGGAGTGCCTGTTTCGCGATTTGAGGAACGCGCTCCGGGCGGCATGCGCGGATGTCGGCGTGCATTTGTGCGTAGTCTTTTTGAAGGACGATAAATTCCGGTCGGGCAGAGGCATCGGCGAGAGCCGCGGCGAGTTCGGACTCCGTGCTTTTTTGAGCATAAAGAGAACGCGGGAAATTTTGGATGACGGTTTTTTGGGCGGAAAGGGCTTGCTTCCAGGCTTCGGACGCGGCTTCCCAGTCTTCGTTCCGTTCCGCTTCGCGGGCGAGGGCGATGTAGCGTTCCCGACGTTCATAATCGGGCGCGGAATTAACGGTTGCTATCAGGTCTTGGAGGCGGAGCAGGCGCGTGGAGTTGGAAACGATGACGTTGCGGTAATTTGCCCAAAGTTCCTTTTCAATCGTGAGCGCTTCATTGAGGCAAATATTTGCCTTGGGCCAGTTGGCGGCATTGAGAGCGGCTTCCCCTTCCGCCTCGAGCGCTTGGGCTTTCTGCTGAAGCGGAATCGCATGCATCGTCTTCGCTCGGATTTCGAGCGCATTTGCACGTGCGTGATTCTTTTTCGAGGCGAGAGGGTATTCCTTAGTGATGCGGAATTCGATGTTGGCGGCATCGGAAAAAAGACGTTCGGCTTCCGCGTATTTTTTTTCCGAAGCGAGGCTTTCTGCCCGGCTCTCCAGCTCGGAGGTCTTTTTTCTCAGGTTGTCCGCCCGGAGGTTGTGCAGTTGTTTCCGCATCTGCTCGTGTTGCGGATTGTAAGAGGCGGCGGCTCCGGCGTAGGCGAGATGTTCGCCGTATGCGACGACGGCTTTTTCGTAAATGTCGATGTCTTCGCCGGTAATTTGGTCTTTTTTAAACTCGTGAATTGCGTGAAATTGCGTTTCGGCGGCACGGGATTCCGAGAGCTTCTTTTCGGCGGTTGCCATGTCGGGCTGTATTTCCGCAGTTTCGGAATACTCTTCGTTGGAACCTTTGGAAAGGCTGGCAAAGTAGAAGATAGAGAGTGCAACGCCCGCAATGAGCAGAAAAACAAGGATTCCGGCAACGCCGCCTGTTTTTCCCGGAATCGTGCGGGTATGTCTGTGCTTGAAAAGGAGTTCTCTCATAGTATGAAAAAAGGAAATTCTTGTTAAAGGTCCGCATTAAATACAAAATGTGCCGACGATTCCAACAAATAAAAACAAACAGAAACCCGAGGCAATTTCGTGATTCAGAGACTTTCGATTCTTGGTGCCGGTTTACTCGGCGCCTCTATTATGCAGGCGTCAAAGGCGCGGGGCGTAGTCGCGGAATGCGTCGCCTGGTCGCGGCGGGCGGAGACGCGGGATTTTTGCCGCAAGGCGGATTATTGCGATGCGGTATTCGATACGCCGCAGGAAGCGGTGGAGGGCGCGGATGTCGTCGTTGCCTGCGTTCCCGTGGATCGTATTGTGCCGTTAATAGAGAGTTGCGTTCCCGCCTTGAAATCCGGGGCTCTGGTTACGGATGTCGGAAGCACGAAAGCGAAGATTTGCGCTGAGGCGGACCGTGTGCTTCCTGCGGAGGTCTGTTTCGTCGGTTCTCACCCGATGGCGGGATCGGAACTGAACGGAATCGCCGCCGCACGTGCGGATTTGCTGGAAAATCGCCTCTGCTTCGTCGCGGATGACGAGCGTTCCCGCCGAACGGGAGCCCGGGAACGTGCGTCCGACTTTTGGCGCAGGCTCGGAATGCGAATCCGCACGGTCGTTCCCTCCGAACATGATTCCGTCGTCGCGCACGTGAGTCATCTGCCCCATTCCGTCGCCGCGGCACTGTCTGCGACATTGTCCGAAAAACCTCGGGAATGGCGGGATTGCGGAGCGGGCGGATTGCGGGATACGACGCGGGTTTCCGCCGGGAATCCTCAAATTTGGCGTTCTATTTTGGAGGAAAATCGCGACGAGATTCTTCCCGCCCTCGAAGGTTTTAGAGATAAAATCGGGTCCTTGATTTCGGCTCTGCGCGGCGGGGATTCGGAGCGGCTTCTCTCTATTTTAACAGTTGCTTCCGAGTGGCGGCTCCCGCTTTCTAAAAACTCCGATGATCACTGATCGGAAATCGTGTTAAACCGCGACGGAACACCGATAAACACGAATTATTTGCTTGGAAGGAAGATTTCGTAAACGAAGTCTCATAAAAAGCTTTGCGAATCCGTATTTTAAAGCTCGATTTTTAATGCGTTTAAAGCGCCCGTGTTTATTTTCGGCTTCTCTTTTCCCGGTCCGATAAATTTCAATTTGCGTTCCCGGGCGGGGAGGGGCATAGTTTCACGCTTCATTGTCAACCATTTATGCAAAACACAGCTATGAATAATGTTATGATTCTTGCACAGGCGATTGACGCCGCTCCCGCGACGACGCAGGTCGGTGCAACCGTTGCCGTTGAAGGCACGCCGGCTCCGGCGGAAGGCGATCCCGCACAGCAGGCACCCTTGGGCGGCTCGATGTCGTCGCTTCTGATCTGGGTGCTGATTTTCGTCGGATTTTATTTCATTTTGATTCGCCCGCAGACGAAGCGGCAGAAGGCGATGCAGAAAATGCAAAACGAGCTCAAAGTGGGAGACTCGGTTTACACGCAGAGCGGCATCATCGGCAAAATCGTTTCTTTGGACGAAACGACGGTTACGCTTCAGGTTTCCGAAGGAACGCGGATTCCGTTCCTGCGCGCTGCGGTCAGCGCTCTCGTGAACACTCCGGAATCTAAGTAAGTTTTGCGAGCGAGGGGCGGCGGGAACGCATTCTGCGTTGAGTCCGTCCTCTTGTTCGTTTCTCAACACGATTTATGACAACCAAAATATTTTGGCGGCTGTTCGCGTCGGTGCTTTTTTGCGCCTATGCGTTCATTAGCATGATGCCGCTCAAAAGCACGCCTTTTCGCGAATATGCGGAGGCGCACGTAACCGCAAAACAGTCTGAGTTTGCCGCAATTCTTGCGGAGGCGGATGAGCGCGTGGCGAATTATCGCAACGAGAGCGTTCCCGCCGAGCAAAAATCACCGACAGCCTACGCCGCCCTCAAAGATATCGCGGACGGAAAGGGCAAGTCGGGAACGCCGATTGCTCTGACGCAGTTTTTCCCGGATATTCGCTTGGTCCGCGAGCCGATTTTGGAGAAACAGAACCAGATTCTGATGCAGGAACTCCTGCGCCGATCCCAAGGGAAAATGAAGCTCGGTCTCGACCTGCAGGGCGGTATTTCGTTTACGCTCCGCGTCAATCCGGAAGCGGCGGAAGCCGACCAACGCGCACTTGCTGCCGCAAAAACGCCGGAGGAACGCGCGACCGTCGAAAAGGCGATTCGCGACCGCGCGGAAGAAAAGCTTTCCCAGCTGAATCAGGCGGTTTCCGTCATGGAAGACCGTGTCAACCAGTTCGGCGTGAGTGAACCGGTGATTCGTCCCGTGGGGAACGATTCCATCGAAATTCAGCTTCCCGGCGAAGACACGGCGAACAACCCGGAGGCCATCAATTCGTTGAAAAAACCGGCGAAACTTGAATTCCGCATGGTGCACCGTTATCTTGTGCCCGATGCGGGAACGCCGGAAGGCACCATCAAGAGTCTGCGTGCGGATCCTCGCGTTGCGACATCTCCGGTTGCCGCTTACGAAGTGCTTTACGACCACCGTATCGATAAAAAAACGGGGGAAGCTACGTCGTTCCCGCTTTACGTCAAAAAAGCTCCGGAAGCGACGGGTGCCATTGTGGAACGCGCACACGTCGAAAGCCCGGACGGGCTGACGCTTCAGGTCGGTATTCGCTTTACTTCCGACGGCGGACGCGTCTTCGGCGACGTTACGCAACGCATTGCGGATGAAGATAACCGCACGGGCGGAGACGGGCGCTTCGCAATCGTGCTCGACGGCAAGCTGATGTCCGCACCGACGCTTAATGCCGGTTCGGGCGGACGCAAGGTCGGGCTCTACGGCGGCGGCGCTTCCATTACCGGAAACTTTGACCGCAAGGAAGCGGAAGAGCTCGCCAATGCCTTGAATAATCCGCTTGAGTTTCCTCTGGAACTTCAGGATATGACCAATGTCGGCGCGACGCTTGCGCAGGATGCGCAATGGCAGTCTATGACGGCGGCGGCGGTTGCCACGGCTCTGATTGTCGTCTTCATGCTCGTTTTTTACAGCACCGGCGGGCTTGTCGCCGTCATCGGGATTTTAGTCAATATCTTTATGGTTCTCGGCGTGATGTGCGCGATCGGCGCAACGATTACGCTTCCCGGAATCGCGGCTCTCGTGCTGACGCTCGGGATGGCGGTTGACGCCAATATTCTCGTGTTTGAACGTATTCGCGAAGAGCTTAATCTCGGGAAGTCCGTCAAAACCGCGTTGGAACTCGGCTACGACCGTGCGTTCGTTACGATCTTTGACTCCCAGCTGACCTCTCTCGTTACTGCCGGCATCCTGATTTGGATGGGAACGGGTTCGGTCAAGGGCTTCGGGGTAACGCTTGCCATCGGGATTTTGACGACGCTTTTCACCTGTCTCGTTACCTGTCGCGGCTTGCAGGAGCTGTTGGTCAATCTCGGTATTTCGCACCGTTTCTTCGGTATTCAACTGATGAAGAAAACGCCGAAATTCCGCTTCATGGAACATTGGCGCGGGGCGATTGCCGTTTCCGCTTTGCTGATGGTTGTCAGCGTCGTGTTTCCCTTCGTAAAAGGTGAAGAATGTTTGAGTAAGGACTTTAAGGGCGGGGAATCCGTCACGCTGAGCATTGTTCAGGATTCTACGAAACATCTCGATGTCGGCGAGATTAAGCAGATAATCAATGCCGTCGGAATTGAAGATGCGTCGGCGCTTTATCAGCAAAAAGTCGGAGCCTCCGAGCAGACGCTCAATATCGAGTGCGAATTGACGAAAGACAAATCGCAGGGCGAGTTTTCCAATATCCAAAAGATTGCGGAAGCGCTCCTCGGGGCGCATCCGGAAATGTTCCCGGCGGGAACGCAAAGCGTGAGCGAAATTATTGTCGGAACGCAGTCGGTCGGCGCCGTCGTTAGTGCACAGCTCGTGAAGATGGCGATTATTTCGCTGGTGCTCGCCGTCCTCGGCATCATGATTTATGTCGCGTTGCGCTTTGAATTCGGTTTCGGTGTCGGAGCAATGCTTTCGACAATTCACGATATCGTGGTCGTAACCGGACTTTATCTTGTTTGCGGTGGGCAGTTCTCCGCTTCGATGATTGCCGCAATCCTGATGGTCGCCGGTTACTCGATTAACGATACGATCGTCGTATTCGACCGTATTCGCGAAGAACTCGGAAACAATCCGGGAATGAAGTTGCGCGACGTGATCGACCTTTCGATTAATCGCACGCTTTCGCGGACGTTGATGACATCGGTTACGGTCTTCCTTGCGGCGATTTCGCTTGCCGTTTTCGGAGCCGGAGACGTTGCCGAATACGGAAAGGTCTTTATCTTCGGCGTGCTTGTCGGCACATTCTCCTCGATTTACATCGCCTCCCCGATTTTTTATTGGTGGCACAAGGGAGACCGCAAGAAAGTCGAAGAAGGGGATCGGGCATACACCTATTCGTGGGAAGCCGGAAACGAAAAGAAATAACCGTTTCGCTTCTTGCAAGACAACGTTCCCGCCGGAGAGCCCGCGCGGGAACGTTTTTTTTTTCGGGGTGGCGCATCGGCATTTCCGGCAGAATTAAGGCGCGAGAGCCGGATAAAATAAATCGGCGAACTTAAAAAACTTCGCACATTCGGCGGGAACGTGTTAAAAAGGATGCCCTTCGGTTTCCTTTAAATGAAAATGACGACGACGCGGAAAATAGTCTTGCTGGGCGCAACGGGATCAATCGGTGAAAACACGCTCAAGGTTTTGGACGGGCATCGCGATAAGGCTAAACTTGTCGGGATCGCCGCCAATACGCGCTGGCGAGAGCTGGCTGTTATCGCCGAAAAATACGACGTGCGCCATGTGGCGATTTTTGACGAAGCGGCGGCGAGGGAGGCACGACTGTCCGGCGAATTTCCTGCGGGAACGCATTTTTATACCGGAGAGGCTGGTTTGTGCGAGTTGGCGACTTTGCCGGAGGCAAATCTTGTCGTAACCGCCGTTGTCGGCACGCTCGGATTGCGTCCGACGCTTGCCGCAATCCGTTCCCGCAAAAACATTGCCGTTGCCAGTAAGGAAATCCTTGTCCTTGCCGGGCGCTTTGTTATGGAGGCGGCACGGGAAAACGGGGTGAAGATTCTGCCGGTTGACAGCGAGCACAACGCGATCTTTCAGTGCATAGGCGCGGAGCCGCAACGCCACATCAATCGCATAATCCTAACGGCATCGGGCGGAATCTTTCGAAAGGCAAGCCTTGAGGAAATGGCGCGGGCGCGTCCGCAAGACGCGCTTAAAAACCCGAATTGGGCTATGGGTCCGAAGGTAACCGTTGATTCCTCCACAATGGCAAACAAAGGCTTGGAGCTGATTGAGGCGACATGGCTCTTCGGTTTGCCTCAGGAAAGAATAGATATCGTCGTACACCCGCAGAGCATCGTTCATTCGATGGTGAAGTTTACCGACGGTTCCGTGTTGGCACACCTCGCACCGCCGTCGATGACTTTCCCGATTCAAAACTGCCTCTTTTATCCGGAGCGCTTTGACGGAGTAATGCCGTCGTTGGATTTTTTGCAGACGCTCAATTTGGATTTTTTCCCGCCCGATTACGAAAAATATAAATGCTTGCGCTTGGCCCGCGCGTGTTCCCGCGCCGGCGGAATTTTGCCTGCCGTTTTCAACGCCTCGAACGAGGTCGCGGTCGATGCTTTTTTGCGGGAACGCATTCCCTATCTCGCAATTCCGGAAACAATAGGGCAAACGCTTTCCGTGTTTTCGGGGAGAGAACCGGATTCGTTGGAAGACGTTCTCGCCGTCGATGCCGAAGCACGCCGTGTCGCCGGAAGTGTTTTGTCGTCTCTTTCCCGGCGCTGAACCGTCTTTTTTTAAGAAAGAAAATCCGCCGCGAATCGGATGCGGCGGATTTCCTTTTTCGCGAAACTGCGGGAAAACTAATTCGCGGGAGCAGACGGCAGAACGACATCCGGGTGAACGATTTCCGTGCCGACGCCTTTGTCGGTGAAGATTTCGAGGAGGAGAGAGTGGGGCGTGCGTCCGTCAATGAAGTGGACACGGCGCACGCCGCTTTGGAGCGCGCGGACTGCAGAATCGACTTTCGGAATCATGCCGGAGGAAATAACGCCGCTTTTTTTCAGTTCCGGGACTTCGTGAACGCGGAGTGTGGAAATGAGCGTTCCCGAATCTTTCGGGTCGGCAAGCAAGCCGGGAACATCCGACATAAACACGAGGCGACGCGCCTTCAATGCGCTGGCAACGGCGCTCGCGGCGGCATCCGCATTGGTGTTGTAGGGATGATCCTTGTCATCGAGCGCAATCGGCGAAATAACAGGGATTTTACCTTCGTTGAGGGCTTTTTTGATAATCTTCGTTTTTACGGATTTGATATCGCCGACAAACCCGAGATCAACACATTCCCCGTTTTCGTCCTTCGCGCAAAGTTTTTCGCAAACATTGACCAAATTTCCCGGCATGCCGACGGGAACGCCTTTGTGCTTTTCGATAAGGCGGCAAATATCAACGTTGATTTCGTTGTTGAGCGTGTCTTCGACAATTTTAATCGTGCGCTCGTCCGTGACGCGGATTCCGTTGCGCCATTGCGGCGTGATATCGGTTTTTGCCATAGCGCGGGTAATGGCTTTCCCGCCTCCGTGAACGACGACGACCTTAATCCCGACGGAATTGAGAAAAACGATGTCGGAGGCAACGCGTTCCCGCGTCGCGGGGTCGTCGGAATCCATAAAGCTCCCTCCGTATTTGACGACAAAAACGGAGTCGTGAAAACGCTGGATATACGGGAGCGCTTCCAAAAGGACGCTGGCTTTGGCAATGAGCTCGGCTTCGTTTATGGTTTTTTCTTTAATCATCGGAGAGAAAAATTTCCGAGCGATAATAAATTTTTTCCGCACATTCGCAAATTGAAATCTGCAAAAAAGAATAAAAAAAGTTTATGCGGGTGAGAAATATTTAGGCTTCGCCGAAAAACGGACAGATTCGAATTCGCAAATTTTGAAACCGTGATACGCGAACGATAAAATCATTCAGGTTCGGGCGAAACAAAAACCGCATCTGCGAATTTGCAGATGCGGTTTTTGTAACGAAAATTTTCGTTTTAGGCTTTTGCAGCCTGTGCCTTTACGCCGCTGTTGACGAGGGCGAGGAAATCATTGGCAACGAGAGCCGCGCCGCCGATGAGACCGCCGTCGATGTCCGGCTTCGCGAGAAGTTCGTCCGCGTTGGACGGTTTCATCGAACCGCCGTAAAGGATGCGGATGTTCGCGGAAACGGTGCCGAGAATTTCGGTGAGCGTTTTGCGGATGAAAGCATGAACTTCCTGCGCCTGTTCCGGGGTCGCCGTTTTGCCCGTGCCGATAGCCCAAACCGGCTCGTAAGCGATAACGACGGTTTCCGCTTTGTCTGCGGGAACGTCAGCGAGCCCGCCGACGAGTTGGGTTTTGATGACTTCTTCAACCTTGCCGGCTTCACGTTCTTCGAGGGTTTCGCCGACGCAGAGGACGGGCTTGAGGTTGCTTTCGAGGCAGGCGAGAACCTTCTTGTTAATGAAGGCATCCGTTTCGCCGTAGTAGCTGCGGCGTTCGCTGTGTCCGAGGATAACGTAGGAGACCTGAAGGTCGCGGAGCATGGCGGCGGAGATTTCACCGGTGTATGCACCGGAAGCCTTGTCGCTGACGTTTTGCGCACCGATTTTGACCGTCGAGTTACCGACGAGTGCGGAAACGGCGGGAATCGACGTGAACGTCGGGCACATCAGAACGTCGATATCGTTCTGATTAGCGATCGTTTCAATAATCGGCTTTGCGAGTTCAACGGCTTCCGTCGCCGTTTTGTTCATTTTCCAGTTACCTGCAATGAGAATTTTGCGTGACATGATTTTCTAATTAAAAGTGAATGATTGATGGTGAATGTTTTTCAGTGAATAACGAACAGTGAATAATGAATAACGCAGTGCTTAAGGTTTTTGCGTTGGCAAAAACTTTGAACAATGAATTATTCACTATTCGTTATTCATTGTTCGTTAAATCTTATTCCTTGTCGAGGGCATCAACGCCCGGAAGGATTTTGCCTTCGAGGAGTTCGAGGGAAGCGCCGCCGCCCGTGGAGCAATGCGAAACGGTTTTCGCAACGCCGAATTTCTTCGCCGCCGTTGCCGTATCGCCGCCGCCGACAACCGTCGTCGCGCCGTCAGCCGTCGCCTTTGCGATTGCGTCAGCCATTGCCTTCGTTCCTGCCGAGAAGCTGTCGACTTCAAAGACGCCTGCCGGTCCGTTCCAGACGATGGTCTTGGAAGCGAGAATCGAAGCGGTGAAAATTTCGTTGGTCTTCGGCCCGACATCGAGACCCATCCAGCCGGCGGGAATTCCGGTTTCGTCGGTCGCAGCCTGCGTAGCCGCGTCTGCCGCGAACTTGTCGCCGCAAATGTAGTCAACCGGAAGCGTGATTTTTACGCCTTTTTCCGCCGCCTTGGCGATGAGTTCGGGAACGAGCTTTGCGCCTTCTTCGTCGAAGAGGGAAGAGCCGATTTCCATGTTCTGCATGACTTTCTTGAACGTGAACGCCATGCCGCCGCCGATGATGATTTCGTTCGCCTTGTCGATG
>CAZPYE010000038.1:0-15000 GCA_964590115.1 uncultured Enterobacteriaceae bacterium
CGGTGATTTTATTCTTTTTTCATAGGGCGGCATTTGCTTCGCAAATTTGCCCTATGCTACTGCTTATCGCCCCGTTGGGGCTTTTGACACCTAAACCCTTTTTCCAAAAACAAAATTTAAAAAATCGTTATGAAAACTTTATTAAAATCCATCCTTCTTGCCGTGGTCGCGGCACTTGGCGTTCCCGCGTTTGCCGCACCGGAAAACCACGAAGAATTTGCACGTCAATACATGCCGGAATCACAAGCCGTGTTTGAACGCTTCCGCAAGGATTGCGCGGAAACGCAAAAGCTCCGCGAATCACTCGCAGAAGATTTGCGCATAATGAATCGTGCGTTCTGCAACGATGCCGGCTATTGTGCACTTTCCGAAAAAATTGCGGAACTCGAAAAACGCGAAGCCGAGTGGGGGGACACGATCAAAGATGCCTTTTTCAGGCACAAGGCGGGAATGGTTACGTCCGAAAAACTTAGTAACACAGATGCCGAACTTGCCAAAAAATCCATCGCTTGGGAAAACGACGTGCTCAAAAATTTAATAAATAATTCAATTCTGCGTTATAAACAACCACCTCGGGCATTGGTAGTTGTCAAGATCCCCGGGAAAAACTATGCGTTCGGAAAATACGAGGTTACGCAGAAGCAGTATGAAGCGGTGATGAAAAATAATCCATCGAGGTTCAAAGGCGAAAATCTTCCCGTGGAAAATGTTTCGTGGAATGACGCCGTGGAATATTGTAAAAAATTAACGGCGCAGGAACGCGCTTTGGGGCGGATTTCGGTGAATCAGGAATATCGTCTTCCGACCTCGGACGAGTGGGACCATGCTTGCCGCGCGGGAACGACGACAAAATATTATACGGGAGATGCGGAAGTGGACTTAGCGCGTGCCGGGTGGTATGACGGGAACAGTGACCGCAAAACGCACCCCGTCGGTCAAAAAGTTCCGAATGCATTCTGGCTTTACGATATGCACGGGAACGTGTGGGAATGGATCTCCACTCCGTACGGCTCGCGCCGCGTACGCCGGGGCGGCAGTTGGCGCAACCACGCGTACGACTGCGAGTCGTCGATTTGGTACTCCGATTCGCCGGGGCATCGCTCCTACGGCCTCGGCATCCGCGTCGTTCTTTCCGAAGTTCAATAAAAATCCTTGGGCTTCGCGGAGCATTTCGCGGCTCTTTCGGCGAGCGGGCGAGGCGGAGCCGCCCGCCGCAAAAGAGCCGATAGTCGGTTGCCCTGATGTTTTCCTATGCAATATAAATTTTTTACGATCCCTGCAATGGGCGCGGACAGTGCGGCTTCGACCGAAGAACTGAATATTTTTCTTCGGGCGCATCGCATTTTGACGGTTCAGCGTGAATTGGTGAACTGCGGGACGCAGAGTTGTTGGTGCTGTTGCGTGGAATATTTGGAAAACGGCAAGCCGGCCTCGGAAACTTTTTCACGAACGGGAACGCGGGAGAAGATTGATTACCGTAATGTTTTGTCGGAGGCGGATTTTGCGAGATTTCGCATTTTGCGGGAATGCCGCAAAGCGATTGCGGAAGCTGATGCCGTTCCCGCGTATGCGGTTTTCTTGGACGAGCATTTGGCGGAAATGAGCAAACTTGCAGAGCTGACTCTTCCGGGAATGCGAAAAATCAGCGGAATCGGCGAGAAAAAAGCGGAAAAATACGGTGTGCGGATAATTGAGCTTTTTACGGAGAAACAAAATGCGGCGAGCGGGCAATCTTTACTTAAAAATAGCGGAACGTGAAAATCTGGAGCTTGCGTTTTGGAAGGCTCAGCGGCGGAAATCGGCGCGGTCGGATGTGCAGGTATTTCGAGCGAATTTATCCGAGAATCTGACGCTGTTGAGAGAAGAGCTTTTGAGCGGGAACGTCGCGTTCGGGAACTATCGTTATTTTACGATTTACGATCCGAAAGAACGTGTGATTTGTGCGGCGGATTTTCGGGAGCGGGTTTTGCATCATGCCATCATTAACGTGTGCGAGCCGGTTTTTGAGAAGTATCAGATTTTTGATTCGTTCGCGTGTCGAAAGGGAAAAGGTTTGGACGCGTGCTTGGCACGGACTCGTGAGTTTTGCCGGAAATATCCATGGTTCCTGAAGACGGATGTCCATAAGTTTTTTGACTCTGTTGAGCACGCGACGCTTTTACGCTTGCTTGAACGGCGCTTCAAAGACGGACGATTGCTTAATCTTTTTTCAAAAATTATCGAAAGCTACGAAACGCGTTCGGGCAAGGGGTTGCCGATCGGGAATCTGACGAGTCAGTATTTTGCTAATTTGTATTTGGGCGTGGCGGATCATCAGATAAAAGAAGTATGGGGTGTTCCTGCCTACGTGCGATACATGGACGATTTCGTTTTGTTTTTTCACGAAAACGGGCAGGCAAAACGGGCGAAGGTGCAAGTTGCGGAGTTTCTTTTTCGAGAATTAAAATTGGAGCTAAATAAACCGCAGATTAACCGGACGGCTTGCGGATTGCCGTTTTTGAGTTATCGGGTTTTCGGAACTGGGCTGAAACTTTCACAAAAAGCGAAGCGGAGGTTTTGCCGAAAAATGAAAGATGTGAATCGGGATGAAGAGGCGGAGCGTGCTTTGCCGCTCTTAGCATTTGTGCAACGTGCGGATTCTTACGGATTCAGGAAAAAATTTTTTTACGGGGGCGCATCCTAACGGCTCGAACCGCGTAAACCGAGGCGGCAGTTGGAACAACAACGCGAACAACTGCGAGTCGTCGAATTGGAACAACAATTCGCCGGAGAATCGCAACAACAACCTCGGCTTCCGCGTCGTTCTCTCCGAAGCTCAAGGAAAATCCGGCGGATACCGGATTCATTGAACCGGATTCGCTCCCGTTCCCGCTTCTCGGGAAAAACAAAGAAAAACTTCGCCTTTGGTAGGAGAATTCTCCGACGACGGCGATTTTTTTTGTGCGTGAAGGCGTTGCTGATAGAAATTCGTTTTTGTTCCGTTGCGTCGATGGGGAATTATTTGCATATTTCTCGGAGCTTCTAATGTGTTAAGACTCTGTTGTTTGCGAATTTTATTTCATGAATATTGTATCGAGAATTTTCTGCCGCGTTTTTCAGGCGGCGTTTCGTTTGGCGTTGCCCGTGTTGCCGTATAGGGAGCCGGAAATCGTCGATTCCTGTGCCGCGCTGAAAAGCGTTTTTGCGAAAGAAAACGTGAAGTCGGTGCTCGTTGTTACCGACAAGGGCATCGTGGCGAACGGGTTGATTTCTCCGCTTGAAAAGGTGTTGAGCGAAAGCGGCGTAAAGTTTGCCGTTTATGCGGGAACGCAACCGAACCCGACGGTTCAAAACGTGGAAGCCGCACTGGAATTGTATCGCGGGAACGCCTGCGATTGCCTGATCGCCGTCGGCGGCGGGTCTTCGATGGACTGCGCGAAAGCCGTCGGCGCACGCGTCGCTTACCCGAAGAGAACCGTCGGGCAAATGAAAGGCGTTTTGCGGATTTTGCGTCGCTTGCCGACGCTGATCGCCGTGCCCACGACCGCGGGAACGGGAAGCGAAGTAACGCTCGCCGCAATTATTACCGACAGCGAAAAACAGCATAAATACGCGCTGATGAGTTTTCCGCTCATCCCGCATTACGCCGTGTTGGACGCAGCACTGACGTATTCCCTGCCGCCGCACCTGACGGCGACCACCGGAATGGACGCGCTCACGCACGCGGTTGAGGCTTACATCGGGCGTTCGACGACTGCGGAAACGCGCCGACTTGCGCTCGACGCGGTGAAGTTGGTTTTTGACAATGTCGAAACCGCCTGCGGGAACGGTAAAAATCACGCGGCTCGGGAAAATATGCTTCACGCCGCCTACAAAGCGGGCGTGGCGTTTTCCAAATCCTACGTCGGCTACATCCACGCGGTCGCGCATTCGCTGGGCGGACAATACGGAATGCCTCACGGACTCGCGAACGCCGTCGTAATGCCTTACGTTTTGGAAGCCTACGGCGATTCCGTATATAAAAAATTACATACTCTCGGCGTTGTCGCGGGCGTGTGCGACGGGAACGACAGCGACAAAGCCGGCGCGGAAAAATTTATCGCGGCAATCAAAGCGTTAAACAAAAAAATCGGGATTCCCGACAAGCTCGCGGGCATTCGGCGGGAAGACATTCCCGCGATGGCGGAACACGCCGCGAAGGAGGCGAATCCGCTTTATCCCGTTCCGAAGCTGATTACGCGGGACGAGCTCGCAGAATTTTACGCGCAGTGCGCAGATTGGAGTAAGTAAAATGACAAACGAACAAATCCTTAATTTACTTGAAAGGCAAAGAGCCTATTTCAAAAGCGGCGCGACCGTTCCCGTGGAATTCCGCATCGGGCAACTCAAAAAGCTCTACGCCGTCGTTAAAAAATACGAAAACGAAATTTGCGCAGCGTTGACTGCGGACCTCGGGAAAAGCCGCTACGAAGGCTTCATGTGCGAAGTCGGACTGGTGCTGTCCGAGATTTCGTATATGCTCGGGAACGTGAAGTGCTTTGCGAAAAGAAAAACGGTTCGGACGCCGCTCGCGCAATTCGCTTCCCGCAGCTTTAAGCAACCCGTTCCTTACGGGAACACGCTGATCATGAGCCCGTGGAATTATCCGTTCCTGCTGACGATGGGGCCGCTTGTTGACGCGATTGCCGCAGGAAATACCGCGATCGTGAAACCCGGAGCTTATTCCGCGGCGACGAGTGCGATTGTTGAAAAACTCCTCGGCGAAGCGTTTCCGCCCGAATACGTCGCCGTTGTTACCGGCGGAAGAGCCGAAAACGCAGCACTCCTCGATCAGAAATTTGACCTCATTTTCTTCACCGGAAGCGGGACCGTCGGCAAAGAAGTTTTGCGCCGCGCGGCGGAGCATCTGACGCCCGCGATATTGGAACTCGGCGGGAAAAGCCCCTGCATCGTTGATGCAACGGCGAATATCAAACTCACCGCCAAGCGTATCGTGTTCGGGAAATATCTCAACTGCGGGCAAACCTGCGTTGCGCCCGATTACATTCTTTGCGAGCGTTCCGTGAAAGACGCATTTGTCGCGGAAGTCGTGAAACAAATCAAAATTCAATACGGCGAAAACCCGCTCGCAAATAAAGATTACGGGAAGATTATTAACCGCAAGCATTTTGACAGACTCGTCGGGCTGATTGATAAAACGAAAGTCGTTGCCGGCGGGAACGCCGATCCCGACACCTGTCGGATAGCGCCTACCGTTATGGATAACGTGACGGAAGCCGATGCCGTGATGGGCGAGGAAATTTTCGGTCCGATTATGCCTGTTTTGACGTTTGATAGTTTCGACGCCGTTGTCGATGATTTGAAAAACAAGGACAAGCCGCTGGCGCTGTATATTTTTTCAAATGACAAAAAACGCATTGCACGCGTGACGAAGGAATTGAGCTACGGCGGCGGCTGTATCAACGACGTCGTCATTCACCTTGCGACCAGCGAAATGGGATTCGGCGGCGTCGGCGAAAGCGGCATGGGCTCCTATCACGGTAAGACGGGATTTGACGCGTTTTCTCACTACAAATCCGTCGTGGACAAAAAAACGTGGCTCGACCTCCCGATGCGCTACCAACCCTACGCGAGCAAACTCTACGAAAAACTGCTCCACCTCTTTTTGAAGTGACTTGATGATGTTTTTTGCCGGATATCTCGCGTTCCCGTGGTTGGCGTTTATCGCACGCCGCGCTTCGCGCCGCACGGCAATTGTTCCGGGCGTGTTGTTGTTTTTTCTCCGCTTGTGCTCAAACGAAAACCGCTGTTTATGAGCCTTGTTACGCGGAAGGGATGGTCGCAAAAAGCATTTCGTTTCAAAACCGAAAATTACTGAATTCGAGCATTCGCCTCGGGGAAGTCGGCGGAGGGCGTCGTACGAGTCCGGACGTTACGTCCAACGTAGGAAACGCCGGCTTTAGCAAAGCGTTACGAA
The DNA here is from genome assembly GCA_964590115.1 of uncultured Enterobacteriaceae bacterium. Classification (GTDB taxonomy): domain Bacteria; phylum Verrucomicrobiota; class Verrucomicrobiia; order Opitutales; family UBA953; genus Spyradosoma. Next base: position 5,957 of record CAZPYE010000038.1, read on the forward strand.
TTTCGCTTGCTAAATCCGGTTTGTACGACGAAGACGGCGACTTTGAGCTGGACGCAATGCTCATTGACGAAAAAGTCACACAGAGAAACGGAAATTACACGGTCGACGAGAAAATCCGCTACACGTTGCGGGAACGTAAAACGGGAAAGAAGGTTTTTTCCGTGGCGATTACCGGCTACGGAAACGGCTCGTCGAAAATTCACATCAACGACAGGCTTCGGGCGGCAAAAGAACGTGCGGTTAAAATGAACATCGAGCACTTTTTGGTGGCGTTGGACCGAAAATTTTTGGAATGATCAGGTAAGAATAGGGACTTTGGGTCCTTTGGGACTTCATAACCCGAACGCCGAATCCTTCCCGGGGAGAGCGGCGTTTTTTTTTACGGAAAAATCTGTGTTAATCGGTGTTAAAAAAAACAAAAAAAAGCCCGCAAATCCTTTGTTTATACGGATTTGCGGGCTTTTTGAAATGGTGGTGAGAGAGGGATTCGAACCCCCGAACGGAAAACCGAATGGATTTACAGTCCACGCCCTTTAGCCACTTGGATATCTCACCGATGAAAAAGGAGACGTAAGAGTGTTCGTTTTTCTGCGTATTTGCAAGATTTTTTTTTCGGTGTTCTGCGGTCTTTTTTTCGTTTGAAAAAAAAGCGGGGCGCGGGGAAACTTTTTCTCATGAATCACCTCCATGCGTATTGGCGAATGGCGTATATCGAAGCGCCGAAGAAGGACAGCGGCCCGAAGTGCGATGATCCGTTTGTCGAAATCCCGAAAGTTGCGGATGAAAAATCCGTCCGGTTGCTTTATCGCGGAAAAACCGGATACCTTGTTCTGAACACGTTCCCGTATAATGCCGGGCACCTTTTGGCGATCCCGTATCGAGCCGTTCCCGCGCTCGCCGATCTTACGGCGGAAGAGCGTGCGGATCTGATGGATCTGATTGTTCTCGGGCAACAAATTCTGACGGACGCGCTCAAGCCGCAGGGCTTCAACGTCGGGTTCAACTTCGGTTCGTCGGCGGGTGCCGGGATTCCGAAACATCTGCATTGCCACATCGTCCCGCGCTGGGAGGGCGACAGTAACTTTATGCCCGTTATTGCCGATACGCGCACGCTTCCCGCGTCTCTCGACACGATGTGGGAACGCCTGAAAAAATTTACTCCGAAGAATTTCGGCGAAGTCTGATTCGGTTGCTTTTCGGGTGCACGGCATGGATTTTTTTGAAGAGAAGGGCACTGTCGCGGGAACGCCGCAAGGCGACGCTCCGTTTACCGTTACGGAGTTTACGCGGCGCATTAAGGCGCTCGTGGAGAGCTCTTTTCGCGGAGTGTGGATTCGCGGAGAGGTATCGAATTTGCGTATACAGTCGAGCGGGCACGCGTATTTTACGCTGAAAGATGCCGGGGCGCAACTCGCTGCCGTAGCATTTCGCGGGGCACTTGCTCGTGCGGGAACGCGTTTGCGCGAAGGGATGCAACTGGTTGTTTTCGGAGAAATCAGTATTTACGAACCGCGCGGGAATTATCAAATTGTCGTTCGGACGTTTCAGGAAGAGGGAATCGGGCGCTTGCAGGAGGCGTTTGAGAAGCTGAGGCGAAAGCTTGAAGCAGAGGGACTTTTCGATAAAAACCTGAAGCGGGCGTTGCCGACGTTCCCGCGCACGATTGCCTTCGTTACATCGCCAACAGGTGCGGCGATTCGTGATTTTATCAGTATTTTGCGGCGGCGCGATTGGGTCGGGAGGCTTATCGTTATTCCGGCGAAAGTGCAGGGCGCGGGTGCGGCGGCGGAGATTGTTCGCGGGATTGCGCAGGCGAATTCAATTCGCGATTTGGAATTGCTCGTCGTCGGTCGCGGCGGCGGAAGCCTTGAGGATCTTTGGTGCTTCAACGAAGAAATTGTCGCCCGCGCCGTGCGTGCGTCCCGCGTTCCCGTGATTTCCGCCGTCGGACACGAAATTGATTTTACGCTGAGCGACTTCGCTTCGGATTTGCGGGCGGAGACGCCTTCTGCGGCGGCGGAATTTATTTCCAGTGCGAGTTTGGAGATTACGAATCGTTTTGAGAACGCTTCGGTTCTCCTTGATGATTTGATCGAGCGGACGATGCGGGATTTTTCCCAAAAAGTTGATTTGTTTGAATCCAAGCTTGCCCGGCATTCGCCTCTCAGCCATGTGCGATTAGTGCGGGAACGCCTTGCTCGAACGGCCTCGCGTATCGACTCCGCGGCGGCGGTTCGGATTTCGCGTTCCCGTGAAGAAATTACCCGCGTCGGATTCGCATTGGAAAAGCAGAATCCCGAGCACCGCGTTCGCCTTGCCCGCCTGCACTTAATGCAACTTGCGACGCGCCTTCGCGCGTCCGGCTTGGAAGCAACGCTGAAACGAGGATTTGCCGTCGCCCGAAATGCTTCGACGGGAAAAATCATTGACTGCTCCCGCGATATCGGGTTCGGACAACTTATCGAACTCGAGTTCTCTGACGGGCGGACTCGCGTCGAGGGGCGGGATCTGAATTAAATTTGCCTCAGATGTGAGACACCGCGAATGGGCACCGACAATCACGGATTTTGGCGTTTATTCGTGGTTTCATTTTCGGGAGCGCGGTTTTAGAATCTTCGGGAAATGAAAAATTCTACGAAGAGTGATTTGCCCGTGGCATTGACAATTGCCGGGTCGGATTCCGGGGGAGGCGCAGGGATTCAGGCTGATTTGCTGACTTTTGCGGCGCACGGAATTTTCGGAACCACGGCAATTACCGCGCTGACGGCGCAGAATCCGGACGGGGTCTCCGCCGTGCAACCCGTTCCCGCGACATTCGTTCGCGAGCAGGCAGAGCAGGTTGCCCGGTTTTTCAATATCGGGGCGGCAAAAACCGGAATGCTTGCGAACTCGGAAATTATCAGTGCCGTGGCGGATTTTTTTTGCGCTCACCGCGAAATAAAGCTCGTTCTCGATCCCGTGATGATTGCGACAAGCGGCGCAAAGCTTATTGACGATGCCGCCGTCGAGACCTTGCGGGAACGCCTTATTCCGCTTGCCGCCGTTGTTACCCCGAATCTTGATGAGGCGGAGGTTTTGCTCGGCGAAAAATTTTCGTGGAGAGCGAAGTCCGAGACGACGCTTGACGATATTTCTGCGTCCGCGGAAAAACTTGCCGACGTGCTTGGCGTTCCCGTTTTGCTCAAAGGCGGTCACGGGTGCGGCGGAGAAGTTTTCGATGCGCTTGCGTTCCCGAAATTTCGTGGCGGCTTTTTCTCTTTCGTAAAACATCCGCGTGTTTCAAAAACGAATACGCACGGAAGCGGTTGCACGCTTTCTGCCGCTATCGCCGCAAATCTTGCGGGAACGTCGGTTTCGTCGGATGGCAAACAAGCCCTTGCCGATGCCGTTTCCCGCGCCGTCGATTATGTCGCCGCAGGAATTTCAAAGCCGCTTTCTGTTGCCGGAGACCGCTTTATCGCGCACTTCCCGGCTTAGTCGCCTTTTCTGCGAAGGATAATCCACGAAAGCCACGCCGTCCAAATTGCGGCGATGATGAAGCCGGCGACTCCGAGGTGGTGCGTGAATCCGCGCGTTCCGTCTCCGACAAAGGAATCGGAGCAAACGAGAAGTGCCGAGGCGACTAAAAGTGCGCCGATGATAAGGGCGAGAGAGAGCCGGTTGGTCGCTTTATCGAGCGTCGAGCGCATGGAACTGAGCCCGCGGTGTTCGATTTCGATTTTGGCTTCGCCTTTTTCCATTTTCCAAAGGATACGTTGGACGGATTCCGGCATTTCCCGAACATAGGCAAATTGTCTCTCAAGCCCGTGAACCGCGTCGCCGACAAGGGTTTTCGGATTCCAGCGCTCCATGTAAAGGCGGTTCAGCGCTTCTTTGGCGAAGTTTTGGATATTGAAATCGGGGTCGGCGGCGCGACCGGTTTCCTCCATGACGATTATGGATTTGGCAAGGAGTGCGTAATCTCTCGGGAGCGGCAACCCGCAATCGGAGAAAACGCGTAACATTTCGAAAATCATGCGTCCGAGCGAGCCTTCTTTTTGCTCGAAATTCTGGTGGCGTCGCAAAACGACCGAGATTTCGGATTCAGCCTTGGATTTGTTGATGCGCTCCGGTGGCGGGTAGGTTTTTAGCGCGACTTGGAGGACTTTTTCGGCATCTCCTGCCGCCGTCGCCGCAAAAATGTCCGCAAGGAAGTAGCGCATTTTCCGTGAAAGCGTTCCCGCGACACCCCAGTCGATGAAGCACACGCGGTTGTCCCGCGTGAGCAAAATGTTCCCGCTGTGAGGATCTGCGTGGAAGAAGCCCGCCGTGAAAATTTGATGAAAAAGGGAGCGTGCTCCGTTTGCCGCCGCCGCTTTCGCGGGAACGCTTCTTTTGCCCGGCGGCGTTCCCGTTATCCATTGGGAAACAAGAACCCGCGACGTGGAATATTGCGGGAAAATTTGAGGTGCGAACACTTCCGGGAACGGGTTTTCCGCATTGAAATGTTCGGCGTTTCGAGCTTCGAACGAAAAGTCCGTTTCCCGAAGAACGCCGTCGCGAATTTCGGAGAGGATGCCTGCAAGGTCGTAAGAGGCAAGCTCCGGGAACCTTTCGACGGCACGATCGACGAGCCATACGAGGATCTCGAAATCCCGAGTCATGTCCCGTGCCGCACCCGGGCGACGGATTTTTACGGCGACATCCTCTCCGGTTTTCAGTTTCGCCCGATAGACCTGCCCGACGCTTCCCGCCGCAGCCGGAATCGTGTTGAACTCGGAAAAATACGCGTTGATTCCGCCTTTCAGTTCGGCGTTAAAAACAGGTTCGATTTGGTCCCACGGCACGGGGGAAACGCTGTCGCGCAGGAGTTTCAGCTCCTCGATCAGCGGCGCAGGCAGAATGTCCTCTCGTGTGCTGATAATTTGCCCGAATTTGACGAAGGTCGGACCGAGCTCCTCGCAGGTAACGCGAATCCGCCTCCAGAGCGTAACGCTTTTGTCGGGCTTGGGGATAATGTGCCGAAAAAACGATTTCGGGCTGTATATTTTATCGATGAGTTCGTTGAAGCCGTTGCGCAACAACACGACGAAAATTTCTTTCGCGCGGATGCCGTTGCGCAACATCGCGAATGTTTTTAACGGTGACTTTTTCCGTGTCGAAAACATCGAAGCGGGTGAGGCTTCCTAAAAAAGACTTAGCTTTCGCCGTCCTGCACGGGCGCGGGGCAGGGGGCGTCTGCGGGAGTGTTGCCGAGTTTCGCTTCGAGTGCCGCAATACGTTGTTCGAGCAATTCGATGCGTTTGGCACCGCTGACGCTTTCGAGTGCTTCCCTTCCGCGAGCCGTCGCTTTTTCGTAAAGCGCTTTGGCGTCTTCTTCGCCGCGAGTTGCCGCTTTGTCGAATGCCGCCTTCGCGTCTTCCGCCGAGAGCTTTCCTTTGTTTACCAGATCCGACAGCGCGGACTTGACCGCGTCGGCTGACATTACTGTGGCGCCGACACCGGCAAAGAGCGTTTTTTTCAGAGTTTCCTGCAGATTTTCGAGCATGATTTTTTTTTCCTTTTGTGGGGTGAATAAATGTTGCGGGCGTTCCCGCACTCCGCCGAATTTTGCACGAAAAAATCGGTGTGGCGAGATTTTATTCAAAAGCGTAGCCGAACCACGTTCCCGTTTGCGGTTTCGGGCGGATTCTCGCTACGTAATCCGTAAAAAAAACGATTGCAACGGAAAAAATGTCTCTTTATCCTCGCCCTCTTCATTTCTCGACTGCGCACCCGGTCGAGGTGCGGCCGCAATCAATGCGGGACCGTGACTCACAGGTGCACACAAAATATGAAAAAGTATAAACTCAATGTTAAGTCCCGCGACGGGCTCGGACGTGGTCCGGCTCGCCGCCTTCGCAATGCAGGTTTGATTCCCGGCATCATTTACGGGAAAGGCGAAAACCTGCCGATCAGCATCGACGCGGTCGAATTCCGCACGCTTATGCGTGCGAAAGGCTCGGCTGCCGCTCTCGTGGAGCTCGCCATTGAAGGCGGCGTCGAAAAGCTCTCGATCATCAAGGATTACCAACGCAACGCGCTTTCCCAGAAAGTCGTTCACATCGACATTCTCGAAGTCGATCCGAACGTCGAAATGACGACGGTTATTCCGGTTCGCACGAAGGGTGATGCCGTCGGCGTTCTCACGGAAAACGGCACGCTCGAAGTGGTTTCTTCGATTACGGTGCGTTGCCTTCCGAAGAATCTTCCGGAATTTGTCGAAGTTGACGTTTCCGGGCTTCATGCCGGAAGCAGCATCCACATTGACGCTTTGCCGGCAATTGAAGGCGTAACTTTCCCGGCAAATCAGAACCCGACGGTCGCCGTCTGCATCGCTCCGGATGACGCTCCGGTGGCAACGGCTGAAGCTGAACAGAAATAAGGAAACGATTTTTCTGTTTTGCGTCGTTTGCGTTCCCGTAGGAGCGCACCTGTTCTTTCAAAGAGTTTATGCCCGTTTCATTGGTAGTCGGCTTGGGCAATCCCGGCAAAGAATATGCGGAAACCCGCCACAACGTCGGGTATCGCACGGTTAGTGCCTGGGCCTCCAAGCTTGGTGTTGCTTTCTCCGCGGATACTGCGCTCAAAGGCGAATTCGCGAAGACTGTTTTTGCCGGTTCGATGCTTTGGCTCGCCAAGCCGACCACTTATATGAACAACAGCGGAGAGTGCGTCAGCGCTTTCGCCCGCTATCGGAAAATTGATTTTTCGGAGGTCGCCGTCGTTTATGACGACATTACGTTGCCTCCGGGAGCACTCAAATTCTCGCTCGGCGGCAGAGACGGCGGACACAACGGGATTAAGAGCCTGATTCGTTATTGCGGAAACGCGTTCATGCGGATTCGCATCGGAATCGGCCCGAAAATCCATCGGGAACAAGATCTCGCCGACTTTGTTTTGGGCAAATTAACAGCAGAGGAACAGACGCTTTTCGCGTCGCAAACGGAACATTACATTCATGGCATCGAGCTTCTCGCTTCGCGGGGACTCGTCGTCGCACAGAACACTTTAAACAAACATATCAAACAATGAACGATCTTAAAAAATATCGCGTGACCATGATCTACGATCTCCGCAACTATGCGGAACCGGTCGAGACGCTTATCGAAAAGATGAAATCACTTCTCGAAACGCTCGGTGCGAAGGTGGAAACGGTCGAAAACCTCGGTGTGAAGGACTTTGTTCGTATCACCGATCGCCGCCTTCCGAATGCGCCGTATGCGCAGTTCGAAATTGAAGCCCCGGCCTCGCTTCCGGTCGCATTCCGCGAAAAATTGCGCCTGGACCGCTCGGTTAAGCGCATCCTTGTTCAGAGCCTCTAATCGCCTGAATCCGGGAATATACGAAAGGAATTTTTCCGATGGCCTCTTACAATAAAGTCATTCTCGTGGGAAACCTTACTCGGGATCCCGAACTCCGTTCGCTTCCGAGCGGGATGTCCGTCTCCAGAATTTCGCTTGCCGTCAATCGCCGCTACACCGGAAAGGACGGGGAGAACAAGGAAGAGGTTACGTATGTCGATATTGACGTTTTCGGGAAACAGGCGGAAACGATTGCGAAGTACTGTGCAAAGGGGCGAGCTCTTCTCGTAGAGGGACGCTTGCGCCTTGATCAGTGGGACGATAAAAATACGGGAGAGAAACGCTCCCGGCTTGGCGTCGTTCTCGAAAACTTCACGTTTATCGGTTCGCGCGGTGATGCTCCGGCGGGAACGCAGGACTATGAGGATTCGGTTCCTCCGCGTCGAAGCGCACCCGTGCGTGCGTCGACTCCGCCTCCGGCGATGTCTGCTCCCGACATTGAGGAAGATATTCCGTTCTAATTCAATTCACAAAAAAAGTTTAATCCTTTAAGAAAGAAAATAAAACCATGGCACTCTCAGAAGTCCTTTTGAAAAAACCGGTCGCCGGGCTCGGCGCGGAAGGCGATCAAGTCAAGGTTCGCGCAGGATATGCGCGTAACTTCCTGCTCCCGCAGGGGATTGCTGTTCCCGTGACGCAGGCTAATCGCAAACAGATTGAAGCCCTCAAGAAGGCGCGTGCAATCCGTGAGGCGAAGGAGCTCGATGACGCGAAGGCTGTCGCTGCTAAGCTTGAAGGCGTTGCGCTTTCGTTTGCCGTCAAAACCGGGGAAGGCGGAAAACTGTTCGGCTCCGTTTCCACGGCGGATATCGCGGCGAAGCTTGCCGAACAGGGAGTCGAAATCGCTCGCAAGCAGATTCATCTTGCAAACGGTCCGATTAAATTGCTCGGAACGCACACGGCTTCGGTCAAGCTCCACGCGGAAATCACGGTGGAACTCTCCGTCGAGCTCGTTTCGGAAAATCAGCCTGAGGAAAAGAAGGAAGACGTTCCCGCTGCGGAATAATCCTTTCCGTATAAAAACAAAAAGCTGCGTTCCCGCATTGGGGCGCGGCTTTTTATTTTGTTGAGCAGTTAATATCGGATGGTTTCACGCTTTTTTTGACGGGGTAAAAACTTAGACAGGGAGTTATCCGTTGTTTTTTTTGGGGGTTATATTTTCTGTGTATGGGGATTTGTCGGTGTGTCTGTTTTTGTTTTTTTAGGGGTATATTTATTTTTTTTTGTAAAAATATTTTAAATACGAATTCTCGATTATTTCTTTTATTTTTCTGTATTTTTATTTCTTTTATTTTTCTAATTTTTATTTTTTCTCAAACAAAAGTCTTGTCAAGTGTATGCGGAAAGTGCATTGTCTTTCTTCACTTTCGCAACGAACCTTCGGGTTTGAGAGAGCGGGTTGTTCTTTAAGAGTTTTCTTCGGTTTTGAAAAAAAAACAAAAAGGTGCTTGACACCTGAAAGTGAAGATGACTTAATGAGCGACCTTTTCCGCCGCCTTGTGCGGTGTTAAGGAAAGCGAATTTCAAAAGTTCTTTGACAATCATTTGATTTGTGCGATTGATACGGTTTCCGTAATCAATTCTTAAAACCTTTACCTTAGTGAACACGTAAGTGATTATGCTTTGTGTTATGCTTAGGTAGAACTAAGTAACAGCACGAAG
>CAZPYE010000039.1:0-16577 GCA_964590115.1 uncultured Enterobacteriaceae bacterium
TGTGAACGACGACAGCGAACGCATCGACAACGCACCATCCGCTGTTCGGTTCGTTTTGAATGCGAACCTGCCCGGCGGGAACGACTTCGTGAATCGCTTTTTCGAGTTCGATGCGAAGAGCGCGCAAATGCGGATCGGACGTTCCCGTCGCGATGACGTAATAGTCCGTAACGGGCGATTTTTCGCCGAGATAAATCACTTCGATTGCCGAGGCTTTTTTCTCTTCGAGTGCGGCGACGCAACGTTTCACCAAGCCGATGCCCGCCGAGGGATTTTCGACGACGGCGGACGTTTTTTTCTTTGTCGCGGCTTTCTTCGTCACAGGCTTTTTTGCCGCCGGAGTTTTCTTCGCGGCGGTCGTTGTCGCTTTTTTTGCCGTGCGCTTAGCGGTCGTGCCAACACGGCTCGCGGTGGTTTTTGTCGTCTTCGATTTGGCGGCGGCGCGCTTCGGCGAGGTCGTTTTTTTCGTTGCGGTTGTTTTCTTTGTGGTCGGCATGACTGCGGTAAAGTTGATGGTTTTGAATGATAGTTAAAACGCCCTGCGGCATGCAATCGCGGAGTTCGTCGAATTTTCCTCTGGCGATTTTTTCGCGTATTTCCGTCGAGGACAAATCGATGCGCGGGAGTGAAATCGGGACGATGCGGGCAAGCTTGCGTAGCGATGCGGGAACGGCAGGAAGCGAGTCGGCATTGCGGCACATGACGCCGAATTTTACTTTTCTGCAGAGGCGTTCGGCATCGCGCCATTTATCGAGCTTGGCGAGTTGGTCCGCTCCGAAAATCCAGAAAAATTCCGCTCGCGGGAACGCGTTTTCAAAATGCTCCACCGTGAGGATGGACCAACTTTTCCCGTTTTGCTCCGTTTCCCAAGTCGAAATTTCCGCGCCGGGAATTTCGCGGACGGCTTCCTCGAGCATTGCGATGCGAAGCTTTGCCGAGGCGCCCGGCGTTGCGCTTTTTAGCGGTGAGTGCGCGGCGGGAACGAAAATCAGACGGTCAAGTCTCAGCGTTTTCTGCGCGGCTTTCGCCAACGCCGAATGCGCATTGTGCACGGGGTCGAAACTTCCGCCGAAAATTCCGATGCGCGGGCGTCGAAAAAGCGGCTCGCCTTGGGCGGGAACGGGATCTGCTCCTCCGTCGGAGAGCGGATTACAGCGCAAGACACGCCATGCCGCCAAAAGCGTTCCCGTGAAAAAACCGTGCCGAATCAGCGCTTGCCTCGCATACTCCGAACACGTCGGAGAAAATCGGCAAAAGCCGTTCCCGCCGAAGACGGCGCGCAACGCAGGAGAAATAATTCTTCGATAAAACCCGATGAGCGCAAGCCCCGCAAAAACGCCCGGGCGTTTTAAATTTTCAGAACACCGGAATTTCATTTTTGCGCTTCCCGGCATTTTTTCTCCGTGTGAGACAAGATGCGTCGTGCGGCCTCACGAAAACGAGATTCGAGCTGCTCAAACGGCAATTTCTCAAATCCGCGCCGTGCGATGACGATAACGTCCCATCCCGGCGGGAACGCCGTTTGATTTTTACGGAAAATTTCCCGAAAAATGCGCTTGGCGTAATTGCGGCGCACGGCGCGGTTGCTCACCATTTTTTTGGAAGCGATGACGGCGAAGCGGGCGAATCCGGAGCCGCCGCTTGTTGCCGCAGAGGGCGGCGCGGCATTTACGACAAAAGGCCCGCAGTTGAACCGCGAGCCTTGTTCCCGTAGCCGGGAGAAATCGGCTTGGCGACGAAGCCGTTGTGTTGCGGGGAAACGCATCCCGCGCAAAGAAAAACCGAATTAGTCGGCGAGGCGCTTGCGCCCCTGCGCACGACGGTTGGCGATGACCTTGCGGCCGCCGCGGGTCTTCATACGAGCACGGAAACCGCACTTGCGCGCGCGGCAAACTTTGGAAGGACGATAGGTCGGTTGCATAATTGTCTGGATTTGATTGTTAAATTGGAACAGGCAGGAAACCAGTTTTCCCGAACGGTTGCAAGCGGAAAGTTTTTGAGGGGCGGGCGACCGTGGGGCTTCCGGGGAGAGCGCACCGGGCGGACGTGAAAAACGTGCGCCGAAGGTGTTTTTCTTATTTTATTGTAGTATAGAGTATAAAACTTCTATAGGTTCTCCGGCGAAAACTCTTAATCCTGCATTTGTGTGCTTTTTCCTATGAATATGTGTCATTGCGTTCGGAAGGTCGTGTCTTCTCTGAAGCGGGGCTTAGGTCCTCTTTATCCGGTTTTTGCCGTGTGTGTGCTGAATTTGGCAATTTTGTCCCTGTCGCGAATAGGTTTGGCGTTGTGGCAGTTTGATCGTGTCTCGGCGACGGACGGCTGGCTTGTTCTGTTAGTGCAGGGGGTGCGCGTGGATTTTGCGAGTATGGGATGGATTCTTCTTGTCCCCGCCGTTTTGAGCGCACTGTTGCTTGAGGAAAACACCGTCGGAAAAATTTGGAAAAAGGTTCTGCGCGTATGGCTTACGGGCGGAACCGTGTTCTTTTTCTTTATGGAGCTGGCTACGCCGGAGTTTCTTGCGACCTATGATTTTCGTCCCAATCGGCTGTTTTTCGAGTATCTCAGCACACCCGGTGAAGTTTTTGAAATGATTTTTAAGGGGCATGCAGTTGCCTTTTTGCTTTCTGTTTTTCTTTCCGTTGTCGTAACCGTCGCCGTTTGGAGATTCACCGGAATCGTGTCGCGCAATCTCGTATATCCGTCTCGCTGGTATTTTCGTCCGGTATATATGCTTGTCGCGGCGGCGGTTCTTTTTACCGGGGCGAGATCCTCTTTCCGGCATCGTCCGTTGAATCCCTCGATGGTCGCGTTTTCGTCGGATGCGATGGTAAACTCCCTTGCCGTTAATTCCGGCTACTCCGTTCTTCATGCCGCGAGTCAGATGAAACATGAATCGAAGTCTGCGGAGATTTACGGGAAGATGAAGCTTCCCGAGGTGATCGAGCGCGTCAAAAGAATGAGCGGTCGTCCGGACCGGGATTTCATTTCTCAGGAGATTCCCACGCTTTCCCGAAATGCGGCGAGTGTTCGGGCTTCCAAGCCGAAGAATATCGTCATCATTCTCATGGAGTCGCAGGGCGCGCAGTTTATCGGCACTCTGGGCGGGAAACCGCTTTCTCCCTGTTTTGACAAACTCGCGGAGAAAGGTTGGCTTTTTGAGAATTGTTACGCGACGGGAACGCGTTCCGTTCGAGGAATCGAGGCGGTTACGACAGGGTTTACGCCGACTCCGGCTCGAGCCGTGGTGAAGCTCGGGAAAAGTCAAAGCGGTTTCTTTACGTTGGCATCACTGCTTGCCGCAAGAGATTTTCACACGTCGTTTATCTACGGGGGCGAAAAGCATTTTGATAATATGGCGAACTTTTTCCTCGGGAACGGTTTTCGGGAAGTCATCGACGAGACGGATTACGCCGATCCGAGCTTCATGGGCTCGTGGGGCGTGTGCGACGAGGATTTGTTTGCGATGGCGGATAAAAAATTCCGGGAATGGCATTCGGAGGGAACGCCGTTTTTCTCCCTCGTGTTTACTTCCAGCCATCACGACCCCTTTGAATTTCCGGACGGGAAAATCGAACTCTACGATGCGGAAAAGCAGACGCGGGACAATGCGGCGAAATACGCCGACTATGCGCTCGGTCGTTTCTTTGACGCTGCGATGAATTCGGAGTATTGGGACGATACGGTTTTTCTCGTCGTCGCCGACCACGACTCCCGGGCTTACGGCTCCGATCTTGTTCCGATAAGGGGATTTCATATTCCGGCGCTTATTCTCGGCGGGAAAGATATTCCCGTGTGCCGTGATGCGGGACTTATTTCCCAGATAGACCTGCCTCCGACCTTGCTTTCCCTTGCCGGGGCGGATGCCGAATATCCGATGATCGGGTGGGATTTAACGCGGGCGCATCCGCAACGGGCGATGATGATTTTTAATCAAAACTTCGCATTTATGCGGGGAAATGACGTTGCGGTGCTTCAGCCCGGGAAACCTGCGGAAGGCTTTACTTACGATTTTTCGAAAAAGACGCTTACTCCGACCGGGACTCCCGTGCCCTCCGAGTTCGCCCGGGACGCGCTTGCGTCCGTGCTCTTCGGCTCTTACGCGTATCACCGATACCTGTATCGGCTCCCGGATACGGAACCGTCGAATTGAACCGGATTCGAGGGCGTGCGTGCTCTCTCTTGCCTCTTGCGCGGGTGGGCGAGAGAGTCTATCATCTTGCGCCAATTATGAAAGTTTCCCTCCAATGGTTGAATAAATATGTGGATTTGAGCGACGTTCCCGCGGAAAAAATCGCGGATGCTCTTCCGATGATCGGGCTCGAAGTCGAAGAAATTTCTTCGGCGGGCCTGGTGCCTCTCGAACACATCGTTATCGGGAAAATACTCTCTTTCGTTCCGCATGCAAATAGCGACCACCTGAGCGTTTGCCAAGTGGATGTCGGCGACGGCGTAATCCGTCAGATTGTCTGCGGCGCAAAGAATTTTAAGGCAGGAGATATCGTTCCCGTGGCACTTCCGGGTGCCGTGATGCCGGGCGGATTCGCAATCAACGAGACAAAAATGCGCGGAGAAGTGTCGCAGGGGATGATGTGTTCGGCGCGCGAACTCGGAATCAGTGAGGACCATGCCGGACTTCTCATTCTCACCGAGCGCAATTTGCCGCTCGGAACGTCAATCAATGACCACTTCCCTCCCGCCGATACGGTTTTCGATATTTCGATTACGGCAAATCGCGGCGATTGTCTGAGCATTGTCGGTGTGGCACGCGACCTTGCGGCGTATTTCAACAAAACGCTGAAAATGCCGGCGTTCCCGCAGGAATCCGTTCCCGCCGCCTCCGTTCCCGCAGAAAATTCCCTTTTAAAGAAGCTCGAAATCACGTCTCCGAATTGCGCACTCTATAACGCCTTTTCGATTCGCGGCGTTAAAATCGCTCCCTCTCCGGAGTGGATGCAACGGGACTTGTCCGCCGTCGGCTTGCGTCCGATTAACAATGTCGTGGACATTACGAATTGGGTGCTGATGGAGCTCGGGTGCCCGCTCCATGCGTTCGATGCCGCCAAAATCGGCGGGAACACGATTTGCGTGCGTCAGGCGCAGGACGGCGAAAAAATCAGATTGCTCGACGGCAAGGATTACGAACTTTCTCCGGAAATGTGCCTGATTGCCGATGCCGAAAAACCGCTCGTCGTCGCGGGGGTTATGGGCGGGGAGGAATCCGGAGTGACGGAGGCTACGACGGATGTCGTGCTCGAAGCCGCTTGGTTCAATCCGGCGAATGTGCGTAAAACTTCGCGGCGGCTCGTTTTGTCCTCCGACAGTTCGACACGCTTTACGCGCGATGTTGACCCGACGATGGTCGCAAAGGCGGGAGCGCGTGCGGCACAAATGATTTGCGAAATCGCCGGCGGTGAAATTTCCGGACCTCGGATTTCTCTCGGTGCGCTTCCGCGCGAAGATCGCGAAATCGAAATTTCCGGCGATTACGTGCGGGCGCGTTGCGGCTATGCCGTCGAAGACGCGGCGATACTTGATATTTTCCGCCGCCTCGGTTTTTCCGTTTCCGAGAACGGTTCCGCGTGGCGCGTGCTCGTTCCTGCGTTTCGTCCGGAGGTCGATCGTCCGATAGACCTTGTTGAGGAATTCGTGCGTATTTACGGAACCGATACCATCCCTTCGGAAGCGATTCCCGCGCCGACGGTGCCGGAAGCCGATGCTCCCGCGGCGGATTTCCGTCGCAGGGCGGTTGCATTGCTTTCGGGGCAGGGCTTTGCCGAGTGCGTTCACTACACCTTGCGCGATTCCGTCGAGCTCAAAAAATGCTTCGGCGAAAAAATGACGGAAGCTCTCGCGTTGGCAAATCCGCTGACGAGTGATCAGTCGCACATCCGTCCGTCGCTTCTTCCCGGCTTGCTTGACGCGATGAAGCTCAATCTCGCCGCGCATAACGAACCTCGCCGCCTGTTTGAGGTCGGAACGGTGTTTCGTCCGCAGAAGGACGGTTCTCTGCGTGAGCTGATTTCCGTCGCGTTTGTCGCTCTCGCGACACCTGCTACGCGGTCTTGGCGTTCCCGTGAGAAGATTGATTTTTACTTCGCAAAAAAACTTTGCCTCGATATTGCCGCCCGGGCCGGAATTGCCGAACAACGCCTGCTTTTCTCCGCGATGGATGCGGACGCGACTCCGATTTGGCAGAAGGGGCATTCCGCCGCCGGAAGCGATCGCGCACGCGCGCTTGAGCTTGCGCTCGGGCTGATTAACGTGAAGCTTGCCCGACAGACATGGGATATTGACGGAACCGTTGTCGCCGGCGAAATCTTGTTTACGCAGGATGTCTTCAAGAATCCGCCGAAACGCACGCGCTTTAAGCCGTTCTCGTCGTTCCCGCCGGTTACGAAGGATATTGCGCTCATTGTCGATGCGGGCGTTCCCGCCGGAGACGTTGCCGATCGCCTCAAGGCGACGGCGACGAAAGCGACGGCGAAGCAGTTTAATGTCGAAAAAGTTAATTGCTTCGACGTCTATGAGGGAGCGGGTTTGCCGGAAGGGAAAAAGTCTCTTGCGTTTGAAATCGTTTTCCGCTCCGAAACCAAAACGCTGACGGACTCGGAAGTGATGAAGGTTTTTGAAAAAATCATGCTCGACATAGAGCGTGCCGTGAAATGCACGGTTCGGCGGTGAGAGCGAGCGCGGATTTTGACGGGCGTTTGCGCTTTGCCGTCGTCGCGCTGGGCTCGAATCTCGGAGTTCGGGCGGGAACACTGCGCGCTGCGACGGACGCTCTGGAAGCGCGCGGGAACACGGTTCTTGCGCGCTCCTCGTTTTACGAAACGGAACCCGTCGGATATGAGAATCAGCCGGATTTTTTGAATGCGACGGTGATGGTCGGCGTTCCGGAATGTGCCTCTCCGGAGGATTTCCTCGCGCAACTTCTTTCGATTGAGGCGCAGTTCGGACGGGAACGTCCGTTCCCGAATGCGCCGAGAACGTTGGACTTGGATTTGATTTTCTTTGAAAACGAAACGCGTGATACTCCGTTTTTGAGCCTTCCGCATCCGCGCTGGCGGGAACGCGATTTCGTTAAAATTCCATTGCGCGAAATGTTTCTTTCGCTCGGCGATCGTATTCCGGATTGTTTCCGACGGGTCGCGGCGGAAATCTGCTCAACAATTTAGTGCCTGTGCGTTCCCGTCATCTCGGAGAACGACAAAAAAACTTTTCAATTTTGCGTGCGGACTTTACGCTGAGCGACGATGATTTTCGCTGAAAAATTTACGCGGGAACGCGTTTGCGCCGTCTCTGCGGTCGGGCTTTCCTGTATTGTCTATGTTTTGTCAATGCCGGGAGCGGATGCGGCTTCCTTGGCGTGGGTTTGGGCGGTGCCGATGGCTCTTTGGGCTTCGACTCGTCCAAGCTGGAAAAGCTGGCTTTTCGGGGCGGCGATTTGTGCTTATTTGAGCGGTGCCGCAACTCTGATCTGGCTTCGACACATTTATCCGCCGTTAGGCTGGGCGGCGGTGTTACTTTTGCCTTTGGCTTATTCCGCATTTCCGTTTTTGTGGTTCGTTGCGCTGAGGCTGGTTTTCCCCGCAAGCGGGAAAGAGCACGGATTTTTTTCCCGCCTGTTGAATTTGCTCGGACTTTCCGGGCTTTGGATTTTGCTCGAATGGGTTCTGACCTGGTTTTTGTCGGGATTCCCGTGGATGCCGCTGGGGGCAACGCAATGGCAACGCCCTGCGATGCTGGCATATTGCCCGTGGGCAGGAAGCGCCGGTGTGAGCTTCCTGATTATTTTCTTTAATCTCGGCGTGGCTCGCTATGCGCGACACTTGGTCGTCGAGACGAAAATTTGGCGGGTGCGGCCGGGGGATTCGCAGTCGATGTTCAGCTCCCTGCGCAGTATTTGTCCTGAATTCTACTGTGCATTGATTCCGGTTTTGCTCTCGGTTTTCGTTTATTGGAATGCGTGTCTTGACTTTTCAAAAAATAATGAGCGCTACTTTGCGTTCGCAGCGGTTCAGCCGGACTTTGACCCGAATGAGAAGTGGGACGAGAAGCGCGTTCCCGAGTCCGTTGCCGTGCTTGACGCGTTGACGCTCGCTGCCGCAAGAGACGTTCCCGCGCCGGACTTTATCCTGTGGCCGGAGGCGGCATTGCCTTTCCCCGTGGATTTGCCCGGTTACCGGGAATGGATCGGCGAACTTGTCGCTTCGACGGGAAAGCCGCTTGTCTTCGGCGGAATCAAGGAAGGCGAAGCTGCTTCGACGTATTATAATTCCGTCCATGTTGCGTATCCGAAAACCGGAATTGCCGACGTTTTTTACGCCAAGCGACATCTTGTGCCGTTCGGCGAGTATCTGCCGTTTGCGGATTATCTGCCGTTTCGGAAAATTGTTCCGGCGGCGGCGGATTGCCTTGCGGGAACGTCCGCCGATCCGATTCGAATTTATCTGAAAAACGGCTCGTTTCTCATGGGGACGCTCGTGTGCTATGAAGATGTTTTCCCCGAACTCGGGCGGGACCTCGTTCGGCGCGGCGCGGATTTTCTTGCCGTCGTAACAAACGACGCGTGGTATGGTCGCGAAGCAGGGGCGTATCAGCATGCGGCACATTCCGTGATGCAGGCGGTAAGTCTCGGCGTTCCCGTTGTGCGTTGCGGGAATGCCGGATGGAGCGGATTGATTAACCCGCTCGGGCACATGGCGGCGATGACGGAAAACAACAAACCGGACGGTTCCGTTTATTTCCGCGGACAAAGAAGCTTTGAGGTTTACGGATGGCGTCGGTATGACGATGACGGGAACGTTCTCGGCGGCCACGGACGCACGTTTTATGCACGATACGGCGAATGGGCGGTTTCCGTCGGCGGGTTTCTCTTCCTCTTTACCTACATTCGCAATCGCCGTTGGCGGCGAACAAAAACGGACGAATCGGATAAGGGATTTTAGTCGGAATCTCAATTACGCAAAAGGGCGGTCTCGATGCGCGGGAGCGCGGCGGCAAGTGTTTCCGTCGGCGTAATCAGAGAAAGGATAAGGTGCGGTGCGGGAACACTTTCGACATCGTAGAAGTAGCCCGGGTGCGCAATAACGTTTTCCCTTCGAAGCAGATCGACGGAGAGGGCTTCTTCGGAAACGCCTTTGGGCAGGCGTAAAACGGCATACCAGCCTGCGGTCCGCGGGAGAACGGTAAGTTCGTGCGGGGAGGATTTTGTCCATGCGAGCAAAAGTCGTTCATTCTCGTCAAGCCGCGCACGGATACGTTCCCGTATGGTGCCGGAGTTGCCCAGGAGCGAGGGAACGGCGCATTGGGCGGGAGCACTCGAAGAAAGATAAGTGTCCGCAATAAAATCAAGCCTGGGAAGTGTTTGTCCGACAAAATCGGGGGCGCCGCAGGTCAAAATCCATCCGGCTTTAATTTGCGGAAGCGCCGCCGACTTTGAAAGTCCTCCGAGAACGAAAGCCGGAGCATTCTTCGTCGCGGCAAAGGTTCGCGGTTTTGAATTCTCCGGAAGATTGCCGTTTGTGTATTCGAGGAAGACCTCATCGACGACGAGCGGCAATCGGCGTTCCCGTGCAAATTCAAGGAGCTTTTCCCGCTCTGCCTCGGAAAAAACCGAGCCGGTGGGATTGTTCGGCGCGACGCAGAAAATCGCGCGGGTTCGATGGTTCACGGCTTGCTCAATCGTGTTTAAATCCGTCACCCATCGGTTTTCTTTTTCGTCAAATTTTAGAAAGTAGTCCCTCGTTTCTACGTTGTCCATGCCGCAGAGGTGGGAGATGAGCGGGTAGGACGGGGCGGGTGTCAATACGTTGTCTCCGCTTTCGCAGAGTAGTTTTACGATCCACGAATAAGCTTCACTCGTGCTGGCTGTGAGGTGGATTGCGTCTGCGCAAACTTCAGCGTCGTGCACGTTTTTGTAGAATTCGGCAATGGCTCTGCGTGCTTCGGAATCGCCGCGCGGGGACGGGGAGTAGAACTCAATCGCACCGGACGCGAGTGCCCGGGTAAGCTCTTCCCGTTCCCGGCAAAAACCGACAGCCGTCGGATTCGACACTGCAAGATCGAGTATTTGCTCTCCGGATACGCGGGAACGTTCCCGCGTCTCACGTAAAATACGCGTCCAGCGGTTCGGAGAAAGGTCGGCGGGGAAACGGCTTTCGGAAAACATCTTTTTTGCGGATACGCGAACTTTTAACGGATGTCGCGTTTCGGGCAATGTTTTTTTATGGGGCAGGAGAAAAAAAAAGCGTTCCCGTGAAATCAACCGCGGGAACGCCTTTTTTAGCTCTAAAGCTCAATCTCTCTTAGAGACTGTCGCCGAAATCCGCACGGAATTTTTCGACGAGTTTTTCCTGCCAGTCGCTCGTGGGCGCAAGGCGGCCGAAGAAGAAGCGCAAAACCTTGGGTTCTTCGACGAATTTGAGTCCGCCGATGAGTTCACGGTTTTGATAAAGCCACGTGATGCGATCAATGGCGTATTCCACCTGAGAGAGCGTATAAACGCGCCGGGGCATCGCCATACGAAGCAGTTCGAGTTCCGCAAAGCGTTCGGAGCCGTCTTCGTTGCGTTGTTCGGAAAGCGTTCCGCGTTCCATGCCGCGAACGCCGCTTGCGATGTAAACGGCGGCTGCGAGGGCTCCCGCCGGATATTCCTGCTGCGGAACGTGTTTTACAAACTCCGTGGCGTTGAGATGGCAACCGAGCCCGCCTGCCGGAAGCACGACGGGAACGCCGCGCTTGTGAAGTTCTTTCGCCATGTATTCGATAAATTTCGGTCCCTGTGAAATAATATCTTCGTCCATGGATTCATCCAACCCGACGACGATGGCTTCCATTTCGCGGACGGACATTCCTCCGTAGGTGAGGAAGCCTTCGTAAAGCGGAACAAATTCCTTCATCCGGGCTTCGTCTTCCTTCGAGCGAATCGCAATTCCTCCGCCTCGGGCGAAACCGAATTTGCGCGCCGAGAAGTAAATGATGTCCATGAGCGAGGCAATTTCCGTCGTGATTTCGCGGATACTCATGTCCTTGCAGGCTTCCTCGCGTTCCTTGATGAAGTAAAGATTGTCCTGCAGAAGCGAGGCGTCGAGCATGACCTTAATACCGTATTTTTTGCAAAGTGCCGCGACTTCGCGCATGTTTTGAAGCGAAAGCGGCTGGCCGCCGACGAGATTCGTTCCCGCTTCAATGCGGACAAACGGAATGCGTGCGGGGGTAACTTTTTCAATCAGCGCTTCGAGGCGCGGAATGTCGAAATTGCCTTTGAACGGGCAATTGTTAATCGGCTCCAAACCTTCTTTGATGATGAGTTCTTCGACACTTCCGCCGAGGCGCGTGATGTGCGCTTTCGTCGTCGTAAAGTGAAAGTTCATCGGAATAACGTCGCCCGGCTTAACAAAAGCCGTGGCGAGAATGTTTTCCGCCGCGCGCCCCTGGTGAACGGGCAGGAAATAATCCATGCCGAAAATTTCCGTTACTTTCGCCGTCATGCGGTTGTAAGTTTCGGATCCGGCGTAGGCATCGTCGGCACGAAGCATCGCCGCTTGCTGTAAGTCGCTCATGGCATTGACTCCGGAGTCGGTGAGCATATCCATGAATACATCGCGGTTCTGCAAAAGGAAGGTGTTGTTGCCGGCTTCATTCATACGTGCGAGGCGTTCCTCCACGGGCGGGAGATTCAGTTTCTGAACGATGCGGACTTTGTGCATTTCGAGCGGGAGCTCTTTCCCGCTGAAGAATTTTACATTGGACATGAGTGATTGTGTGTTGGGAGAATTCGTTAAAAAGCTGACATTCTCTCGAAAAAAGGCACGTTCGGCAAATTGAAATTTAGCGCGCGCGAACGCGTGCGCTAAATTTAGTGAACGGTGACCGGAGACGAGTGACTGGTGAAGTGTTAAGGTTTTTGCTTTCAGCAAAAACTTTGAAGTGTTTGCCGGTCTCTCGTCTCTATTTACAGGTCTCCAAATTGAAATTTACGTGCATCGCCTTTTCCGTTTTGATTGTATGCGCAATGAAATTCAAAGTATCTGTTCCCGCGACGAGTGCAAACGTCGGTCCCGGATTCGACATGATGGGGCTCGCATTTGACATGTTTAACCGCTTTACGTTTGAGACCGGCGGGGAGGGTTTGTCAATTTCCGGGTGTGAAGCACAGTTTGCGAGCGCGGAGACGAATCTCGTTTACAAAACGCTGGAAAAAACACTTCAAAGCTACGGGCGTCCCGTTCCCGCGATGAATATTCATTTCGATACGGATTTGCCGTTGTGTAGCGGATTGGGTTCAAGCTCGACGTGTATAGTTGCCGGAATTATGGCGGCGAACCAAATCGGAGGGCTCAATTTCGACAAGGGGGAAATTTTGCGTATAGCGTCGCTCATCGAAGGGCACCCGGACAATGTTGCGCCTGCAATCCTCGGAGGGTTCGTTGCGGCGATTATCGAGAATGATTTTGTCTATTGGCACGAGTATTCCATCAGCGACAAGCTGAGTTTTTATGCGCTGATGCCGGATGTGCGCGTTTCCACCGAAGAGGCACGTCGGATTTTGCCGACATCGTATAGCCTCTCTGATTGTATCTACAATCTTTCTCGTGTCCCGCTCCTTGTCGAAGGATTGGAAAAGGCGGACGAACAGCTGATTCGTGCCGGCTGCAAAGATCGTCTTCATCAGAGTTACCGTCTTTCTCTTATTCCGGAAGGCGATAAGGTTTTTAACTACGTAAAGGAAAGCGACAACGCCGTTACGACTTACGTTTCCGGGGCAGGACCGACGATTGTTGCAATCGTTGTAAACGATGACGACAGTTTCGGGAAGGAGATTGCCGATTATTGCGATACGCTTTCTCTGAACTGGCGGGTTCGCAAAATGCACGTGAATCACCGCGGTGCATCTCTGAAAATCATACGTCCCTGATTTTCGGTTAATTCCTCGTTTTTAATTGCTGATTTTTCATTTCACACATGGCGACATCAAGCATTCCCGTTTGGAAAAAAGTTCGGGATTTCTCCGAAATTATTTATGAAAAATGCGACGAAGGTATTGCGCGCGTGACGATTAACCGTCCGCATCGCCGCAATGCGTTCACGCCGGAAACCGTTCAGGAAATGATAGAGGCATTTTCCGATGCGCGGGAAGATGTCCGAATCGGTGTAGTTCTTTTGCGCGGCGCAAATCCGCAAACCGACGGGAAGTATGCGTTTTGTTCGGGGGGAGATCAGAAGGTCCGCGGGGATAAAACCGGAGGATATACTTCAAAATCCGGGGTTCCGCGTTTAAATGTGCTCGATTTACAACGCCTTATTCGCACAATGCCGAAAGTCGTTATTGCTCTCGTCGCAGGTTATGCCATCGGAGGCGGGCATGTTTTGCATATGGTTTGTGATTTGACGATTGCGGCGGAAAATGCGGTTTTCGGTCAGACCGGCCCGAGGGTCGGCAGCTTCGACGGCGGTTTCGGAAGTAGCTACCTCGCACGTCTCGTCGGGCAGAAAAAAGCCCGCGAAATCTGGTTCCTCTGCCGACAATACAACGCGGAAGACGCGCTCAAAATGGGCTTGGTCAATACCGTCGTTCCCGTGGAGCAACTCGACGCGGAAGGCGTGCAATGGGCGCGCGAAATTTTGACGAAAAGCCCGATTGCGATTCGCTGTCTGAAATCCGCGTTTAATGCGGAACTCGACGGGCAGGCGGGAATTCAGGAGCTCGCCGGGAACGCGACATTACTTTATTACCTTACGGAAGAGGGCAACGAGGGGCGTAAGGCGTATCTGGAAAAGCGTGCGCCGGAATTCGGCGATTGGTTGCCGTAACTCGATTTTATTCGGACGAAAAAAAACGTTCCCGCGAGAAAATTCTCACGGGAACGTTTTTTTTTGACTGGGATTTCGCTTAGTGCGCACCGCCGGTATGTGCCGGGCGCGGGTCCGCCTGTCCGATTTCGCGGAGCAGATTGCGGAACCACGGGAGCGCAATATTGAACGGCTTACCGCCCTTGATGCGTTCGAACTCAATCGGACGGAGGCGATCCTGGTGTGCTTCGTCGTGCCCGATGACTCCGCTTTCACCGCGCATCGCTGCATCGACGGCGAGGTCAACGCAACCTTTGATGAGCGTAAGGTCTTCTGCATTGGCAGGGGCAGAACGGGCAAAGTAGCCGGATTTCTGAACGAGAACTTTTTCCGCTCCGATCATTTCGGCAAACTGTTTGCCGAACCATTTGCCCGGATTGATGGCATCGAGTTTGACGTGCCCGAACGCATCGCGCGGGACTTCTTCCCCCTTCGCTTCCATTTCCTTGACGATGGCGTCAACACCGGCACCTTCGGAGATGAAGATATTTACGCAGTCATAGAGATCCATAACGGCGTGGAGGCGCTTCGCTTCCTGCGCGATATCGATTTCGATTTCGGGAATGTAAATGCCGTGAACATCGTATTTTTTCGGGTGGATGCCGACTTCGGGAACGAATTCGTTCGCGTAAAGGCGACGGCGATATTCGCGCGCGGTTGCCGCGGTGAGCCAGCCGCAGTTGCGCCCCATAACTTCGTGAACGATGAGCATACGCGGGTTCGCGGAGTTTTCCGAAACGATGTTTTTGAAGAAAATCGCGCCTTGCTCTGCGGCCGTCCAAGCACCGAGAGATTGGCGAATCGGGTAAACGTCGTTGTCGATCGTTTTCGGAAGACCGATAACGGTGAGGTTGTAATTATTGGTTTTGAGGAAGGCGGCAAGATCCGCAGCGGCGGTATTCGTGTCGTCCCCGCCGATAGTGTGAAGCACCTGAACCCCGTCTTTAACGAGTTGATCCGCGGCGACTTTCTGCGGGTCTTCTCCCTCCTTGACGAGACCGCGCTTAACGCAGTCCTTGACGTTGGTCAGCTTAACGCGGGAGTTGCCGATAGGACTGCCGCCGTAGAGAAGGAAGGTAAAGGCTTTTTCGCGGATTTCCGGCGTAACCTTGATGCTGTCTCCGAGGAGGAGCCCCTTGTAGCCGCCGCGGTAGCAAATGATTTCAATTTCCGGGTCGATTTCCGTGTAGCGCATGATGAGCCCGCCGACAGCGGCGGAGAGGCAGGGCGCAAGCCCGCCTGCCGTGAGGATTGCAACTTTCTTCAGTTTCATAATGTTTAAGTTTCTAAATCAAAAAATCTAAGGGGAAATCATAACTTTCCCCGATTGATTGGCAAGTGTGCAGTTGCGTCGTCCGGATTTTCACTTCGGACAAAAACAAGGGCGTTTCCGCGGCTTTTGCGGGAACGCCCTTCGCTCTTTCGGCAGACGTTAGGGCTTTGCTTTAATATCGTCGAGGGTGCGGATTCGATTGTGCGCGATTGGTGCCCATTCAACTTTTTTAAACATCGCTGTTATGGAAATAGGTAGGTATGTCAACATAAACAGCGGGAACGTAAAAACGTAGAAAATTTTCTTGAATCCGCCGCAATGGATTTTTTTCCACTGTGTGGCAGTCGTGATGGCTCCGATCAGCCAAAGTGTAGAATAAATGCCCCAAAACGCACCGAAAAGACTTAGCCCGATTTTGCTGAGTTCCCATCCGAGGATAAGTCCGACAATGACGCAAATCAGGCAGTTGAGCAGGGTGAGAACACTCAGCACAAGCGCCGGCATGATCGTCATCGTCATGTCGTAGCAGGATGTGAATCGGGGCGAGAAAATATTCTTGAGGAGGGCGGTTCCGTATTTGCCCCAAACCTGAATGTAGCCTTTTGCCCATCGCAGACGCTGCCGCCAGGATTGTGCGAATGTGACGGGTTGTTCGTCATAGAGCTCCGCATTTTTCGCGTAGCCGATCTTTCGTCCGCGAACGACGTTGTAAACCGTGAATTCAATGTCTTCCGTGAGCAGGAAAAACTTCCAGCCTCCGACTTCCCGGATGATGTTTGAGGAGAACATGAATCCTGTTCCCGAGACGGCGCAACTCGTTCCGAGCAACATTCGGGAATGGTTCAAATATTCGCTTTCGCGCAAAAACCAAAGGGCATACCCGGCGGAAATCCAGTTGTCACCGTAATTTTTGGAATTGCGATAGCTGGTGATGACTTCGTAGCCGTCAGAGAACGTTTTATTCATTTCCTCGAGATAATGAGGGTCGAGGACGTTGTCCGCATCGAAGACGGCATACGCATCGAAGTGAGAGTCTCCGTAATCGGCTACAATCTTTTCGTATAGGAAGTCCAGAGCGTAACCTTTCCCTACTTTTTCCTTGTTGAAACGCTCGTAAACGACGGCTTCGTTTTCGCGGGCTACGGATGCCGTTTTATCCGTGCAATTGTCTGCGATGACAAAAACCGTGAAGTTTTCCCGTGCATAGGTTTGTGCGTTCAGGCTTTGCAACAACAACGGAAGAACATTTTCTTCGTTGCGTGCGGAGATGAGCACGGCGAGGCGATGCGGCATCGCGGGTTTGTGAGGCTTGTCTTTAACAAGGAACGGGACAGCGATGTAAAAAAACTGGTAGAGATAGCAGACCAAAAAAATAAGTCCCAACGCTGCGTTGATGGCGACAAAGACAAGCTCTCCGGTATCGGAAACGGGCTGCGCGCTTGCAAAT
>CAZPYE010000040.1:0-16447 GCA_964590115.1 uncultured Enterobacteriaceae bacterium
GGACAATCAACGCGGGAACGCTAAATGCGTCCGCCGATATTTCGCTTTCCGGAGGCACCGTTGTTGTTAGCGGAACATTCACGATTGCCAACGGTGTATCTGTTTCCGGGGACGGAAAAATAGACCTTGGTTCATCGGGAAAACTTTCCGGAACTCTTTCGGACGAATGGAAGGGGACAGTGTCCTTGAGCAATCGAGCCTCAGGTGAATCCCTTTCTTCATACGGGAACGCGAATTCTACAATCGAAATCAACGGATTCGCTGGGTATTTCAGCGATCAAAAGGGCGGAACAGTTTCGTCTGACTTGGTTGTTAACGGAACCTTAGAAATTAACAACGGTTACAGCAACACGACATTCACTATTTCCGGAGACGTATCGGGCGACGAAGAGGCATGTTTCATCTTCAATCCGGAGGGAACGACTCAAAACCTTATGTTCTCCGGAGAGGTCGAGTTGTATTCGATTCAGATTCTGACGGGCGGAACGACGACGTTTAGCGGAAAATCGACAACAGCTACGAATTTTACCGTCAGCGGTGGCTCCGGCGTCGTGTTTAACGGGAGCGCTTCGACAATAGGCACGTTTACGCAAACGGCAGGCACCGTAACATTTTCATCCGGAACAAATACCATCGGCGTGCTTACCCAGAAATCGGGAACAACAACGTTTTCGGGCGGAACGAGCAACATCGAAAACTTTGTGCAGAGTGCGGGGGAAACGATGTTTTCATCCGGAATGCACACCATCGGCAAGCTTACGCAAACGGCTGGGACGTTGTATGTTTCCGGCGGCGATTTAACGATTTATGGCGGAGAAATGCAGAGCGTCATATTCAACGGCACCGGAGGTTCTCTTGCTTTTTCGAAGCACGAAAGTGCGGAATCGGAATCCGGATACTCCGTAACATCGATTAGCACAGCAACTCTTTCCGACTACACGCGAACGATTACGGTCGGGGAAGGCGTTTCCGTAAATGCCGGAACGTTTAGCAACACACACGGACTCGAAAGCCTGATTGTTAACGGGACGCTCAATATTTCCGAGAGTCTGGAGTTCGCTACTTCCGAAAATGATTCAGGCAACATCATTACGGGAACCGGAACCGTAAAAACGAAAAAATTCATTGTCGGAGGTTCCGGAACTTACAGTATTCAGGGCGGGGTCCGCGTAGAGATCGGCAACGGAGGAATTGACGGCTCGGGAACGCTCAATCTCGGCGACGCGACTCTTGGTGTTTCGGAGACGTGGCCGATCGTGACGCGAGCGTTTAATCTCGTCTCGGCGGATGTCGGAACAACGATTGATACGATGGGAAACCGTGCTGAAATCTCCGGAGTTATTTCCGGAGACGGAGCATTAAATGTTTCCGGCACGGGGACGCTCATTCTTTCCGGAGGGAATTCCTATTCGGGGGGCACTACGATTGGGGCGGGTGCAACCTTACGTGCAGAGAATACTGCAGCACTCGGAAGCGGATCCCTCGCAGTTAACGGTCTGCTTGAACTTGGGAACAACGGGTTTAACTACTCGGTTAAAAACTTGTCGGGGAGCGGAACCGTTCGGCTGGAAAAAGACGATAATTCTGTTTTTAAGGCAACCGTGACGATTACTTCTGAAAAAGACTCTACGTTTTCAGGAAAGTTTGACGACGAACGCGGTGACTGGGTTTCTTCTTCCGGGGATGGACTCTTCATAGTAAAAGATGGTTCGGCGACGTTGACGCTTTCCGGCGAGAGCTCTTTGGCGAAAAGCTCGGGATTTACAATTAATGCCGGAACACTGTCGGTTGCACGTGCCGGAGCTCTCGGGTCGGGAAAGGTTGAAACGAAAGAAGGTGCTACGCTTGAAATCGTTTCCGCTAACGGCACTTTTGCCAATGTCGTTTCGGGAGGCGGAGCCGTCTCCGTCAAGACAACGGGAACAGTAACGCTTTCGGGGGATAATGAGTTTTCCGGAGGGCTGTCCGTCGTATCGGGGACGCTCGTAGCAAGCGCGACTGCACTCGGGACGGGCGCGATTTCCGTCGGCTCGGGGGCAGCCCTCAATCTCAGCGGAGAGAATGTTAAGCTCTATTCGACGATACAAAATTCCGGGACGATTTCCATCGCAGACACGACAACCTTCGTTCTTGATAATATGATGGCGACGGATGGCGTTTATACTCTGATTTCCGGAACGGACGGAGTGGTTTACGGATGGGAGAATCTGACAAACCAAAGCTTTACGTCTGCCTCGGGAACAACGCTCCGCAAGTGCGCGAGCAATTATACCGTATTCGCCGGAAGCGGGGATTTGACTTGGGTCGGCGATGAGAATGGTGCGGGAGCGTGGAATGAAAGCGATGCAAATTGGACAATTAACGATGACGGGAAATTCGCATACGCGGATGGGGATAGCGTCGTTTTTGCGAAAGACGGTGCAAAGATTGCCGTTGAAGGCACCGTTAATCCGAATGCGATGACGGTTTCGGCAAATACGACGTTTAGCGGGCGCGGAGAAATTATTCTCGCTGCGCCGGGAAATTTAACTTTTGGTAGCGACGCAACGCTTTCTCTCGATAGTGACGTTACGTTGGATATGGGGCTATCAAGCAGTGAGGGTGAGGATAATCCGGCAACGCTTTCTGCAGAAAATATTATCGGAACCGGAACCATTAAATGGGGGAATACCGCGACGACTGCGCATTATGTCGTATTAAACCTCAGTGACGGTTTTACGGGGACACTCCAGCTTTCCGGACAGTTAAGGGTAGATACATGGGGAGACCTCAAAAATGTCGGAACCGTAAACCTTGACGGAGCATGGCTTTATACAGTCGAGGCAGCGACAATTGGCAAAGCGGTGGTGATTACGGATACGGTTCGGAGTGGAACGGATGATGCAGCAGGTGTAAATCTTTACATTGCCGGTAGTGTGACATTCTCTGAGTCGTTTGATGCATCCGGGAAAATTGTCAAAGTTGCGAGTGGCACGACGATGTTCTCCGAGGAAACGACAATCGGAACTCTTAATATTTCCGGCGGGACAGTTGTGTTCAACGGAGATGCCGGGGTTGCAACGCTATCAGCATCGGGACAAACGGTAAGTGTAGGTGAAACCGGAAATCTTAAAGTTACGAGCACATCTACGATTGGCACGCTAAATTCGAGTGGCACGACGATGTTCTCCGGGGAAACGACAATCGGAACTCTTAATATTTCCGGCGGGACTGTTACTTCCTCCGGGGAAACGACAATCGAAACTCTAAAAATTTCCGGCGGGACGGTCATCTTTGGAGTGGACGATTACTCTGGGGATACGCCGAATAGCACTGCCACGCTTTCCGCTACGGGAAAGTCGCTTTCGGGGTCGCTTACGATCAAAGGAGGTGCGAAGGTTACCGTTGCGACGGGGAATGATGCGCTGAATTACGAGGGGACGAACACGATTACCGTAGCAAACGGCGGGGAGCTCTATTTTGATACCGCTCGTTGGACAGTCGGAAGCTCCAACAAGATTGTTCTTAGTGGTGGTAAAATCACGGGCACAGGTGAAGGAAGTAACGGAGCCGTGGATTTTTATGGGAACAACACGCTTGCTTCAACCGGAGGTCTTGAGTCAACGGTTGAGGCTCCCATCCGGCTTCGTGGAAATCTAACCGTCTCCGTAGGGGATGATTCGGACGCGGATTCTTCGTTGGTCGTTTCCGGGGCGATTTCTCAACACGGCGTAAATCGCGCCTTGGAAAAAACGGGGAAAGGAGCCTTGACGCTTTCCGGCACAAACACCTACGCCGGCGGGACGACGATTTCTGCGGGAACGTTGATTGCGGCGAATGCTTCGGCTCTCGGGGCGGGGGCGGTTAAGATTTACGGCGGGCAGTTGAAAGTTAGTTCCGGAGTGGAGGTTTCGAACAATATCACGGTTGTTTTGGGCGATACGCTTGATGCGGCGGTGATTGCAGGCGAAGGCTATTTGGGCGGAACAATCACTTTGGATTATGTCGCGCCTGCAGAGAATGCCGCCTTGATGATTGCAACGGAAACGACGACAAAGACCTATGCGCTTTTGAGCGGGAACGTTGGCTTGAATTTGACGGCAGATTCGTTCGCTCTCGGAAGCGGGTGGGAATCCGGATGGAATGTTTCCGATTACGCCTATGACACGGAGACGGGTATCGGAACGCTTACGCTTACGATTCCGGAGCCGTCGGCGTTCGGATTGTTGGCGGGCGCGGGTGCGTTGGCGCTGTGTGTGTCGCGTCGGCGTCGCCGCGAGTAAGAATTTTTCAATAGTAGTATATTGATTCATAGAGTAAGGTTAGCGTCCCTGCAGGTTTCCTGCAGGGACGTTTTTTTTGAGAAAGTTGCGAAGTCCGTGCGTTCCCGTGTCGGAAAAAAAAACGTCCGGTTTCTTTTACGGTTTTTTGCGTGCGCAGTTTTTTCCTCGCGGGAACGCCGCCTGCCGCGTATTTTTCCCTTTCAACTTTTTTTTCATTCGCCATGAGCAAACCTTTTTATCTGACAACTGCGATTGACTACGCCAACGGAGCGCCGCACCTCGGGCACGCCTATGAAAAAGTGCTTGCCGATACGATTGTGCGTTTTCACCGCATGAACGGGGAAGACGTCCATTTTCTCACCGGCTTGGATGAGCACGGGCAAAAAGTCCAGCAGACGGCTCAGAAGCGCGGCGTTTCTCCGCAGCAGTGTTGCGATGAAGTTGCGGAATTGTTTCAGGGGCTTTGCGTTGAGCTGAATATTTCCAATGACGATTACATTCGCACGACGCAGCCGCGCCACATCAGGGTGGTTCAGGAGCTTTTGCAGAAGCTTTACGATGCGGGGGAAATTTACAAGGCGGATTACAAGGGCTTTTACAGCATTCGCCAAGAGCAGTTCGTGCTTGAAAAAGACCGTTTGGAAAACGGGAAATGGCCGGAGCTTTTCGGCGAAGTTATCGAAATCACGGAATCGAATTACTTTTTCCGTCTGGCGAAATATCAGGACTGGTTGCGCAAGTATTTGGAAGAGAATCCGGATTTCATTTTCCCGGAATTTCGCCGCAAGAACGTGGTCGAATTTTTGAAGGAACCGATTTCGGATCTTTGTATTTCGCGCCCGAAAGAGCGGCTCTCGTGGGGCATCGAATTGCCGTTCGACAAGGATTTCGTAACTTACGTGTGGTTTGACGCGCTCACGAATTATTATTCGGCTTCGCTCGAAAAGGGGTGCTGGCCGGCGGACATTCACGTTATCGGAAAAGACATTCTCGTGCCGCCGCATGCGGTTTATTGGCCGATTATGTTGCACGCGGCGGGCATCGAACTGCCGAAGAAAATCGTGGCTCACGGTTGGTGGCTTTCCGCCGGACGTAAGGTTTCCAAAACGAAAACCGAAGCCGACGCGGACGCGCCGAAGGAAAAAACCGCGCTCGAGCTTGCGAAGGAATTCGGTCCGGACGCGTTCCGTTATTTCGTTATGCGCGAAATGGCAGTCGGGCAGGACAGCGAATACTCGGAAGTGCTCTATATGTCGCGCTACAAAAGCGACCTCGGGAACGACTTGGGCAACCTCGTCAACCGCGTTCTGAACATGACGGGGAATTACTGCGGGAGCGTTTCCCCGGCGGCGACGGTCGATGAAGCGCCGGAGCGGGAATTGCGCGAACTTTGGGAAAAGACGGAGCGTCAGTATCACGGACTTGCGGCGCAACTTGATTATCGCAATGCGCTCGATGCGCTGTGGGCATTTATTCGCGGAATCAATCGCTATGCGGATGCGCGTGCGCCGTGGAAGCTCGCGAAATCCGAAGAGCCCGCAGACCGCACGAAGCTGGAAACTTCTCTTGCCGTAATGTCGGAGGGTTTACGCCTCGCCGCCGTCGCGCTTACGCCGGTGATGCCGGGGATTTCCGCAAAAATTCAGGAATTGCTCGGAAGCGTTCCCGCAACGCAGTTTGCCGGAAACCAAATGTGGGGAAATTCGCTCGTCGGGAAAACTTTCGGCGCAAAAGCGATTTTGTTTCCGCGCCCGGAAAAGAAATAAGACAGAACCTTCGGTTCAATTAGAAATTAGGAATGAGAAATGAGCATTTTCTCGTTCCTTTTTTTTTCTAATTTCTCATTCCTAATTCTTCATATCAGAGCGAAACAAAAAGTCGCGCGCAGGGCGTTCCCGCGGGCGCGGAGGGCAGGGCGTCGAAGAGCGCAATGATGTCGGCGTTCCCGAGAAGCAGGCATCCGTGAGAGTTCGGCGTGCCGAGTTTGTGTTCCTGATTGGTGCCGTGAATGTAAACAAAGCGCGAATACGTGTCGCGGTCGCCGCCGCGATTGTGTCCTTCCTCCTCTCCTTGAATGCGGAGAATGCGCGACGTGATTAAATTTTCGTCGGGCGCATTTTTCAAAAATTCGGAAAAGTGCATTCCCGTGGAAACGCGGGCTTTAAAAACCGTTCCGGCGGGAACGTCGTCGCCGATTTTTTCGACAACGGAAAAAAGTCCGTCGGGCGTTCCGAGCGAATTTTCGATACAGGAAGGTGCGGCGCGGGAGCTGGAAATTTTGTATTCGGCGACGAGAGCGTTCCCGCAGAAATGCCAGAGGCGTTGCGCGGGAACGGAGGCAACGAGGGCGTTCGGCAACACGGGAACGCCGAGCATTTCGCATTTGCGCTTCAGCTCGTCGAGTAGCATTCTTGCGTTCCTTTTATTTTCAACACTTTTTTCAGCAGAAAACATATGGCATACAAAGTCGGTATCGTAGGCGTGACGGGAGCGGTCGGGCAAGAAATTCTTGCCCTGCTCGCGTCGAGAAATTTCCCGGTGGCGGAACTCCGTCCGCTCGCATCCGCACGCAGCGCGGGAAAAACGATTGAATTCGGCGGGAAAACATGGACGATTCGGGAGGCGACACCGGAAGCCTTTGAAGGTCTGGATTTCGCGATTTTTTCCGCCGGCGGAAGCATTTCCAAGGCTCTCGCTCCGGAAGCGGCGAAGCGCGGTTGCATCGTCATCGACAACAGCTCGGCGTTCCGCATGGATCCGAACGTTCCGCTCGTCGTTCCCGAAATCAACGCGCACGCGCTGAAAGACCACAAGGGCATTATCGCGAATCCGAATTGCTCGACGGCGATTGCGCTCATGGGGCTTTACCCGCTTCATAAGGCGTTCGGGCTTAAGCGTTTCTTTGCTTCGACGTATCAGGCGGTCTCGGGAACGGGTGCCGCCGCGATGGAAGAGCTGAAAAATCAGGTAAAGGCATGGGCGAACGGCGAAGCCCTCGAAGCGAGCGTTTATCCGTATCAGATTGCGTTCAATCTTTTGCCGCACGTCGATTCCTTCCTCGAAGACGGCTACACGAAGGAAGAAATGAAGATGCTCAACGAGGGGCGCAAAATCATGGAGCTTCCGGAACTCGTTTGCACTTGCACCTGCGTTCGCGTTCCCGTGCTTCGCGCGCACTCGATTTCAATCGACGCGGAATTTGAAAAACCGGTATCGCCGGAAGCCGCCCGCAAGGCGATTGCGGAATTCTCCGGCGCGGAAGTGCAGGACGATCCCGCGAACAAGGTTTACCCGATGCCGCTGTTTTATCAAAACAAGGTGAAATGCGGCGTGGGGCGCATTCGCAAAAATACGGCGTTCGAAAACGGTCTCGCGCTTTGGGTTTGCGGAGACCAGCTTTGGAAGGGCGCGGCTCTCAACGCGATTCAAATCGCCGAAGAAATGGACCGCCAAGGGCTTTTGAAGAAATAACGATTCCGCACAACAAAAAAATAACGGATGAGAAAAACGCTCACCCGTTATTTTTTTTTGAAAAGAACTGCGTTCCCGCAACAGGAAATCAGTTGCCGAGCGCGAACCGGACAAGCTTTTCCACCGGAGCGTCCGCCCCGGCTTTGGCAACGGCGGCACGCACGGCTTTGTCCGCATCCGCAAGCTTGAAGCCGAGCGCCATCAGCGCGGCAACGGCATCCGCCTGCGCATTTTCCGCCGCGTCTCCGGACGTTTCCGTCGTTGCGGCGAAGGCGGACGAAGAAATCGTGCCGTCTCCCGTCGCGGACGGCTTTTTCGGTGTTCCCGCCGCGAGCGCGACCTTGTCCCGCAATTCGACGACGAGCCGCTCGGCGGTTTTTTTCCCGATGCCGGGGCATTGGGAGAGCAGTGCGACATCGCTGCGGCGGATGGCATCGCGCAGAACCGGAAGCGAGAGCCGCGAGAAAATTTTTAACGCGATTCCGGGGCCGATGCCGCTGACTTTTTCGATGAGCATCTTGAAAAAGTCACGTTCTTCCGCACTGTGAAATCCGTAGAGCGATTGACCGTCTTCCCGGAACGTCTGCAGCGTGAACAGGCGCACGTTTTCTCCGATGCGCGGCAATTTTTCCGCCGTGGAAACGGGAATATTGACTTCGTAGCCGACGCCCGCACATTCGATTACGGCGCGAAAGATTGCGGCTTCAATAAGGATTCCGGAAAGAGAGACAATCATGTGAATCAAGCTACTTTTTGCGCGAGCGCGTTGATTTTTTCCGCATTTTCGAGGAGGTCTGCGATGGGATCCCAGCGTCCGTCAACGAGGGCGCGGCGCACGGTTTCGGGAAGCGTTACGGGAACGCTTTCGTCGCCGAAGCGGACGCATGTGTTTTCGACATCGACGGTCATTTCCGCGTCGGGATTGGCGGCGATCCACGTTTCGAGTTTTGCGAGGTTTTCGCGCGTTGCGCAAACGCAGGCAACACCGAGCGTCGTGGAATTACCGAAAAAAATTTCCGCAAAACTGCCTGCGATTACCGCGCGAATGCCGCGCCGCCAGAGCGCCTGAGGCGCGTGTTCGCGGGAGCTTCCGCACCCGAAATTCATTCCGGTAACGAGGATTTTTGCATTCGGAAAAGTGTTGAGCGGATGCGGTTTTTCGGAGCCGTCCGCATTTTTGCGTTCGTCGTAGAAAGCGAATTCGCCGAGACCGTCAAAGGTGATGCTTTTCAGAAAGCGCGCCGGAATGATGCGGTCGGTGTCAATGTCGTCTCCGGCAACAAATGCGGGAACGCCGGAGACGGAGGTGATTTTTTCGAGTGCCATTTTTTGAAAAAAATTAGAAAAGAAATCCGGAATCAGCGGGTGTCGAAGCGGTCTTCAAGGTCGTCGAGGCGACGCTCAATCTGCTCCGTCTTTCGGGAAAATTCTTTCCAGTCTTCGACACAGCGGTCTTCAAATCCTTTATCGACGAGAAGTGCCGCCGTTCCCGCTAAGGTAACGAGGACGGCGAGTCCGACGGCGATGTAGCTGCAACGCCGCGCGAATGCCGCGCCGGAAATGCAACCGAGAACGAATGCGACGAGTGCCGCGACCACGCCCGCGACGAGAAAGAATGCGCCCGTCAGCGGCGATTCATAACCGAAAATCGCGGAAATAAAAATATCGACAACGGCTCCGAATCCGAAGAGGGACGCGATGACTTGAGCCGGGGTCACCGATGCGTTTTTTTCTTCTTCGTTGTTCATAGTGCGTGAGAGGATAGCGATTTCCCGCCTTGCGCTTCAAGCCTCAATTGGGCGAGAACGGCGTTTTCTCGGCGGGAACGTGCCCGCTTCGCCGCCGTGCGGGCCGGCTTGCGGTTTCCGTTTTTTTCCTCGGGAAATCCGGGGCGGGTGCGCGGATTTTTTTTGTTCGGCAGGCGAACGGATTTTCTGCAAACTGCCCCGAATCAGGACGCTTTCGCACGGGCGCTTTCGTGCGTTCTTTTTTTTACCGATGATGAAAAAAATCTTTTCCCTCGTTTTATTCTTGTGTTGTGCATTGAGCACGGTCGCCCGGGCGGCGGATTCCGCGTCTCCTGAAGACGCCGTTCCCGCCGAAACCGTTTTTGATGCAGGGAACGCCGCGATACTCGGTGTGGTCGAGGGTCTGACGGAGTATTTGCCCGTGTCTTCCACGGGGCATTTGATTCTCGCGAATGCGGCGTTGGGGCTGGATTCGGATTCGCCCGTCATTGCACGCGGGAACGCCGGCGAAATCGTGAAGGACCGCGACGGCTCGGCGTTTACCGTAAAGGAAGCGGCGGATGCGTATTCGATTATTATTCAGTTCGGGGCGATTGTCGCCGTGCTTTTTGCGTATCGGCAACGATGCACGGGAACGCTGTTCGGCGTGTTGCGCAGGGATGCGGCGAGCTTGCGGCTTTCGCGCAATCTGATTGTCGCCTTCGTTCCCGCCGCAGGATTGGGTTTTCTTTTTTCGGACAAAATCGAAGAATTTCTTTTTAATCCCGTAACGGTGGCGGCGGCGCTGATTCTCGGCGGCGTGCTGATGCTCGTCGTCGATCGCAATCAGAAAAAAAATGCGGCGGAGCACGGCGGGAACGCGGACGAGCGCGGACCGGACTTGCAGGACCTTTCCGTAAGGCAGTCGCTCACTATCGGTGCAATGCAATGCATCGCGCTTTGGCCGGGAATGAGCCGCTCGATGGCGACGATTGTCGGCGGCTACGCGGCGGGACTTTCGCCGCGGCGGGCGACGGAGTTTTCGTTCCTTCTCGGGCTGATTACGCTTTCGGCGGCATCAATTTACAAAACGCTCAAATGTGCCCGGCAGATGGCGGAATCGTTCGGTGCGGAAGTTTCCGCCGTCGGGCTCATCGTGGCATTCGTCGCGGCATTCGCTTCCGTAAAATGGATGGTTAATTGGATCTCCAAACACGGGCTTTCCGCGTTTGCGTGGTATCGTTTTGCGCTCGCGGCGGTCGTGATCGCTTGGGCCGTTTTCGCATAGCGCTTCCGAAATTTTTAAGTTTCTTTTTTTCGAAAAATGAGTGACGCCAATCCGCTGAAAATTTTTCCTCCGCCGAAGAAAACGACGCTGTTCGGCGGCGTGTTCTTTCCCCGCGATGAGGATTTTTGGGAAAATGTCGAAGACGGGAATTTTTCGAATCAGCATTTCCGTTTGGAAATTTCCGAAAGCGGAAAAATTATTATTCGCCACGGAAAAGGCGACCGGCTCGGCTTCGACAGCGCGGTGTTCGTGTTTGATCAACTGATGCGAACTTTCGGCGCGGGCAATATTCCGTGTTGCGTTGTCGAGGATTGGCCGGACGTTCCCGTGCGCGGATTTATGCTCGATGTTTCGCGCGGACGCGTGCCGAAAATGTCTGCGTTGCGAAATCTGGTAAAAATGCTTGCATGGCTTCGCTACAACCAGCTTCAGCTCTACGTCGAGCATACTTACGCATTCGGAAGGCACGAGGACGTTTGGCGCGAAGCCTCTCCGCTGACGGCGAAAAATCTGAAGGATTTGGACGCGCTGTGCCGGGAGCACGGAATCGAGCTCGTTCCGAATCTGAATTCGTTCGGGCACGTCGAGCGTTGGCTCAAGCACGAAAAATACAAACCTCTGGCGGAATGTCCGAACGGTTTTTATCACGAAATTTTTAAAATGCAACGCGTCGCGGGAACCTTCGCCGCCTGCGAGGAAACCGCGGATTTCATGGGCGGTCTTTACGACGAGTTTTTGCCGAATTTTTCTTCGGACAAATTTAACATCGGCGGCGACGAACCGTGGGAGCTCGGACAGGGGCGTTCCCGCGAGCTTTGCGAAAAACGCGGCAAGCGCGAGGTTTATCTCGAACATATGACGCGCCTGAAAAAACGCGTCGAAGCGCGCGGCAAAAAAATGATGTTTTGGGGCGATGTTTTGCTCGGCGAGGCGGGTGAAATTCCGCCGGAATTTTTGAAAAACACAATTCCCGTGATTTGGGGCTACGATGACGGACATCCTTTTGACGCGCAGTGTTCCCGCGTGAAACACGCGCTCGAAAAGGCGGGCGGGAACGGCGAGTTTTACCTCGCGCCGGGAACGTCGTCGTGGCTGAGTTTCGGAACGCGCCAAACAAACGCGATTCGGAACATCCGCGAAGCCTGCGCCGCCGCAAAAAAACACGGCGCGACCGGAGTTCTGCTCACGACCTGGGGCGATTTCGGTTACCACAATCCGTATTGCGCGAATTTGCTTCCGCTGATTTTTGCGGCAGAGGAAATGTGGAGCGGGAACGCCGTCGCGAGCGCGGAACATTTTTCCGAAATTCTCAATCGGGTTTCGGAAGAATTGCCCGAAGACTACGCAAAGGCTCTTTTCCGCTTCGGGAAACTCGACGATTTTATTTCCAAAAAAATTGCGAACCGGAGCATTACGCGGGAAATGTTTTTCGCGAAAGGCGAGGCGTTCGCGAAGGTGACGGACGGCGTTCCCGCAGAGGAAATTGCCGCCGCGCAAGCCGAACTCGCGCAGGTGCGGCAAATCTTTTCCCGAATTCCGGCGCGGACGGTTTCCGGAAACGTCGAAACGGCGGAATTTGCCGTCGCCTTAAAAATGACGGACGCCGCATTGCGCCGCGCGGAAGCGTTTTTGAAAAACGACGCGGGACCGCTCGCCGCCGTCGAAGCGGAGATGCGCGGTCCGATAAAGGACGCCTTTGCCGCCGCGTGGAAACGTTCCGCCCGCGAAGGCGGTCTCGCCGAATCCATCGCTCTTTTTTAGCGGATTTCCGACCGCTTTCCGGATGGGGCGGGTTCGGTCCCGCGCCGATGCGGCATCCGCGCTTTTCGGGTTTAAAATTCGCGGAAGAACGTGTTTAATTCCGGTATGCGAAAGTTTATTCCCGCCTGCTTTTTTTCGCTTCTTTTTTTCCTGTTTTTTGCCGTTTCCGGATTCGGTGCGTCCGAGCCTTCCGAAAGCGTTCCCGCGAGTGTCGAAACCGCTGCCGTTCCCGCGGCCCCGGAGAAACTTTTTTACAAAATTTCTTTGAACGAATCCTTTTTTATTCGGGAACGCGAAGCCGTCGTGAACACCCGCGCAACGGTCAATGTTTTGCAGGGCGAGATGGACAAGGTTACGCTCGAAGTTTTCGGTATCGGCAACGGGCAGGGCGAGATTTTTAACGTTTCCGGAGAAAAAGTGAAGGATTGGAGTATCCGCAGGGAAAATACACGGACGTTTTTGGAAATTCGTCCGAAAGATTTGGGAAAAGAAAAACAATTTACGCTGACGATTTCCGGGCGGCAGCCTTTGAAACTGCCGACAACGATTTCGCCGCTGATTTTTTCCGGCGTCGATTCCGCCGCATTCCTCGGCGTGGTGCAGTTTCAGGCATCCGCCGATTTGCGGATTTACGCCAAGCAGGAACGCGGACTGATTCCTCTGGGAACGCAGACGCGCTCTCAAATCAGTTACAGCATTTTGGGGACGCCGTCGGTGCGCCTCGACATCGCGCGGGCTAACGAACTGCTCGCCCCCGTATCTCTCGAAAATTTTACGCTTTTCGGAGAAGTGGGCGGCAACGGTGTGCGTTTCCGGATGCGGGCGAAAGCGCTCGTGCGCGAAATCGGCGCAGAGGTGCCCGTCCTCACCGGCAACGCCGCACTACTGAATTTCCCGGAAAAAAATGATTTTACGGTGTTGGCAAAGACGGATGAGGAAAGCGGAGAAACCGAGTATCGACTTCGTTTTTCCGCGCGCGGAACCTTCGACGCGGAACTGCTCTTCGACGCGGGAATTCGCGAGATAGACGGCTGGCGCCAAATCAATTTCTGCGTTCCCGTCGCTCAGGTCGCGCCGTATGCCTTGAAGGGGATGCCCGCCGATACGGTTTTTGCGACGGACAATGTTTCGATTCCGCAAATCGACAAGACGGGAATGTTTTCCGGATTTCTGCCGTCGAGCGGCGCGTTGGATTTGCGCTGGCGTCCGAGCATTCCCACTCCGCCGGAATTTTCCGCCGCCGTTTATGCAATCGATACCGCCTCGGAAATGCAGATAACGACCGGCGTGCTGAAGCAGAAAAACGAATTCGATTTTACGATTTCGCAGGGAGAACTTTCCTCTTTGTTTTTCGATTTGACGGGCGAGGGCGACATTTTGTCCGTCGAGGGTCAGGACTTGCTTTCGTGGACGCTTATCCCGATGGAGAACGGAAGGCGCGGGCTCTCCGTGCGGCTGAGCCAGCCGAAATCCAAAAATTACAAATTGCGCGTTACTTCGCAGACGCGCACGGGCGAATTGCCGCGTAGCCTTTCTCCCGTGCGGCTGGTGCCTTCCCGCACCGACTGGGAGGGCTTGCCGCTCGCTTCCGTGTGCGTGCGCAACAATGAATTGCTGCGCCTTCGCAACGGGGTCGGCGTGCGCTGCGAAGCACTCCCGCACGCGGGAATGACTCAGGTTGTCGCCTCCGCGTTCCCGCAATCCGGAGATTTCTTTGAAAGCGACGTTCCCGAGGAGCAGGTGTCGGTTTATCGTCTTGCGAGCGCGACTGAAAAGCTCTGCGTGAAAGCGGATTTTATTCGCTCGGATCTGATTGTTACGCCGCGCACGCGCTGGCATTTTGCCGACGGGAAAATCACCTCCGGGCAACACGTTACTTTTGAGGTGCGCGATGCGCCGCTTTACGAAATGCAATTGCTCGTGCCCGACGATTTGACGCCGATTTCCGTCGATTCGGAAATTATCGCCAGCCATGAGTTCGCGGACGATTCGGGAACGCCCGGCTTCCGTTTGCTCAAAATCGTTTTTTCGGAGCCGCTTCTGGGAGAAGGAAAATTTTCGCTGAGCTTTCGGAAAGAATTTCCGGAACCCGGGCAGGAATCCGTTTTGCGTGCGTGCCGGTTTCCGCAGGCGCATTTTGTCTTCGGAACCGTTGCGCTTTCTTCGGAAAAGAATCTTCGCCTGATTCCGGTTTCGGCGGAAAACCTCACGGAAATTAAAGCGACGGAATTCAGCGAGAAAAATCCGCCGCAACTTGCGTTCCGCGCGCATGACGGGAACGGCGTTTTGCGCGTGCTTCCGGCGGAGCGGGCGGCTGAGTTGCACGGTGTCTCGTCCTGCGTTTACAAGGTGGGACGGGAAAAAATTTTCGGAAATCTCAAAATCGATTATGAGACGGACGGCGTTCCCGTGCCGCAGGTGCGGCTTGCGTTCCCTGCCGGCGCAAAGGTGCTTTCCGTTTCCGGGGAAACCGTTCGCGATTGGTCCGTCGGGGAAGACGGAATCGCGACGGTGAAACTTTCCGGCGAGGCGGGCGAAAGGTTTTCCGTATCCGCCGGTTTTGAAGAGCCGCGCCGGGAAAGCGAGTTGCAGGCATTTGAGGGCGTTCGGCTCGTCGATGCCGTCGGAGACGCGGGAACGATTCTCATCACTGCGGATCGCGTGCTCAGTCTCGAAGGCGAAGAATCCGTGCTCACGCTTTCGCCGTTGCCGCTGTCTTCCGTGGGCGACGACTATGTGCGGCGCGGCGGTGCGATTCTTTTCCGTGCGTATCAGTTCGTGGAAAGACCTTTCCGGCTGTGCCTCCGGACGCATTTGTTGCGCGCGTCGGAAATGCCGAAAATCGTCGTTACCGAAGCGCGTATAACGTCCAACGCCGGGCAGAGTTGCGACATCGTTTACCGTTGCCGTTCTCTCGGCGCGAGAGACCTTAAAATCGGCGTTCCCGAAGGAATGAAAATCGTCTGCGACGGCGCGAAGGCGCAATCGGACGGAACCCTGCTTTTGCCGCTTCCGCCGAATGCTTCCGAGATTCGTCTGCGCATGGAAAGCTCCCGCGCGGAGGAGGATTTTTCGCGGGAACGCAAATTGGTTTTCCCGCAGGTTTTCGCGCCGGTCGTGCGCACGGTTTTTGTCGGTTTCGGTGATGCTTATTCGGATACGATGGAGACCGTCGTTGCCGGAAGAAAGCTGAACGATAAATTGAATTTCGGATTTTTCGTGCGCGTTTTCGAACGGCTTGCCGACGGCGCGTTTGTTCTCGTTTCCTCGTTCCTCGCTCTCGCCGGCGCGTTGTATGTGTCGTCGCTTTTTGAGCGTCGCGGGAACGCGTATCGCGTCTGCCGCGGAGTTGCGCTCATCGCGGGAACGGTGCTTGCCGTTTCTTGGGTGTGGTGGCTTGTGGCAACGGTGCGTCCGGATTACGGGGAAACGGTGCTGGTTGCCGGGTTGGCGGAGCCGGGCGCCGTCCTCGACGTTACCCTGCATCGCTTTTATTTCCTCGGAGAAAATCCGAGCGGTTTTTCTCAATTGGCACTCATCGGAATTTTTGTCGTCGGCGCTGCGTTGTTGCTCCACGGCGCGGGTTGCCGGGATTTGCGTTTGCGCGTTGTCGGGCGCGTGCTGATTTATGCGGCTTCCGCAGTTTTCTCGGCGGAGGATTTTCCGTATCGTCTTCCCGCGCTTATCGCCGCAATCATCGCCGTGGAAATTTCCGCCTACGCCGCTTTTGCGCTGATGCGTGCGACGGCGAAGCTTTCCGAAAAGCGCTGCGGACCCGGCGGGAACGCCGCCGTTTTGCTGCTTGCCGCCTTGTGCGTTCCGACGGCGTTCCCGTCGGATGCCCGAGCCGAAGAGAATTTCTCTGCGGATTTCGCCGTCGAAATGTCCGGGTTTTCCGAGGAAGAGGAAATTCCGCACGACGTTGCCGACCGCATTTC
>CAZPYE010000041.1:0-15918 GCA_964590115.1 uncultured Enterobacteriaceae bacterium
TCCCGTGGCTTGTCGCCTCTTTGTAACCTCAAAAGTGTCCCCTATCTCTGACTGCTCTTCGCCTCTTTAATCTCTAATCTCTCATCTTTAATCTTTCTGTGGCACACTTTCAGCGTGCGATATTTATTCGTTTTACCCGGGGCGGCGACTCGCTTCGCTCGCTTGCCCCGGGCTGTAATCTTATTGCGCTTTCAGCGCGTGTTTTTACCTAAAAAAAATGGGAGTGAAGACCTCCCGGTCTTCACCGCAGGGCGGACGAATTTTCGCGGAAACGCCATTGCGTTCCCGCACACTCGTGTTCCGCTCCACAATCTCCCAATAAAACCTTTGCGTTCTTTGCGTTGAAAACAAAGTCTTTGTTCCGTTGCGCCGCGATGTTTTGCTCCTGTCCCCAAGCGTCGCTCCTTCGGAGCTTTGAGTTTCCGCGTCTTGTAGCCTCTTCGTAATGCAACCAATCTCTGACTGTGCCTTCTCCTCTTTAATCTCTAATCTTTCCTCCCGTTCCCGTCTGAAAGAAAAAACGGGGAGCCGTTTCTAAAATTCAATTTGCGCGGGTATGCGGGAACGCGTTAGTCTTGCGGGTAAATGGACTTAAATCAGCAACGGAAATTTTTTCTGCTTGAATTCTCTTCTTGGTCGGAGCGGTTTTTGTCGTGTATGACGGCGGCGATAGTTGCGCTTTTGGGCGTCGTAACGGCTCAGACGTTTTTTTCAATCGGCGGTGTGGACGCGCAGTATCTTGTCTATACGTTCGGGTTACTGGTTTTGGCGGTGGGTGCACAGCTTCTTGTGTTTTGGGCGCGGATCGGGCGCGGATTTCGCGTGAGCGGGGTTACGTTGTGGTTTCTTCCGTGGATGGCGCTTTTGGCTGCCGGGGTGTTCGGGCTTTCCGAAACGCCTTGGCGGGCGCAGTATCTGTTTTGTATCAATCTTTTGCCGTTGATGGCGTTTTTCGTGTCGATTCATATTTCCCGGACGGAGAAAGCGCGTTGGTGGCTGATTGCGCTGACTGCGATACTGGCGCTGATTTCCGGTTTGGCTGAGTTTTTGAAACCGGGGTCGGAAGCGGAGCATGCGCTTGCGAGCGGAGGCTGTTTCGGGTGCACGATGCGTCAGATTTACTCGACGTTCGGGAATCAGGCGGGAATCGGTGCGGTTTTGTTGCTGTCGTTTTTTGTGATGGGGCTTTTGGTCGTAAATCCCCGCTTCAAAATGTGGGCGCGGCTTTTCGGGGGTTATATGGCGGTGTTGTTCCTGCTGGGAATCGGGCTTACGCGGCACATCGGCATTTACCTCGGCTTGCTGGCGGGCTGTGCGCTTGCGGCGCAGCTGCTGGTGCGGCAACGGGCATTGAGGGTCGTTATCTGGTGCGTATTGGCGGCGGGTGCGGCAGTATCTTTTTTTTGGGCGAACACCAATGTCGGATGTCTGAAGACGGCGGAGGTTTCGAGCGCGGTTCTGAAGCATTTTACGGATGAGGAGCGGGGCGCGGGAACGAAGTATCTGCTTCCTCATGCCGCGTGGGAAATGTTTAAGGAACATCCGATTTTCGGTGTGGGTGCGGGACGCTTCGGCGATGCGTTTGAGCGTTACCGGACACCGCAGTGGCAGACGAATCCGAAAACGCCCGGGAGCCTGTATCTTCGCGTGCTTGCGGAGCAGGGCATTGTCGGCGTGCTGTTGCTTTTCCTGCCGTTGTCCGTGCTGATGGTGCGCGGAATCCGCGCCTGCCGGAAATTGCCGTGGCAGACAGATACGGAGCGGGCGAGGCTTCGGCGGAAGATGGGGATTCTTGACTTCGGGAGTTTGCCGGAGGAGCGGATCGCGTTGGCGGGAACGCTGAGCGGACTGCTTGCCGTCGGCGTGCTTTTTGCGATTGATTATCCGCGCAATATTCCCGGCGTGGCGGTGTCGTGTGCGATTTTCGGGGGAATTGCCGGGTTCCTTTTGAGCGCGGATCATCTTCGCCGAATTGTTTACGGCGGGCGGCGGCGGCATATTCTTCTTCCGATTGCGTTTTTAGTGCCTGCCGCATTGCTGGGTTTTCTTCTGCCGACATTTCGGGCGGAGGCGGAATACCAGAAAGGGATGCTTGAGCTCGCCCCGTTTTATTCGAGTGCGGATACGGGAATGATGCCGGCGGAGCCCGATTTTTCCGGTTTGCGAAAGGCGGAGCAGAATCTTCGATCGGCAATTCGCAAGGCGCCGGGGCACGGGGATGCGTGGCGCGCATTGGCGGTGAAATACGTGTTTGACTGTCAGCGCGACCCGATGAATGCCGCGACATACGGCGCGTATATTCGGGCGGCGTCCGAGCGGGCGCTTTCGTGTTCCCGGGACGTTCCCGCCTACTACCTCATGCGCGCGACGGCGGAAATGATGGTCGGCGATTTCGACCTCGTGCAGAAGAGCCTGAGTCGGGCGGTTGAAATGGCTCCGTTTAATGCGCCGCATCTGTTGGAGTGTGCGGAAATTTATCGTGCGTTCCCGCTCGGTGCGGATGAGGCTTCTGCGTTGCTCAATCGCGTGGCGTATTTG
The DNA here is from genome assembly GCA_964590115.1 of uncultured Enterobacteriaceae bacterium. Taxonomy (GTDB): domain Bacteria; phylum Verrucomicrobiota; class Verrucomicrobiia; order Opitutales; family UBA953; genus Spyradosoma. Next base: position 2,539 of record CAZPYE010000041.1, read on the forward strand.
TTGCCGAAATCGCGGTATGTCGAAAGTATGCAGGCTCTGATTTCATTCGGATCGGGCGTTTCCGACGGCGGCGAAAGTAAAACCGATGCCTACGCGGTGCCCGAATTCTGATATTTTTTTTGCGGAGGGAGATTTTTTTTATGAGAAACAAACGCCTTGAGTTTATTTTAAAAACAAAGGTTTGGCTTCTGTCCTGGTTTTTACAAATTTTGTTTGCGCTTTGGATGTTCGTTCTTTTTGTGTGCTTTGCAAAAATGGATTACGGAACGGAAGCGCTTGCCGAAATGTCGCCGGAACGGGCTTCGGAAGGCAAGTCGGCATTTGTCCTGCCCGAGCGTCTGATTGCTCCGAATCCGCCGACGGAATAATTTTTTTTCCGAACAGGTTGCTCATGAAGATGCTTGCTCTTTTTGCGTTCCCGTGTCTCGCACTTTGCGGGAACGCGTTTGCGGGAACGCCGAATCCTGCGGAAAACTTTGAACCTGCGCCCGTTTCAAAAAATGCGGAACGCAAAGACGCCGTCGCGACGTGGCTTGAACCGTATGCGCGTCTTGCTCGCGATTCCGGAGCGGTGTCCGCTCGGGAGGGCTCTGCGCCGTATGTCTGCGCCTGGCGCGGCGAAACCGTAAATTTCCGCGTGGCGGTTGCCGCCGGGGAAAAAGATTTGGAAAATCTTACCTACGACAAAGCGGTAACGCTGACGTTGCGGTCAAGGCAGCGGGAAAAGATGTCGGACGGCGTTTCCGAAATGAAAGCGGAGGTTTCGCCCGTGCGTTGGACCGTCGGGCAGGGCGGCGTGCAGTTTGCGGATGTCGTTGATTTTCCCGGAGCGGAGACGTCCGTTCCCGCGGGAACGGTTCGCGAGTTTCTCGTTTCCGTGAACGTGCCCGCCGATGCTGCGCCCGGATTTTATCGGGGGCGATTTTTCGTCGATGCGGAAGGGAAGAAATTCGTTCGACTTGGCGTTCGCGTGTTTCCTGCGACGCTCCCGCCGCCGCAGGATTGGGCGATTCACCTCGATCTCTGGCAACACCCGCAGGCGGTTGCGCGCTGGGCGGGCGTGAAGCCGTGGAGTAAAGAACATTTTGACGCGATGGTCGCGCCGATGACGCGGTTGCGCGAGCTCGGGCAAAAGGTGATTACCTGTTCGATCATCGAAGAACCGTGGAATCACCAAACGTTTGACGATTGGGAATCGATGGTGAAGTGGACGCGAAAGACCGACGGGACGTGGGAATTCGATTATTCCGCATTCGATGCTTGGGCGGATTTCATGATGAATAAAATCGGAATCGACGAGCAGATTTCCTGCTATTCGATGCTCCCGTGGATGATGAAAATCCGGTATTTCGACGAAGCGTCGGACACCCGAAAAGAGCTTACACTCAATATCAATACGCCGGAATTTTCCGAGGTTTGGGGCGCGTTTCTTTCCGAATTTAAAAAACATTTGCAGAATAAAGGCTGGTCGGAAAAAACCTGCATCGCACTCGACGAACGTCCCGATGCTCAACTTGATGCGGCACGTAAGGTGATCGAACAGTTTGCTCCGGAGTTCAAAATCGTTTCCGCAAATGACCACCCGACCCGTATGAGCGAATTCGTTTACGATATTTCGCCGACCTTCAATCACTCCGGCGGCGACGTTCCCGCGCTTGCCGAAAGGCGTCGCGAAGAGGGAAAAAAGACGACGTTTTACACCTGCGTGCATCCGGCAAAACCGAATTCGTTCACGCACAGCGCCCCCGCCGAGGCGCATTGGCTCGGTTTTTACGCGGCGGCAAACGGCTTCGACGGAATTTTGCGTTGGGCCTATAACTCGTGGAACAAAAATCCGTTTGAAACGACGGCTTTCGGCAACTGGCCCGCCGGCGACTGTTTTTTGATTTATCCCGGAAATCGTGCGTCGATGCGCCTGACGCATTTCCGCAACGGACTCGAAGATTTTGAGAAAATCCGTATTCTGCGGGAACGTGCCGCGTTGCCCGGAGCTTCCGAGGAATTGAAGCTTTCCGTGAAGAATTTGGATGCGTATCTGAAAGAGAATTTCACGGTCGCGCACGGCGGCGGAAACGCGCATGAAGAGCAGGTGAAGCGTGCGACGGAATTGCTTAATTTCGCGTCGTTTCACTTACGTTCGAAAGAAGAGAAGTAAGGAAAAACCGCCGCCTTGTTTTTTTTTCGGTATTTGTTTCAGATAATTTGTCCGCAAATGGAAATCGCCCTTATCGTTATCGCATTTGTACTGGTGTTGATCGGATGCGTTTTTGTCTTTCTTCCGGGATTGCCGGGACCGCTTGTCGCATGGAGCGGACCGCTCGTCTATTTCATTTTTACGAAAGCGCCTCCGGAAGAGATGCTCCCGTCGGTCAACGCGGGAACGCTTGCCGCGGGCGGCGTTTTCGCCTGCCTTGTCCTTGCGTTTGATTTCCTTTCGAGTTGGTGGGGCGCGAAAAAATTCGGCGCGACTTGGCGCGGCGGGGTCGGCGCACTCGTCGGGGCGATTGTCGGACCGATGGTTTTTTCGCCGTTGGGCGGGATTCCGGGGATGCTGCTCGGTCTGCTCGTCGGGCCGATTGTCGGAGCGATTATCGGAGAGCTTCTCGGCGGGAACGATTGGAAACAGAGCTCTCGTGCCGGGTGGGGAACGCTGTTGGGCACTCTCGTCGCTACGGTCGTAAAACTTTTTTACTGCCTCGTCGTTTTTGTTTGGCTCCTCGGTGCCGTTCTCGCGCACGCCTTCTGAGATCGGGTTCGGCTTCGGGCGTGTGATTGTTTCCTTTGCGGGATCGTCTTTGTGAATAGAATTTCGGAATAAAACCTTGAAAGGCTTCCCGCAAACTCGTTTCTTTTTTGCAGAGGAAAATTTTCTTAAAAATGTTGAATATTTCAGTTCATTTCTTGGCAAATTCGCGCTCTGTCATGTGGTATTGGGAGCAGTGCGACGAGGCGGCGAAAATCGTTGTCGGAATCCTCATTGTTTTCTCGATTTGGTCTCTGAAGACGATTTGGCAAAAATTTGTCGACCTGCGCGCGTTGCGCAAAGGGAATTTAGCGTTTGAAACTCAAATTCAACGCGAAAAACGGCTGACGGAAATCGGAACCTTGCCCGCCGCGGGAACGTCGCTCGCGCCGTATGCGCAGGTGCTTGATGCCGCGCTTCGCGCCTTGCGTCAGCATCGCGGAAAAATTTCCGGCGAAAGCGACGTGCGCGTTTGCATGGGACACGTCGAAAATTCCGTCCAACGCGCCATCGGGCGCATTACGGCGCGCTACGAAAAAGGCATGATTCCGCTGAGTACGTTTATTTCCGGCGGTCCGTTTCTCGGGCTTCTCGGGACGGTTTGGGGCGTTATGGTGACGTTCGGCGCGCTGACGGAAAAAGCCTCGATTGCAGAGCTTGCGCCCGGTGTTTCCGGCGCGCTCGTTGCGACAACGGCGGGGCTTGTGCTCGCGATTCCCGCATCGTTCGCTTACAACTGGGCTCTCGGATTGACGCGACAGCTCGGAACCGAGCTGGACAACTTCGCTTCCGCCGTCGCCGACCAAATCGAAATCGAACTTTTGGAAGAGCTTCGCGATCGGCGAAAAAAAACGGACGACGTTCCCGCGCGTCCCGTTCCCGTCGGCGTAAATCCCTTCCTGCGCAATGACGAAGCGGGCGCGGATGACGTTCCCGAGTCCGGCACGCTTCCGCGTTCCCGCCCCTCGTGGGAATAATCGTTTTCCGGAGAAAAATTTTTCATGGCACGCAATTTTTCAAGACGGCATAAAATGACGCCGATGTCGGAGATTAACGTAACTCCACTCCTCGACTTGTGCTTTTGTCTGCTGATTATTTTCATGATTGCGACGCCCGTGCTTGAACAGACAACGCGTATCGAACTTCCCGTCGCTTCCGCAAAAACCGGCGCTCCCGCCGCTACGGAAACGAAATACCGCTTCGTCGCCATCGATCGCCACGGCGCGTATCATTTGGACGATGCCGCCGTTTCTTCGGAAAATCTGCTCTCCGCGTTTGCCGATATCGCGTGTCTTCCCGCCGACGAACAGCCGATTGTGCGTATTCGCGCCGACGGGCAGCTCGAATATCAGAAAGTCGTCGCTGTTTTTGACATGGCGAAAAAGCAGGGACTGACCAAAGTCGCCATCGATACGGAAGTTGACCAAGGAGGTGCCGCGAAATGACCAGCGGCTTCAAAGGCGCGATTTTTTCCTGTGCGTTGCACGGTGCGGCATTGGCGGCACTGATTTTCTTTTCCGCGCAAACACAGGGAAACGACGTGATTTCCGCGTCGGATCCGCTTTTGGCAATGTTCGCCGATGAAAATGCCGACCCGACGAAATCCGCCGGGCTGATCGGCGAAGAGCTCGGGCTCGCTGAAGGTTCGACCGACGGGAACACCTTGGAAAGCACGGATTTTTCGGATGAGCTTGAGGCACTCAACAAAGCGGCGGATGAGGCTTTGGAAAGAGAGTTGTCCGAGCCCGAACCTGCGCCCGAACCCGTTCCCGCCGAGCCGGCACCCGTCGTCGCAACTCCCGTTCCCGAAAAACCCGTTCCCGCGGAACCGAAGAAACCGGCACCGGAAAAACCGAAACCCGACGTTAAAAAACCGGCACCGAAAAAGCCCGAGACCAAGCCGAAGGATGCGAGTTCCGGCGGTAAAAAAATGTCGTTGGAAGAATTTCGCAAACAGAACAAACCGAAACAGCCGAAAAAGCCCGGAGGCGGAAAGCAGTCGGGAACCGGGAAGAAAACGACGGCGAAGATCGATCTTTCCAAGGTAACGTCCGGAGGGAAACGTTTCGGCGTTCCCGGCGGCACCGGCGGGAACGGAGGCGAGGGCGGTCGCGCCGTGGCTTCCGCGCAGCAGGTTTACGCGTCCGAGGTCGCGCAAAAGCTCGCGACGCATTTGGACAACGTGTTGGAGCAACAGCCGCTGACGCTCGAATTTGCCGTTTCCGTGGAAGTGCGCCTTCAGGCGGACGCGTCCGGAAATATCCGTTTGCTTGAAATCATCGGAAGTCATGACGCGCAGGTCCGTGATCGCGTGGAAAAAGCCGTTTCCCGCATCGGGAAATTCCGTAAACCGCCGGAAGGTCGGGCATTTTCGATTTCGCTTCCGAACGTCGTCATTCGTCCGCAGTAATTTATTTGCCATGCTTTTTGACGTCGAAAAAATCCGTTCCGAGTTCCCGTTGTTGCGCGGGAACGCGAAACTCGTCTATCTCGACAGCGCGGCGACGGCGCAAAAGCCGCAATGCGTCATTGATGCCGTTTCCGAATTTTATGCGCGCGACAACGCCAACATTCACCGCGGGCTTTATCGCTTGAGCCAAACGGCGACGACGGCGTTTGAGCACGCGCGGGAACGCGTCGCGAAATTTCTCAATGCGCGCGAATCCCGCGAGTGCGTGTTTACGCGCGGCGCGACGGAAGCGATTAACCTCGTTGCGGCGAGCTGGGGCGGCGCAAATTTGCGCGAGGGAGACGAAATTTTGCTCACGGAAATGGAGCACCACGCCAACATTGTGCCGTGGCAGGCAATTGCGGAGCGCACGGACGCGAAAATTGTCGTCGCGCCGATTTTTGACGACGGTTCACTCGACGTTCCCGCGATGAAAAATCTCATTTCGGAAAAAACGAAAATTGTCGGCGTTACGCAAACGTCCAACGCCCTCGGCACCGTCAATCCCGTGACGGAAATCTGTGCCGCCGCTCACGCCGCCGGAGCGCTCGTCCTTGTCGATGCCGCGCAATCCGCCGCTCACTTTGCCGTGGACGTGCAGGCTATCGGTTGCGATTTTCTCGTTTTTTCCGGGCATAAAATTTGCGGACCGACGGGAATCGGCGTGCTTTACGCGCGTGCGGAAATTTTGGAAAAAATGCCGCCGTATCAGTTCGGCGGGGATATGATCGACGTTGTCGATTTCGCGGGGACGACGTTTCGCGGGATTCCCGGGCGCTTCGAGGCGGGAACGCCGAACATCGCCGGCGCTGTCGGGCTCGGCGCGGCGCTTGATTACGTTTCTGTGTTGCGTCCGCACGCGCAAGCGCATGAATCGGCGCTTTTGAGCTACGCGACGGAAAAACTTTGTGCTGAGTTTCCGGAAATCCGGATTTTCGGCACGGCGAAGGAAAAAGCGTCCGTGATTTCGTTTCATCTTGGCGATATCCATCCGAGCGATGTCGGAATGTTACTCGATACGTTCGGTGTTGCCGTGCGCGTGGGACATCATTGCGCGATGCCGCTGATGAAACGTCTCGGAATCACGGGAACGGTGCGCGCTTCGTTTGCTTTTTACAACACGTTTGAGGAAGCGGACCGCTTCGTCGCCGCATTGAAAAAAGTGCGAGGAATGTTTTGAGTCCGCGCCGGATTTTATGGCGTTTTTTACGAGATTCCGGGCTTTTTGCGGGGAGTTTTCCCCTCGAAGACGTGCGACATTTCCCCGTTGCGGCGAGTGAGTTTTTCGGAAAAACAATCTCTCCTTGAATGGTGGTTTTTTTTTCTTGCTTTCCGCCTTTCCGTATTTAGACTCCGTTTCCGGTTGGGGGCACGGACGAGAATTCGTTTCTGTTTCGCCCCTTTCCGAATGTCTCACGTTATTTCAATCCGAACTGAATTTACTGAAAATGCGAATACTGTTTGCTCTTATTTTTGTTTTTTGCGCCGTCAATTTATTTGCGGCGCATGAAATTTACTATCGGGACGGACTTGCTTTCGAGAAAACGTCGGGAGGACATCTCTTGGCTTATTTTCAGGCGGATAAGGGAACCCCTGTCGGTTATACCGTTGTGACGGCTTTCGGAAGTCCGATGACTGTTGTTAAAAATTCCATGGTTCCCGGGGATAAGCTTCTCTCGGCACTTTCCGAAGAAGAGGCGGATTTGGCATTGTTCTCGATTTATTCCCGAATGAACGTTGATGAAGTTTTGGCGCAAATCAGGGATTACCCGAGGGACGACTTTAATGCTTCGTTTCCGATGCTTTACCTGATCGGCAAACGTGTTGCTACGGTCTCGGATAAGAGAAAAATCATGGATTTTTTCATTGATCGTTTCAATCTGCGGCAATCTCAATACGAAGATCGCTCGAATGTGATTACGCGCTTCAAGAATCAATGGGAGGAGTTCCGTCTTTTCAAAAGTCCGTTGGATTCCTGTTTTATGGGGGTAGCCGTGGAATATGCGAATTACTTCTTTGATCCGACGAATTGGGGGGATGTAAAGAGTTTGTACCCTTATATGTTCTTAAACTCGGATTATTTTTCTAAAAGGAGCAGTGAGTCTCTCCGGAAAGGACATTTCGAGGCATCGGTAGAGGCACTTTACCATATCTGTGTAAGATCCCGGTGGGGGCGAGATCAAGGGCTCGAACTCGGGGATGGCCGTCTGTCCCATTTAAAGGAAACCCTTGGAGCGTCTCACCCGGGAATTCGCACATTGGAGATTCAGGATGAAATACTGTCCGGAAATTTACGTCCGGAATTTGCACGGGAGCTACGGAATATCGTCGATCGGAATTTTGAAATGGCATTTCCGGTGGCACTCGAATATGCCCGACAGACAAAGGCGTGGGACGATGTGGCGTATTATGCTTATCGTTGCCTGAAAAGCGATGTTTACGGTATTCAGCGTCAAACCGACACGTTGTTGGGATATCGCCCTTCCCGTTACTTTGACTACCTGGAGTTTTTGCTTGAGGGCTTGTCTCAAACGGACGCACAGGCGGCGGGAACGCTCTATGAGTTTATTTCTGCGTTGCCGCAAACAATGAAGCAGAATATGTGGCTCATGCGTGCCGAGAGAATTTTAAACGGAATTGCTTACGACAAGGACGCGGCGAAAAGAGACGGAAAAGCTCTCGCGGAAAAAGGATTTTATGAAAATCCGAACTTGGAAGCCCGGTTCCGGGAATATTTTGAAACGCGTCTGAAAAATATGTAATACGGCAGGTTGTGCCATTGTTGCTCCCGGGACGATTTTTGCCGTGCATGCGCTTGGCGCGTGCGCGGCATTTTTCCCGTTGCGGCACGAGCGGGGCGGAGTATCATTGCGGGCATGGATTATCTTTATGAAGGCCTCCTGCGTCCGCTCTTTTTCCGTAAGGGATTTCCGTTTCACGGAGATGTGGAAAAAGCTCACGATGCGTCCTATCTTGCTTTGCGCGCGTTCGCGGCGATGCGTCCGCTGACGGCGCTTTTTCAGTATTTTAATATGACGGCGCGGAACGTTCCCGCGCAGAAACCGATTGAGCTTTTCGGGCTGAAATTTCCGAATCGCGTCGGGCTTGCCGCTGGTTACGACAAGCAGGCGCGCATCTGGCAGGCGGGCGGCGCGCTCGGATTCGGACACGTCGAAGTCGGCACCGTAACGCGCCACTCGCAGGGCGGGAACGAGAAGCCGCGCATTTTCCGTTTTCCCGAGGCGGAAGCGGCGGTTAACAGCATGGGCTTTCCGAACGACGGAGCGGAAGAAGTGGCTCGCCGCCTTGCCGCCGGACCGAAAAAGGGCACGCGCGTGTGTCCGCTCGGCGTCAATATCGGCAAATCCAAACTGACGCTGATGGAAAACGCGGTCGAAGATTATCTCGGTTCGTTCCGCTTGCTTGCTCCGCATGCGGATTATGTTTCAATCAACATCAGCTGCCCGAACATTCCGAATTTGCGGGAACTTCATGAGCGTTCCCGCCTCGTCGAATTGCTCGGCGCGATTCAGAGCGAAAACCGTTCTCTTGCGGAAAAATCCGGCGAAAAACCCTTGCCCTTGCTTTTGAAAATTTCGCCGGATTTGACGTTCCCGCAGATCGACGATGTGCTTTCCGTGGTTGAAGACACGCAGTTTGCGGGAATTATCGCGACAAACACGACGACGACGCGCCCCTCAGACCTCGCCGACGCTCCCGAAAAAGGCGGACTTTCCGGCGCACCGCTCATGCGTCGCTCGCTCGATGCCGTGCGCTATATTGTTCGTGCGACGGACGGGAAACTTCCCGTTATCGGTTGCGGCGGGATTTGCTCCGGCGAGGCTGCCGACCAATTTTTGGCGGAAGGCGCCGCGCTCATTCAAATTTACACGGGCATGGTTTATCGCGGCCCCTTCTTCGGCAGAGAGCTCGCCCGCGCTTATGCGTGGAGTCAGACCGAGTGGCCCGGAAAAGTTTGGTGATACATCCGGATTTGATTTAGCGGCGGGAACGTCGCTAAATTTATTTTACGGGAACGCGGTTGTCGGCAATCGAAGCTCATTTCAACGGATCCAGCCCGAGAGCACGGTCGTGCTTACGATGAAGCGCGTCGGCAACGACTTGCGCGATTTCCGTCGCAATCCAGTAGTAAACTTCGCGCGCGTCGCGGCGGGAGATGACAAGTCCGCTTCGGCGCATTTTATTGAGATGCAGGGATACGACGGCTTGCGGAAGCTTGGTTTTCCGGACGATTTCTCCGACGCGTGATTCTCCGTTTTCCCGCATAAAATCAAGGATTCTCAGGCGTTGTGGGTGCCCGAGGACTTTCAGGTGTTCGGCGGTTTCTTCCAAAAGCTCTTCAAAGGCAAATTCTTCCGGAATGTTTTTTTTCACAGGAAAGCTCCTTCTATATGTATTTATTAAAATATTTAAATTTATAAATATAAGTGCCTTTTTCTCCGGTTTTTCGTCAAGTCGAAAAGATGGGGATTCGGGGAAATCCGCTTGGTTGAGCGCAAGAAAAATTGTGAATAAGTTTTTGTTGCGCGGGAACGCGGCGCGGGCAGGTTTTTTTCTCGTTCGCTTCAATTCCGTTTACGGACCGGGAGCGGATATTCTCGTTTTTTAAACCTTTAAAACACTAAATTATTTATGATTCTTACAGTAGTAAAGCGCGACGGGCGCAAGGTCGGATTCCATACGGATAAAATCATCGGAGCCATTCAAAAGGCGATGCTTGCAACGGAGCAGGGCGAAGATATCGCTCTGGCGACGCAGATTGCACAACGCATTGCGTATCACGGCGACGAATCGATGTCCGTTGAAGCAATTCAGGACTTGGTCGAAAACGAACTGATGAAGTCGGAGCGCAAGGATGTCGCTCGTAAATACATCGCTTACCGCGAGCAGCGCAATGTCGCGCGAAAGGCGAAAACGCGCGATATTTTCCTCGAAATTATCGAAGCGAAGGCAAACGACGTTACCCGCGAGAACGCGAATATGAATGCGGATACGCCGGCGGGAATGATGATGAAGTTCGCGAGTGAAACGACGAAGCCGTTTGTCGACGACTATTTGCTTACGCCGGAGGTGAAGGAGGCAGTGCGCAAGGGCTATATTCATATTCATGACAAGGATTATTATCCGACGAAATCGTTGACCTGCGTTCAGCACCCGCTCGACAAAATTCTCAACGGCGGCTTTTTTGCGGGACACGGGGAATCCCGTCCGGCGAAGCGTATTGAAACGGCGAGCATTCTTGCGTGTATTTCGATGGAAACCGCGCAAAACGAAATGCACGGCGGGCAGGCGATTCCGGCGTTTGACTTTTACCTCGCGCCGTTTGTCCGCCGCAGTTACATCGAGGAAGTGAAGCAACTCGAGTCCTACACGGGCGAAGATCTTTCCCGCCTCTACAACGCGGAAATTAAGGATTACCTTGCGCGTCCGCTCAGTGCCTGCGAAGGCGACGAACGCCTGATTCAGCACGCGATCAACCGCACGGTGGAGCGCGTTCACCAGTCGATGGAAGCGTTTGTCCACAACATGAACACGATCCACTCCCGCGGCGGGAACCAGGTCGTTTTCAGTTCCATCAATTACGGGACGGATACCTCGGCGGAAGGGCGTTGCATCATTCGTGAAATTTTGCTGACGACGGATCGCGGCGTCGGGAACGGCGCGACGGCGATTTTCCCGATTCAGATTTGGAAAAAGAAGCGCGGGGTGAGTTATTTGCCGACGGATCGCAATTATGACTTATATATGCTTGCCTGTAAGGTTTCCGCCCATCGTTTCTTCCCGAACTTCCTTAACCTTGATGCGACATTCAACCAGCACGAAAAGTGGAAAGAGGACGATCCGCAGCGCTACATTTATGAAACGGCGACGATGGGGTGCCGCACGCGAGTTTTCGAAAACCGCTTCGGGGAAAAAACATCCGTCGGGCGCGGGAATCTTTCGTTTACGACGATTAATCTTGTGCGTTTGGCTCTCGAATGCCGTGACGTTCCGGAACAGGAAAAGCGTATTACGAATTTCTTCGAAAAACTGAATTCCGTTCTTGATACGACGGCAAAGCAGCTTCATGAGCGTTTTGAATTCCAAAGAACGGCACTGGCAAAGCAGTTCCCGCTGTTGATGTCCGCGCTCTGGGTCGGCTCAACCGCACTCGCGCCGAACGATACGATTGAATCCGTAATCAACCAAGGGACGCTCGGGATCGGGTTTATCGGGTTGGCGGAAGCACTCGTTGCGCTTATCGGCAAACACCACGGCGAAGACCAGGGTGCGCAGGAGCTCGGGTTGCGTATCGTCACGCATATGCGCGACCGCGTTAACGGTTACTGCGAGTTCTACAAGCATAACTACTCCGTGCTCGCTACGCCGGCGGAAGGGCTTTCCGGACGCTTCACGCGTCTCGACCAGAAAGTTTACGGAAAAATCCCGGGGATTACCGATCGCGAATATTACACGAATTCCAATCACGTTCCCGTGTACTACAAGTGCTCGGCGACACACAAGGCGCGCATTGAGGCACCGTATCACGACCTTACGCGCGGCGGGCACATTTTCTACGTCGAAATCGACGGCGATGCGACGAAGAATCCGGAATCGATTTCTTCCATCGTCGATTTGATGGACAAACACAACATCGGTTATGCGTCCGTCAACCATACTCGCAATCGTTGCATGGATTGCGGCGATGAAAATGTCGAAGAAAATTACGACCAGTGCAAACTCTGCGGCAGTAAACATATCGACACGATTCAGCGCATCACCGGTTATTTGGTCGGAACGACGTCGCGCTGGAACAACGCCAAGCTTGCCGAGTTGCGGGATCGGGTTCAGCACGATTGATAATTGAAACCGGAATCGAGCAGGACGCGGGATTGCCGCGTCTTGTTCGATATGTGAAAAATGGATATTCGCGTTCTTCGCATCGTTCCCGATACCATCGTTGACGGACCGGGTTTGAGAACCAGCGTGTATTGCGCTGGGTGCGCCCATCGTTGTCCGGGGTGCCATAATCCGCAGACATGGGACTTTTCGGCGGGAACACCGGTGGCTCCGCGCAAGATTTTTGATGCGATTCTTGCGGAGTCTCCGGATTCGGATATCACCTTTACGGGCGGAGATCCGTTGTATCAGTCCGAAGGATTTACGGAATTGGCACAGCTGATAAAAACCGAAACGCCCGGAAAAACGATTTGGTGTTATACCGGGTTTCGTTTTGAGGAAATTCTTGCGGATGAAAAGATGTCGCTCCTGCTTCCGTGGATTGACGTGCTTGTGGACGGTCCGTTTATCATGGCTTTGCGCGATACGAAAAACCTTCGTTTTCGCGGTTCTTCCAATCAGCGCCTCGTTGACGTTCCCGTATCATTGCGCACGGGAGCGGTAGTCGAATGGGAGTCGCCCTGCGGGGGAATCTCCGAATTCCGGTGATTTTTTTTTTCAAAAAAAGCTTGCCTGTCTCTTCGGGAGTCTCCATCATCCACCGACAGTTTTGTTTTGGCCGGTTAGCTCAATGGTAGAGCAGTTGACTCTTAATCAATTGGTTACAGGTTCGAGTCCTGCACCGGCTACCACTTTTAAGACCCGCAGAAATGCGGGTTTTTTTTCTTTTGTTTATGCGGGTTCGAAGGCGGCTCGGTGAATTTTGACAACAAAAATTTTGCTTAATTTTGTGTGTTTTTACGCGATTTTTTTTACGGTCATCGGCGCGGTCAAATTTCGTTGAAAACGTAGGTTCAATCGGTTCCATGAAAAAAGTGAAGAATATTCGGTGTTCCGAAAATCCGAATGAAAAGCGCCCTTGCCGATTGGATGAGTGCTTATGCTGCAGGTGCTCGCACGGGAGGCAAGAACTCGAAAGAGCTTGAAGATGCCGCACTTGAATTTGCCGCGGGTAGCCGGGAACAACGCTCTGTGGAAGAATACGAATCCTCGCGCATAGAGACGGATGCTAAGAGCGATACCGAGCAAAACCTGCTTCGCACCGTCAGCCGCCTGAATGCGGTAACGGGCGGGAACGCTCGCCTGATTGACGAGGCGGACACGCGGTTGCTTGCTGATGAGCTTGGGAAATTTGCTCCCGGAGTAAAAGTCCGTGTGGTTGACGATGTCGAAGCGGCAATAGCGAGTGCGCGCGAGTGGAGAACGCAGAACGCAATCTTTAACTCCG
>CAZPYE010000042.1:0-15314 GCA_964590115.1 uncultured Enterobacteriaceae bacterium
GAGCTCTTCGGAGATAACCACTCCGCCTGTGAGGATGGCGATATCTTCCATCATGGCTTTGCGGCGGTCGCCGAAGCCCGGAGCCTTAACCGCGCAAACGTTGATCGTGCCGCGGATTTTGTTTACAACGAGCGTTGCGAGGGCTTCGCCGTCAACGTCTTCCGCGATAATCACGAGCGGTTTGCCCGCCTTGGCGACTTCCTGCAGAATCGGGAGCAGGTCCTTCATCGAGGAAATTTTCTTTTCAAAGAGCAACAAATACGGCTCGTCGAGCACGCATTCGAGGGATTCCGCGTTCGTGCAGAAATAGGGGGAAAGGTAGCCCTTGTCGAACTGCATTCCTTCGACGACGTCGAGGGTCGTTTCAATCGTTTTGGCTTCTTCGACCGTAATCGTGCCGTCTTTGCCGACCTTGCCCATTGCGTCGGCGATGATGGAGCCGATGGAGTCGTCCCAGTTGGCGGAAACGGTTGCGACCTGCTTGATTTCGTCGCTGTTTTTAATCTTCTTTGCGGAAGCGGCGAGTGCGGCGGTGATGGTTTCGCAGGCGGCGTCGATCCCGCGTTTTACGAAGATCGGATTGGCGCCGGCGGAAACGCTCTTCAAGCCTTCTTTGTAGATGGCTTCGGCGAGAACGGTTGCCGTCGTCGTTCCGTCGCCCGCCTTGTCGGCGGTTTTGGAGGCGACTTCGCGCACCATCTGTGCGCCCATATTTTCAAAAGCGTCCGAGAGTTCGATTTCCTTTGCGACGGAAACGCCGTCCTTCGTCACTTTCGGAGCGCCGTATTTTTTGTCGATCATCACGTTGCGGCCTTTCGGTCCGAGCGTGATTTTGACGGCTTTCGCGAGCGTCTGAACGCCTGCGAGAATTTTGCGGCGTCCGGCTTCATCAAAAAGAATCTGTTTTTTTGCCATAGTTTTTATTTCTTTCTAAAAAAAATTTAACGGAGAAAAATTACCCGAGAACGGCGAGGATTTCGTCTTCGCGGACGAGGATATACATCGTGTCGTCGATTTTGACTTCCGTGCCCGAATATTTTCCGATCAGCACCTTGTCGCCGACTTCGACGTTGAATTCGACCTTCTTGCCGTCTTCGACCTTGCCCGTTCCGAGGGCGACCACCTTGGCTTCCATCGGTTTTTCCTTTGCGGAATCCGGGATGATGATCCCGCCCTTGATTTCTTCCGCGCATTCGCAACGCTTCAGGAGGACGCGATCGCCGAGAGGTTTGACGTTAACGGAACAGCCGCTCTTTTTGCAGCAGCACTTTTCTTTCTTATCTTTGCTCATATTTGAATATGTAAGATTGGATTTTTTTGAATAAAAATTAATAAATGTCCCATTCCCGATGCACAAGCCGTGCCAAATCAAAAAAAAACGACTCAATCACCGATTCCGCGAAGCGTATTGCAGACTTCGTCGATGAGGAATCCCGGCGTGGACGCGCCGGCGGTAACGCCGACCACGGCGTAGCGTTTCATCTGCTCCAAATCGAGTTCCCGCAGCGTTTCGATATGGTAACAGGGCAAGCCCTGCCGCTCGACAAGCGTCGCCAGCTTCACGGTATTTGCGGAATGGCGCCCGCCGATGACGACGATTGCCTCCGCGCCCTGCTCCGCAAGGCGGATAACGTCGCCCTGACGGGAACGCGTCGCGCCGCAAATCGTGTTAAAAATCTGTGCCTCGGGATAGCGTTCCCGCACTTTTTCGGCGAGGATTTCAAATTCGTCCGGAAACATCGTCGATTGCGAAACCATGCAAACCTTGTCGCCCAGCGGCGGAAGCGCCGCCAAATCCGCCTCCGTGCGCACGGCGAAACCGCGCCCGTCCGCGTAGCCGAGAATTCCGACGACTTCCGGGTGATTCGGATCGCCGAAAACGAGGGTCGAAAACCCTCTTTTTGCATGGAGGCGCACGCGTCCCGCGATAACGCCCACGTCCGGGCAGGTCGCATCGCGAAACTCCGCGCCCAGCGTTTTGAGGTATTCCCGGCGTTCGGGCGTAACGCCGTGTGCGCGCACGATGACCACGGCGTTCTCTTTTTCTTCGGGGGAAAGATTCAAATCCAGCTTGGAACGGGAACGGTAATCGCCGACTTCCCGCACGCCCTCCGCTTCGAGTTCCGACATCATTTGCCGATTGTGAATGAGCGGTCCGTCCGTAAACACGGGCGCACGCCCTTTTTTCAAATAATCGCGCACGATGGTGATGGCGCGTTCCACTCCGCGACAAAATCCCGCGCTTTCGGCTCTTATAACTTTCATGTTTTTTTTTATTTCGGCGTTCGAAAGCTCCGAAACTACTTTGCGTCCTCCCGGTCTTCCTCATCGGGAAGCTCTTTTCCGTAGCAGATAAAACTGATCATGGAAACGGCGGCGCGCTCAATGTCCGACGTAATGGAGCGGATACGCCCGCAGACGAAGTGGTAGCCCAGGTGAAAGACGATGGCGAGGCAAATTCCGACACCCGTCGCGGCAAGAGCCGAGGCGATGTCTCCGGAAAAAACATCCGCGCTCGCGTAATGACCGGACGCACGCATCGCAAGAAATGCCCGCAAAATCGCAAAAACCGTTCCCGCGAGCCCGACCAGAGGTGCGATTTTCGCAAGGGCGCGAATCGTTCCCGCGCGGCGTTCAAGCGCAGGGATTTCCAGCAACGCCGCCTCTTCCGCCGCAACGCGCATGCGGGCTTCGCCCTCTTTGGAGTGCAAAAGCAACGCCTTGACGACGCGCGGCACCGGTCCCGGCGAGTCCTCGCAGACGGTCAGGGCTTCGTTGAAGCGCCTGTTGCGCAAATTCGTGCAAATCCCTTCGACGAACGTGTCTGCATTGATTTGCCCGCGATGCAGGTAAATCGAGCGTTCAACGATGACGAGGAAACCGACGAAGCCGAAAATCAGAAGTAGCCAAACAAACGGGCCGCCGTCGGCGACGAGCGAAAAATTCACGGCGGAATCCGCCGAAGAAAGAACCGTGATCTCAGGAGTCGTATTCATTGGTAAAAAAAAATTAGGAATTAGAAATGAGGAATGAGGGAGGAGGATTTTTTTCTAACTTCTAATTCCTCTTTCCTCATTTTTTACAGTCTATTTTTCGAGGATGCGCCGGCGGCGTTGCTCCGCATAATTTTTGCCGGGAATAATCCCGAGAGCGCCCCACTCGCGCACTTTTTCGTAAGTGCTTCGTGCGGATTCGTAGTCTCCGGATTTTTCGTAAAGCCCGGCAAGGGCGAAAAGGCAACGTGAAACCCAGTAGCCGCCTTCGATCGGTGTCATTTTATCCCGCTTCAATGCATCGGAAATGATTTCGGAAGCGGTTTTCCAATAAATCGTCCGCGCCTGTTCCCACGCGCGTTCCCGCGCAACGGGATCGCCGTTTTCGGGTGCGGATGCTTCCTCCGAGTAGCCCCACTTAAATCCCGCTTCCGCCTTCAGGGAAATCGGCTGATCCGGCAGGCTGAACAAACGCTCGTAGGCGGCTTTTGCCTTGGAGAGCGAATCCAGAAAAGTTCCGCGCATATTTTCATCGCCTTCCGCCCGCGCCGCCAATGCACGCAGGGTGTCCGCACGGCGCATTTCGACAACGCGCATTGCCGGGCGATCCGCCTCCGCCGCAATCAGATTTTCGTAAACGGCAAGCGCGGAATCAAAGTCGTTGAGAATACGGAAAAAGTCCGCCTGACGCATACGCGCATAAAACGCGAGCGGGCTCTTGGGATAGCGCGAGATGAGTGCCTGCAACTGCTTTACGGCTTCTTCCGGACGCCCGATTGTCGCCGCCGCCTGAGCCGCCTCAAAAACGGCTATCGAAAAATATTCCGCAAATTTTTCCTGCGCACCGTAGCGGTCAATCAGCGTTTCGTAGCAGACCAACGCCCGCTCGGGTTTTCCCAATTCATGGAAGCGGCGTCCTTCCTCCAACCACGAAACCACGGCGGAGTTGGTGTCCGGGTAGCGTTCCCGCAAATCGGAAAGCTGTTCGAGCGCTTCCGCATGCTTCCCCGACAAAAACAGGGCGCGGGCTTTGAGTAAAACGGAGCGGCTGACGAGCTCCGCCGCCGTCTCGCGCAATTCGGGGGAAGTGATTCCCTCCGGCTTTGAAGCGAGCTCTGCAAGCAAATCCGCA
Organism: uncultured Enterobacteriaceae bacterium; assembly: GCA_964590115.1. GTDB lineage: Bacteria > Verrucomicrobiota > Verrucomicrobiia > Opitutales > UBA953 > Spyradosoma. Next base: position 4,126 of record CAZPYE010000042.1, read on the forward strand.
TTGCGCAAAACCGTTTCGGGATCATTTAAATTCAACGCCAAAAGAGCCTGCGTCCAAAGAATGCGGATGCGAAAATCCGTCACCAAATCCGACCGCTCCAAAAACGTTTTCGCTCTCGCGGCGGCGGCTTCCCAAAGCCCTGCCTGTTGCAGACCTTCGATGACCGCACATTCCGTCCGCATTGTCCACGCGGGAGGAACGCGGGACGCGATCGGCGAGTCCAGAAGCGCGGCGGCGGCGAGCACGTGACCGCTACGGATTTCGCTATACGCCTGCTGAAAGAAAATACCGCCGAGGTCTTCCGGATCCATTGCATTGGCATCCGCCTCCGAAACGCGGGCGTAAGCATCGGCGGCAAGCGCGTAGTCGCCGGAAAGGAAGTTACAGTCCGCAATCAGAATGTCCGCCCGCACGACTTCCTCCGGCAGGCGCAATGTCGCCCGCAACTGCTCAAGCAAAGACACGGCACGCCGATATTCTTTTTCCCGAACGGCGATTCCCGTGAGCAGGCGCAGGGCATCCGAAACGAAGGGGCTCGCCGGGAAGCGCGATATCAGCTCCTCCGTCAGCGCTTCGGCGCGGCGGAAGTTTTCCACTTCGCAGGCGATGCGGGCACGCGTAAAAAGCTCAAGGTCGCGCACGCTTCCGTCTTCCGGCAACGCGCTCAGAAAATTTTCGATTCCGTTGGCGGCGAGAATGGACTCTTCGATTTTCCCGGCAGCCCGCAAGACGACGACGTTTCGCAAAAGCCCGGAAAACGCCGCCGATTGGCGGGAACGCGGCGGACGCGCCGCGATAACGCGCTGAAAAGCAGTCCGCGCCACTTCGCTGCCGGGATTTTCCGCCCAAAGCCCTTCCAGCAAGGCGAAATCCGCCGCGTCCTTCGCGGGAACGGGCTCGACCTCGCGCAACGCCTCACGCGCCGCCGCAAGATTTCCGCTCTTGGCGAGCGCAACCGCATAAAGCTTTCCCGCTTCCGAAAACGACGGCGTAAAGCGGGCGTCCTCCCGTGCGGCGCGAAGCGACTCCAATTCGCTCTCCGAAACGGATTCCCCGCCGACCACGTTCGCCCAACGCCGCACGAAGGCGATGTGTTCGCGCTCTGCGGCGCTCAGCGCATTTTCTTCCGCCTCCTCGAAATCGACGTTCGCCGCATCTTTTTTCCCGAGAAAAAATTCCGTCAGCCCGCGCACAAAGAAGAACCAGGAATGTTCCTGACGCGGGAACGTTTCGACGGGCAGACCGACGAGTTGCTTTTCCGCGTCCTCAAAAGCGCCGCGGCTCAACGCGACGAATGCGGCACGCAGGCGCTTTTGTGCGGAATTTCCGGCGATATCTTCGACGGATGCCGCCGCGGAAGCGTATTCGCCTTGCGCAATCTGCGCCCCGGAAAGCGTCAGCAAAAGGCGATCCCGCTCCGCGTTGGAGAGACTTTTTTCTTCCAGTTCCCGTCGGGAAATTTCTTCCGCAATCGACGGCAACCCGGAAAGCAGAGCCAATTCCGCCTCCAAAGCGCGCGTGCGCGTATCCGCTTTTTCGAGAGAATTTTCCGCCAGCAGCCCCAAAGGCGTAAAATTCGCCGCCGCTCCCTTCTCCGGAGCAAGACGCAACTCACCGCCGAACGAAGCAAAGGGCATTAGCGCCAAGGTCGCAAAAACAAAACCTGCAATACGGGAAAAAGTGGACATCGTTGCGGGAATTTTGCCGCAAAGCACGACGCCGGGCAACAAAGATAGTTGAAGGAATGCCGCCGAGATTTTTTCTTGCTCCCGATACTTTTGCGCGGTTCATTTCTCCTGTATGAATTTTAACCCCAAAACGCCGCACGACGCCAAGGAAATCCCCGATCTTCCCCGCCTTCTCGCCGCGCACGGATTGCGCAACACACAGCAACGCCGCGCAATTTGGAGTGCCGCTTACGAAACGCCCGGACACTTCACGGCGGAAGAGCTTCTTCTCGCGGCGCGGGAACGCGACCCCTCCGTTTCCCGCGCAACCGTTTACCGCTCCATTCCCGCACTCATCGCCAGCGGAATCGTCAGCGAACTCAATGTCGGGCGCGATTTCAAATACTACGAAAGCACTCGCGACGCAGGCGCATTCAAGGGACACATCGTCTGCGACAACTGCGACAAAATCATCGAATTTGACGCTCCTTTCATGGACTGGTACGGGCGTGCCATCGCGGACAAATACGGTCTGAAATTTATTTCCCAGCACCTGCAAATCACGGCGAGTTGTCCGAATTGCGACTGCAAAAACGACCCGGAACAACCCGAATCGTGAAATTTAAAAAAAAACGGCGAAAACGAATTTTCGCCGTTTTTTTTTATTTAACGATACCGAGCCACCACGGCTCGACGGGATTATGTTCACCGCAAGTCAACACCGTCGCGCGGGAACGCATTTTATCCGCCCATTCGGCGACGCGGGAAGACTCCTCGAAACCGCCGTCATGCCGCGTGTAAACCGTCAGCGAAATAAATCCGCCGGGAGCCAGCATTTCCCACGCGGCGTCGAGGGCACGCAAAGTTGTATCCGGAAGCGTCGTTACGCCGTGATCGCCTCGCGGCAAATACCCGAGATTAAAAAAAACGGCGTTCACGTTCCCGCGCCAATCCGCGCCGAGAACTTCCCCCATTTTTTCATGACCGCACAAAAACAGTTCGGCGGCGCAACCGAGCCCGGCTTTTTCCAAACGTTCCCGCGTCGCCGAAATCGCCGATGCCTGCACGTCAAACGCCGCCACCTTTCCGGAAGCCGTTCCCGCGAGCTCCGCGAGAAAGAGCGTATCGTGTCCGTTGCCCGCCGTTGCATCCACCGCAAGGATACGGGAGATTCCGCGCAGGCGTTCCCGCGCGAAATCGTGAGCGTGCTTCACCAGATTTATCTTCATCGGTTCCGTCAAAAAAAAAAACGCCTCCGGTTTTCCGCAGAGAAATCCGAGGCGCGAAACCGTCAGAGTGTCGATGCGTCGATTTTCCCGACGTAGGGCAAGGTGCGCCAAGCGTCGTTCAAATCCAAGCCGTAACCGACGACGAAAACGTCCTCTATCGGGAAGCCGACATAGTCTGCCTTTCCGGGAACGACGCGGCGCGAGGGTTTATCCAGCAATACGCAGGTGCGAACGTCTTTCGCGCCGTGCACCTCCGCCGCAAGGCGAATCTTGGCGAGGGTGTGCCCGGTATCGTAAACGTCGTCGATAATAATGACGCGCCGTCCGGAAAACTTATCCGCAGGGAAGCCTCCGATAATTTCCGGTGCGCCGTTGGAGCGCGTTCCCGCGCCGTAAGACGACACGCGCACGACCTGCACGTCAACGTGGAAATCCAACCCGCGCAACAGGTCGGCGGCGAAGAAAATGGCGCCGTTAGCAAGCACCAATGCGATGGGCGGAGCTTCGTCCGCTTCGAGGATTTTTGAGAAATCGCGAGAAATCTCCTGCGCCATTTCTTTTACGCGGGCGCAAATTTGTTGTTCGGTAAACAGAGGTTCGATTTCCATTACCTCTATGAAAACCTCACGGCGCGAAAATATCCAACAAATTTTCTGCGGGAACGTGTTCTTCGTCGGAAAAATAAATCTTTTTTCCCGCCGCCGCGTCCATGAGATTTTCAAAAAACTTTTCGGAACCGTTTGCCGCCGTTCCGGAAAACTCCACGGCTCGCGCCGCGACAAAGCCCTCGCCGTCCGGCGTTCCCGTGACGCGCAAAACGCCGAGAACGCCCAATGCTTCGGCGAGCTCCCCGCGCACTTCGGGCTGAGCGAAAACGCTCAGCGGCCAATACTCCGGCGCTTCGCCGGAAAGCGGGCGCACGGATGCGTTCCCGCGAAGCCGCAAATCGCTTCCGGACAGCTCAAAATGCTCGCAACTCAAATCGCCCCCGGCGTGATAGCTTCCGAACGCGCCCAACGCGGAATACGAAAAATCGGTCAAAAAACTTTTTACGAAACCCGCCGCCTTTGCCAGCCCTGCGGCTCGCGGCTCCAGATTCCGGGTCAGCCCGCCGAACAGATTCGCAAGGCTTCCTCCGATTTTTAAAACGTCTCCGGCGAGACGGATTTTTTTACTGTCGGCATTAAAAATGCGAATCCGCCCGTCTCCGACGTTGTTCACGCCGAACCTGACGGCGACGGATTTTTCGAGCAACTCCGGAGAATCCGCTTCGGCGGAAAGTTCAAAATCCAAGTCGAAGAGCCCTTCGACGGGCGAGGGATTGCGGACGCGAAGAGCCGGAATAACGCGGTGAATTTCCACGGCGTTTCCGCCGAATGCGCCGGAAAGCCGATAATGCGGTGTCGACGACGAAAAATTCAGCGCGAAACGCCCTTCCGCGTTCCCGCCGTAAAGCTCGGGAAGCACGTATTGCAACTCGGCGCGTTTTTCGTTCACGGAAAACCGTCCCCGATGCTCGCCGAACTCGTTTTGCGGAAAAACCACATGCTTCACGCAAAAATCCATCACGCCGGAAATCCCGTGCCAAAGCGGAACCGGATCCGGCAAAACCTCCGCCGACGTTTCCGCCGACGCGGTTTCGCGGGCGGGAACGCTCCCGTCGAAGTCGAACGCGACGGCGCACGCGCCTTCCCCCGACGGCGTTTGCGGGCGTTCGGCGCACGGCAACGCAGTGCTTTCGCGTTCTGCGCGTCCCGCCGAAGGCTTTTCCGTTCGGACGAACGCCCCGGTATGCTTCTCCGTTTTCCCGCCGGGATTGCGCCAGCCGCGAAAAAGTAAACCCGCCCGCAAAATATCGGAAACGACAACGGTTTCCGCCGAGGCTTCGCCCGAAAAAATCAGCTGTCCGTTCCCGAATGCAAAATGCGAAAAATTCACTTCGGCGGAAGACTTCCGGTTTGCGAGAATTTCCGCGCGAAGCGTTCCCGTCAGACCGCCGCCGCGCTTCGCCGCAACGTTAATCTCCGAAATTTCGATTTCCCCGTAACGGGAAATCAGATTTTTCAGAGAAAGTTGCGCCGACGTGCCCTGCCCGGAAAGCTCAAACGTTCCCGCCGCGACATTGTTGATTTTAGAAAACACGGGCTGCGCGAGCAGCGCCGCGAAATCCCCGCTGATTTCTCCCGAAAGGCACAGCGGCTCCGCGCCGACGAAATCTCCGCTTACGCTTCCCGCCGCGATACGCGTTCCCGCCGCGGAAATCAGAAGCTCTTCGGCAAAAAACGACCATGCGAGCGGCGACCCGAGCGTAAATTTCTCCAACGGAGCCCAGGGCAAAAAATCCGCGCCGAGCCGTTTCGCCCGAGCGGAAAAGCCGAGCATGCGCCGCCCCCGGGCATCGTCGGCGGCGAATCCTTCGCAGGAAAAATCCCGAAACGACGGTCTTCCCGAAAAAAGCCCGCGGGTGCCGTTATGCCGGGCGGAAAAATTTTCGACACGCAGGCAATGCCCGTCGGTAAACACGAACGACGCACCGCGCAAAGAAATTTTGTCCGAAATCAAAAAATCAAAATGCAGAGAATCAAAATGCGCGGCGATGCCCTGCTTTTCCAAAATTCGCGTTACCCAAAAACGCTGGACGGAAGCATTATTGAGCAATACAAGCGTTCCCGCGAAGCCGGCAAAGGAAAGTGCCGCACCCCACGCGGCGACGCGCAAAATGCGCCGCAAGAGCCTCCGTTTTCCGCTCACGGGAACGTCCTCCGCCGCCACGCCTTGCCCTTATTCGAGTTCCTGAGGAATTTTCGTGTAAACCTTTCCGGTTTTTACGCTCTCGAGAACGCGCCGGATGTAAGGCTCGATTTTCGGCTGATTCACGAAAACCTCCGGATTCACGGAGAGCAGAACCGGCTTGCCCGCAACCGCATCCCGCTTCGCACGAATGAGCTGAGCAAACTCCCCGGGCGTAACAATCGCACCGTCGTAGCGCACATAACCGCGATGGTCCACCTCGACGACCTCCATCTTTGCCAAATTTTCACGCGCGCGTTCCCGCCGGGAAACACACCCGGAAAACGTTCCCGCCGCACAAACGGCGATAAGCACGCACAGCACCCATTTTTTTAATGCGAATTTCATAATATTTTTTTTTCGTGGGATAAAAAGAAACAGGGAAAATCACCGTAAGAAACGGACGCGGGAACGGCATTCTCAATCCGAGGACGGACGAGCCAAAAGGCGAATTCCCAAGCCGTTTCGCCGCGCTTCGTCCACCGCAAAAATCGCATACTTCATCGCCGCATCTTCGTCCGCGACAATCACGGCGTCGGACACCTTTTGCCCGCCGGCAATCCGGGATAAGCGGTCGGAAAGCTCCTCTGCGGGAACGCGCTCGGAGTTGACGAAAAATTCGCCGTTCCTGTTGACCGCGATGACCAAACGCGGTGCCTCGCCCTCGGACTCCGATGCCGAATCGGAATGCGGCGGCGTAATTCCGAGTTGCCGCAAATCGTCAAATTTCATGCTCATCAGAAAAAAGAAAATCAACACCGTCATCACGTCGATGAGCGGCACGATGTTGATTCCCGTAATGCGCTTTCTGCGAGCCGGAAGCAGCGGATTCATACGCGAAGCGTAGCACACAACATTCCCCCGGTCAAAAGGGGATTTCGGAACAGGAACGAGTCCGGAGCGGGGGCGAAGCGAAACGCCCGGCATCAGCGAGATTTTTTCGTCCTGTCGCGGAAGGCGATGCGCGTAAAAACGTTTACGGCGAGCACGGCAAGCGCGATGACGAACGCCGCGCCCCAGCCCGCCGCGTGCATTTCCTCAAACGGAGAATTGGTGGCGTATTCCGTAATCAGAACCGGCATATTCGCCGTCGGCTCGGAGAAAAATCCGGTCGGCCACGCATCGGCAAACATTGCCGTAAAAAGCAACGGCGCGGTTTCCCCGGAGACGCGGGCAAGAGAAAGCAAAATCCCCGTCAGCAAGCCGTTTTTTGCCGCACGGCAAATAATGCACAGCGTCGTTCGCGCGCGGGACATCCCTAAGGCAAGAGCGCTTTCGCGCAAAGCGTCGGGCACCATCACCAGCATATCTTCCGTTGTGCGCATAATTACCGGGAACATGATGATCGCGAGCGCAACCGATCCCGCGAAGCCGGAAAAACGCCCCGTCGGAATCACCAAAATCGTATAAACGAAAAGCCCGACAATCACAGAGGGCATTCCCATCATCACATTCGCGCTGAAGCGCAAGACGGAGGCGATCCGCCCTCTTCGCCCGAATTCCGCAAGAAAAATCCCCGCGGCGACGGCGAGCGGAACGGCAATCGCGGCGGCACAAGCCGTGATGAAAAGCGTGCCGAGCAACGCGTTCGCGATTCCGGAATCGGGCAATCCGTAAGGCTTTGACGGATGCGTCAGAAAACCGAAATCAATCGCGGGAACGCCGCGCGAAACGACCGTGAAAAGGATCCACGCCATCGCACCGACGGCGAGCGCCACCGCGAAAACGGAAAACACGCTGACGACAAAATCCGTCGCCTTGCGGAAAAACAGCGTTCGCCGCCGCGGAGACACCACAGAAACGGAAACAACGGAAATTTCGGAAGAAGAATTACTCATGGGAAAACTTTTTAGTGAATAGTTAATAGTGAATAACGAATAACGCATTCTTCAAAATGGCACCTTCGGCGGTATTTGCTCGAATGAGCAAAAATCTTAGCACTGAATTATTCACTATTCATTGTTCGTTATTAATTGATATCTACGCTTTTTCGCCGCGTTTCTCGGAGGTCAGATGCAGGTAATACCGGGCGAGAACCTGAATCCCGAAAGACATGGCGAGCAAAATAAGACCGAGGGCAAAAAGCGCACTGCGCTGAAGCCCGTCCGCCTCCGCAAAATTGTTCGCAAGCGTCGCGGCAATCGTCGTTCCCGAATCAAAAAGCGCACCGGGAACGTCCGGCATGTTTCCGATAACGAAAAGCACCGCCATCGTTTCGCCGAGTGCGCGCCCGAGCCCGATAAAGATCCCGCCGAGCAAACCGCGCACGCCGTATTTCATCACGATGTCTTTCGCGCATTCCCATTTCGTGCAACCGATTCCGTAGGCGGATTCGCGCAAAACCGCAGGCGTCATTTTAAAAACGTCGCGCATAACGGCGCAAATATACGGCAAAATCATCAGCGCAAGAATCAGCCCCGCCGTAAAAAAACCGAAGCCGTTAAAACCGCATTCTCCGACCAAAAGCCCGCCGAGCACGGGAACGCGCTCCAAACCGAGCGTTTCCGCAAGAAACGGCTGGACGTAATTTTGCATCAGCGGCGCAAGGACAAACAGCCCCCACATCCCGTAAATCACGCTCGGGATCGCCGCGAGCAAATCGATCGCCTGCGAGAGCACGCGCCCGACAAGCGGCGGCGCATCCGTCAGATAAAGCGCGGAAACGAAGGCGAGCGGAAGCGCAACGGCGAGCGCGAGCGCCGTCGTGAGCAACGTTCCCGCAATCGACGGGAGCGCACCGAAATTTTCGGCTACCGGATCCCATTCCGACGAACGGAGAAACCCGAGCCCGAATTGCGCCCACGCCTCGCTCGAATTGATAACGAGTTGGACAAAGAAACTCAGCATCAGCAGCCCGCTCAAACAGGCGCACCCGAGGCAAAGCGTCTTGAAGAAAGAATCTGTGGTTCTTGGCGGATTCATTACTTGTTTATTCGTGCGCCCATTTTCGCCGACCAATATTTAACCGATATTCGGACTTCGTTAGATTTTCGTTAAGAAACTTTTTTCTTGTGCGCCGAAGTTTAATGCGCCGCAACACCGTGAAAGAAAATTGAAAATGCGGATTCCTTCTTTTTTTTCGAACGACCGCAAAAAAAACTTGTATTCCGTTTTTTTTTTGCAAAATCGACTTCCACAATTGAGTCAAAATTTTGCGAATACGGTTTTCGACAAATCAGATTCTTTAACCCGACAAACATACAAAATAAATGAAAAAATATATTACAATCGCGGCTCTCCTCGCCGCAGGAACCGCTTTCGCCAACGCGGAAACGTTAATTGCCTTTGACACGAAATCGGATGTGTCGGCAGATATTACAGAATCAGGCTACGGACTTGTGCTCTCGGAGCTGGAGCTTGTGATATCGACAACGGGTAATCTTAATAGCTCGGGTTCCTACAAGGCGGACTACCTTCGCCCGAACGTAAACGTCGGGAATGGCGGGGAATGGACGCTTACGTTTACGATTACGAACAACGGCGTAGAAGTCGCAACGCTCTCTTCGGTTAATTTGGCTGCATTTACTTTTAACAAAGACGGAGCATACCAAAATCAAAATCGCATCGCCCAATTCACGATGGAAGAAACAGCGGAATCACACACATTTAATGGCACACAAGGAATCGACAACGCGTTCGCGGAGATAACACTAGACTTCACAGATATTAATCTTAACGTTGGAGAAAGCCATAAATTCACTCTGACAGTTGACCGTGGGACCGAAACCAACGGGACATTTGTCGGATTGCAGTCCATTTCGTTCTCCGGAACGGGATCCGTTATCCCCGAACCTTCCGCGTTCGGTTTGCTCGCGGGCTTGGGCGCGTTGGCGCTCGTGGCTTCGCGTCGCCGCCGCCGCTAAGAAAAAAAACTCTCGCAAAGCGCGCAAAGAATCGCAGAGGTTTGTTTTTAAAACTTTGCGAACTTCGCGTTCTTCGCGAGAGTTTTTTTTTCCCGCAAAAGACTTTCCCGCTAACGGCGGGAAGATTTAGTAATTATGGTTATAGCGTTCCCGCCAAAAAAAAGGGCGACGGGATTGTCGCCCCGCACAACTAATTTAAGACTTTTTCGCGGATGAGCGAAACGACGCTTTCCGGAATCGGCACATAGTTCAGACGCGCCGCCGAAGAGCTTCCTTCGGTAAAACACCAATTGAAATAATCTTTCATCGCCGCCGCCTTTTCCTCGCCGGCATCCTTGCGAAGCAGAATATACGTAACCCCGGTAATCGGCCACGACTCCGCACCGGGCTGGTCGGTAAGCATCATCAGGAATCCCGGCGCATTATTCCAATCCGCATTTGCGGCGCTCGCCGCGAAGCTTTTCGCCGTCGGAGCGATAAACGCACCGCTTTGATTTTCAAGCTGCGTACAACTCAATTTTGCCTCCGCCGCATACGTGTATTCGGTGTAGCCGATACTGCCGCGAATTTTGGCAACATTGTTGCAGACGCCCGGATTCTTTTGCCCGCCGATGCCGACCGGCCATTTGACGGACGAACCCGCGCCGACTTTTTCCTTCCATTCGCCGGAAATCTTGCTCAGATAATCCGTAAAGATAAACGTCGTTCCCGAGGAGTCCGAGCGCCGAACCACCGTGATTTTCAGATTCTTCGGAAGGCGCACGCCGGGATTGATTTCCGCAATCGCGGGATCATTCCAATTCGTGATCTTCCCGAGAAAAATATCCGCCAGCACTTCACGGCTGAGTTTGAGTTCGCCGGATTTTACGCCGGGAACGTTGACGATAACGACCACGCCGCCCGTGAGCATCGGGAACTGAATCAGCCCCGCCTCCGCCTGCTGTTCCGCCGTGAGCGGATTGTCCGTTCCCGCGAAATCCACCGTTCCCGCCTTGATCTGGTTGAGCCCCGCGCCGGAACCGAGACTCTGATAGTTGACACTCGCCTTGCCCGTCTGCGTATAGGCGTAGGTCCACAGCCGGTAAACCGGAGCCGGGAACGACGCACCCGCGCCGTTGAGCGTTATCGGTTCCGCGTTGAGCGACGCCGCCGCCAAAACCGAAACCAATGTCCCGATGAGCATATTTTTAATCATAACTTTTTTTTGATGAGGATTATTTTTGATTTTGTCCCTCTATTTTCGCGTTCCCGCGTTTAGCACGTATTCGGGATTCGTTAGATTTTCGTTAGCCGCATCAGGACGAAGCATCCGCGGCGAAGACGTTCCCGCAACGCAACGGAACAACGACTTTGTTTTTCAACGCAAAGAACGCAAAGGTTTTTATTGGGAGATTGAGGGGCGGAAGGTCTTCACTCCCGTTTTTTTTCAGGTAAAAACACGCGCTGAAAGCGCAATAAGACAACAGCCCGGGGCAAGCGAGCGAAGCGAGTCGCCGCCCCGGGTAAAACGAATAAATATCGCACGCTGAAAGTGTGCCACAGAAAGATTAAAGATGAAAGATTAGAGATTAAAGAGGCGAAGGCGCGCATTGCCTCATCATAAAGTGCACCGAAAGTTTTTAATAAATTTTGTTCGATGC
>CAZPYE010000043.1:0-14801 GCA_964590115.1 uncultured Enterobacteriaceae bacterium
GCGATAACTTGAAAGCCTTCTGCCATAAATCACGCTCCATGAAACACATATTCCGAGGCTTTGGCAATCTTCCAAACAGACCTTGACCCGAGCGGCTTGCCGGAAGCTTCCGGACAACGCCTCTTCCGACGTTCCCGTCGGAAAAATTTCTCCTCTTGGTCGATAGCGCGTTCCCGTAGCGCGTAGCGTTCCCGCATGCACAAAAGCGATACTCCGTGAGGTTCTCGGGTTAAATGGTGGGCCCAGCAGGATTCGAACCTGCAACCAAGGGATTATGAGTCCCCTGCTCTAACCGTTGAGCTATAGGCCCCCGAAAAGGGATACGAACGCCAGACATTGTCTCGAAAAAGCTTTTTCTATGCAAGAGGAAAGGCGTCATCCGCCGAACAAGAACATTCTTCCCTTTACTTCTTAGAACAACAGATTAAATTTCAAGGCGTGAAAAATCTCTTGTGTTATTTCCTTGTTTTCATTCTTTCGGCGGGTGCGCTTTCCGCGTGGACGGAAAAAGGCGACCGGATTAAACGGCAACAAAAAGCTCAGGAAACGGCGCGTGCGCGGAAAGCAATCGCGAAGTGGAAAGCGGAACAGGCAGAAATTGCGGAAGCCCAACGCCTTGCCTCCCTCGGAAGCCTGAATTTTCGCAACTACGAAAGCTACTTCAATATCGAAAAAGACGATTTTGAAAAATTTTGTGACTATTTCCCCAAAATTGTTTACAGCGAAGCACTTACGCGTTTTCCCGAAACCGTGAAGTTTATGACGGAGCGCGGTTTTTTTTCCCCTTTTGCGCGTGTTTCGGAAGAAAAATTTTCCTGTGCGGCGAAAGTTGTTTTGCAACCTGAAAGCCCCCGCTCCGTGGATTCGGTTGTTTTTTTGTTCGATAACGGAGAAACCGTTAAATTACCCCGCGAAAAAATTACGGGTTTTCAAACGGACGCAAAATATTCAACTACGCCGCTACGCTTAAACGTCACGGGAACGGGAAAAATCTCCGGAACCGGAAGCGGCACTTTTTCCGTGAACCTCGACGACCTTCGCAACTCGAATTCAAATTTGAACGGAACCCGAAATTTCCGTTTTGAAGGCGACACCAAACAACAATACAGAGTAACGGGTTCGCTTCCGGAAACGCACGTAACATGGACCCAGAGTTTTTACATCCCGATTTCCGAGGCTCTGCTGGAAAAAATCTCAACCGCCAAACAAGTTCGGGTTCGGTTTTATCTCGACGGAGGGCTCAAATCCGACCGCACGCTTTCTCCGGTCGAACAAATCGCTTTTCGCACGATTTCAAAATTAAAGACGATTCTGAAGAAATAGAACCTCGGCTTCGGATTTTCGTTTATTCGCTTGCGTCGAAAATGCCTCCGTCAGACAATGGGAAACGGTTGAAATTTTCTGATTCCCCTTTTCGTCGGTCATGCCCAAATCCCTTTCCCGTTTGCAAAAGCATATTTTTCAGTTTTCGGTCTTTGCCGAAAACAAGATCGGTTGTCTCAATCTGATTGCGGACTCGCTCATTGCCAACGGAGTTCACGTGCTCGGCATGAGTTGCCTCGACCAAACGGATTGCGCCATTATTCGCTTTTTGCCCGACTATCCGGAGCCGACCGAGAAATTTCTTAAAAAGGCAAAAATCTCCTATACGAAGACGCGCGTGATTGCCGTGGAGTTCGCCTGCCCGGAGGATTTGGTGAAAATCACGCAGGCGCTTCGCCAGGCCGAAATCAACATTCACTATCTGTATCCGCTGTTTTGCCGGCCGAACGGGAATTGCGGACTTATCCTTTCGACGGACGACCCGGAACTCTCCGCGAGTGTCCTTTCCGGCTACGGAATACGGGCGCTGGAGCAGGACGACCTTGCGCGCTGAGCCGCTTGCGCCGTGCCGTCCGAACGTGTTTTCAAATTTTGTCTTTTCTCCCAATATCCCTTTCTTTACGTTTCTTTTTCAATGAGTATGAAGACCGGAATTATTTCAGTTTTATCAGTTCTCGCTGTCGCATCGTTCCTGAATGCCGCCCCCAAAATTAAATCCGAAAACTGGATTTGGTCGGACGTTCCCGCGCAGAGTTTTAATGCGGATTGGTCGATTCCTGCCGACAATGTCGGTGCCGGGAAAGGCTGGGAGCCGGAGGGGTATCCCGTCGGGAACGGGCGCATCGGGGCGATGGTGCTCGGGAACGCGGAGCGGGAACGCGTCGCTCTGAACGAGATTTCGCTTTGGTCCGGCGGTGAAAATGCCGGCGGGAACTGTTCCGGATACAGCTACGGTCCGACTGCCGGGCGCAATGCCTTCGGAAGCTACCAGCCTTTCGGAGATTTGCTGATCGACTCTCCGGAAACAAATGCGCCGAAAGATTTCGTGCGTGCGCTTTCTCTTGAGGAGGGAATTGCCTATACGTCGTTTAAGCAGGACGGAACGGAGTTTACGCGTGAGGTTTTTTCGAGTTTTCCGCAGGACGTAATAGCCGTTGTTTATCGCGCGTCCAAGAAGGGCAAAATCAGTCTTAACATCGCTCTTTCTCCCAATCACACGGCGAAACTTTCCGCTCACGGAAATACGCTCACGATGGCGGGAACGCTCGCCAACGATATGAAGTTTGCGGCAAATCTCGTCGTTATTACGGACGGAGGCACCGTTTCGGCGAGCGGCGGGAATGTTCAGCTCCCCGTTTCTTACGTCGGAGGAGGTGATAACCAACGCGCAAGTTTCGAGACATCCAAACTTCCGAAAATTTCCGTCAGGGAGGCAAATTCCGTCGTCATTCTCGTCGCGATGAACACCGACTATCTGATGAGCGAAAAGAAAAACTGGAAAGGCACCGACCCCGTAAAAACCGCCGCGGGAACGATTGCCGCCGCCGCTAAAATTCCCGCGGACGTGCTTCGGAAAAATCATGTCTCCGCTCACCGGAATCTCTTTAATCGCTGTCGAATCGATCTCGGTGAAACCGATAAGAAGACGGCGGCACTTCCCACCGCTCAGCGCATAAAAAATTACGCGACGACGAAAAACGACCCGGACCTCGAAGAAAATCTCTTCCAATTCGGGCGCTACCTGTTGATGTCTTCTTCGCGAAGCTCCCTTCCCGCGAATCTTCAGGGACTTTGGAATCATAAGGTTCATGCTCCGTGGGCGAGTGATTACCACAACAACATCAATATTCAGGAAGCATATTGGCCGGCGGAAGTTACCAACCTCTCCGAGTGCCATAAACCGCTTTTGAACTACATTACGGAAACGGCACCCGCCTCCCGCGCTATGACTCGGAAGGAATTCGGCGAAAATCATCGCGGATGGACGACGCGCATTTCGCAAAATCCCTGGGGATGGGGCGGATGGACCATGTGGAATATTCCGATTAACGCCTGGTATGCCCTGCATATGTGGGAACACTACCAGTTTACCCACGATAAAAAATTCCTCAAAGAACAGGCGTATCCGATGATGAAGGAAGCTTGCCTGTTTTGGGAAGACCACCTCAAGGAACTCGGAAAGGACGGAAAAGGTTTTCACACCGCCGACCAAAGTGCAGACCTCTCGCAACTCAAAGGTTTGGCGGCGGGAACGCTTGTCGCGCCGAAGGGGTGGTCTCATGAATGGGGCCCCGTGGAAGACGGCGTCGCCCACGACCAGCAGCTTGTCCGCGATCTTTTCAGAAATACAATCGAAGCGGCAAAAGTGCTCGGAACGGATTCCGCTTGGGCAAAAAAGCTTCAGGACAAGCTTGAACGCGTCGCGAAGGACAAGGTTTCGCCTAACGGCTACTTGCAGGAATGGATGATTGATCGTCCGAATGCAGTCAGCGGACACCGGCATACGTCGCATCTCTTTGCCGTGTTCCCGGGGAGTGAAATTTCGTTCGCGAAAACGCCGGAACTTGCCGAAGCGGCAAAAAAATCCCTCGAACTTCGCGGCACGACGGGCGATTCCCGCCGCTCGTGGTCCTGGCCGTGGCGCACCGCTCTTTGGGCTCGCTTCAAAGAGGGCGACAAGGCGCACGAGATGATTGAGGGGCTCTTTACCCACAATATGCTTCCGAATATGCTTACTACGCATCCGCCTTTTCAGATGGACGGGAATTTCTCCTACCCGGCGGGAGTTTCGGAAATGTTGTTGCAATCTCATGCCGGGCAGATTGAGCTCCTTCCCGCACCGTGCAGGGCATGGCCCGACGGAAGCGTTCGCGGTATGAAGGCTCGCGGGAACATCACCGTCAGTTTTGATTGGAAAAACGGGCGCGTTACCAAATATGAGCTGTCTTCGCCGACACCGCAGAAGGTTACGGTTGTCGTCAACGGAAAAACCAAGGAGGTAACAACGAGTCCGTTAGAAACCGAAAAGAAAAAGGCGAAAAAGCCTTCGCCGAAAACAAAATAGATTTGCGGCGCTTCGGGCACGCGCGTTCCCGCGTGTCCGAAGCTTCCGAAAAAATCATTCCCATCCAAGATTTCTCGCTTTTTTCGTTTTCTCAATGCATCCGCTTTCGAAGTTTTTACCGGACGATTTTGACCCCGCCGGAGGAATTACGCTCCTTTCAGGAAAGGGCGCGTATCCGAAACTGCTCGCCGAACGCGCCCGCGCTGCCGGAGCGGATGTTTCGCTTATCGCTATCGTTGACGAAGTCGATGCCGATTTTGTCGCCACGTTCCCGCAGGACCGCGTGCATTGGGTTAAGGTCGGACAACTCGGGAAATTCCTTTCTTCTCTCGAAAAATTGCGTTCCCGCTATTTTATGATGGCGGGGCAGGTCGCTCCGAAACGCCTTTTCAGCGGGCTCGTTCCCGACCTTAAAGCCGCACTGATTCTTGCACGACTCAAGGAGCGCAACGCGCACACCATTTTCGGTGCGATTGCGGACGAAGCCGAAAAAATCGGTGTAACCCAACTTGATGCGCGTGCATTTATGGACGACCAGCTTGCCACGGCGGGCGTGCTTGTCGGAAAAGAAAAGAACATTGATCCGTTCGCCCTTGAATACGGAATTCGTATCGCCAAGGAGTGCGCACGCCTTGATATCGGGCAGGGCGTCGTCGTTTCCGGCGGAACCGTTACCGCCGTCGAAGCCTATGAGGGAACCGATAAAATGCTGCGTCGCTGCGCCGACATTCCGAAGAAAAACCCGCTCTATGTTAAAACGGTAAAGCCCGGACACGACTACCGCTTTGACGTGCCCTGCTTCGGGTTGCGCACGCTTGAAAGCATGGAAATCGGCGGGATCGCGTCTGCCGCTCTTCAGGTTGACAACGTAGTCATTCTCGACAGGGAAAACGTTTTTGCCGAAGCCCGGAGCAAGGGTATCACGATTGTCGGTTATTGAAGCGCACGTTCCCGAGCTCCGGAGTCGGGATTTATTTCTCCGAGAGAAGAATTTGGAGAAGTGCCTGAAACGCGCCGTTGCAGAACGGGCGTTCCCGCGAGACGAGTTCTGCGGAACGAAGCACGGAAAGCGTTTTGGCGGGCGCGTCTCCGACGAACCAGTGATACCATATCGGGAACAGGTTTCGGCTTCCGTGTGCTTCGAGCAGAGGAAAAACCGCATCGCACATCAGCGTTTCGAAGCGCGTCCCGCCGATGCTTCCCGCAAAAATTTCCTCGGCGAAAAAATGTCGCAGAGCGGAGATTTTTTTGGTCGAACGGAACGCTTTTCCGCAGAAAGAGAAAAAGCCGTCCTGCGGCAGTTTATTTGCAGATTCGCGAAGTGTTCTTGCCCAGGCGGGATTTTTTTCGAGAAGTTTCAGATATTGCGAAATGCGTGCTTTCGGATGATTCGCCGGGCGCACGCCGGAAAGTTGCCATGCGCCCGCATTTGTTTTCAGAAGTGCGTCCGTTCCCGCGAGTAACATTGCGGACGGAGAGAATTTCAGGGCGAGGCGTGCCATCGGCGAGCGGTTGCGTTTCAGCCCGAGCGTTTCCAAAACGACTTCGTGGAGGGTTTGTTCCCAATCCGTTTGCGCCAGTCGTTTTCGCATAAAGCGCACTTTTTGTGCGTAGCGTTCCCGCGCAGATTTTTCAATCAGAGAATCGCGTTCCGCAGGAGTTTTTTCGAGAAGCATTTCCAGCACGGTGTCCGATTCGGCGCGTCCTTCGAGGGCGGAAAGTGCTTCGGAAGACGCGTATTCCTCAACATCGACCGTAAGATGCGGGAGGAGCAGAAGCGTTTCCATGGCGTTCCCGCGGGCGTTTTTGTTCGGAAAATTCTTCTTCGGAGGAAAGAGCAGGACATGGAGCACGACGTTGCCGAATTCCGGGTTTTTATCATGCGCGTGAGCGAACCAGTCTTCCGCATAAAAGTGAAATTCGACGTCTCCGAGGACGCGTTTCCCTTCTATAATCAGTTCTGCTTCGAGGAAGTCCGGGCCGCCGAGCTTGTTCCACTTGCCACGGGAAAGCACTTCGACGGTTTTCCCGGAAATTGTATGCAACGAGCCCGAACGGAATTCTCCCCGATGCCAAATTTTTTGAAAAATGCGTTCGGAAAGAGTTACGGGACCGAAAAGGCCCTGGACCTCGGCGACGTATGACGGAACGGATTGAGGAGATTCGGACATGCTCGCAGTGAAGCGGTTTATTTCGGGAACGTCGAGAGGATTTTTCTGTTCGCGGGAACGGACGAAACTCTCTATGCTTTCAGCCCATGAACCTGAAAACGCTTATTCTCAAAGCCTCCCTTTACTTTAAAACCCATAGCTTTGCGCGTCGTAGCGTGAGCACTTTCGCGCTTTTGGCGATACTGTTTTGCGTCGTGTATTTCGGAAAAATTTACGGTGCGATTGCGTTGACGACACTCATTTCCACTCTGGCTCTCTACGAGTTTTACAGGCTCGCCGAACACTTCGGCGGGAAACCTCGCTTGCTGCTCGGTCTTGTTCTCGGAACCATGCTTGTGCCGTATTTCTTTTATGCGGCGCAGACGGATCCGGCGGGAACGGAATTGCGCGTTCCCGTATTGCTGTATGTCGCGGGACTCGTTTTCCTTTTCGGAATTTACCTGATGGCGAAACAGAAAATCCCTGAGTGGGCGAAGGGAATATCGACGCTTTTGGGACTGATCTACATTCCGCTCATGGTATGCTTCTACGCGTTGCTTGCGGGACTTTGCGGAATGGACGGCGTGTGGCTCTGCGTTTGGATCGTCCTCGCGGCGAAGTTTACCGATATCGGAGGGTTGATTTTCGGGTGTAAGTTCGGAAAGCATAAACTTGCCCCGTCCGTAAGCCCGAACAAAACATGGGAAGGCGTTTTCGGCGGCGTCGCGCTTTCGATGCTCGGAAGTGCCGGATTGATTTGGGCGTTCAACCGTTTCGGCGTGTGGACGACACCCGTCGATTTCGCTCCGTGGAAAGCCGCCGTCGGCGCACTTCCGATCGCCGGCGTGAGCGTGGTTTCAGACCTCGTCGAAAGTGCATTTAAGCGGCAGGCGGGCGACAAAGATTCCGGTGCAACGATTCCGGGCATCGGCGGCGCACTCGATTTGCTCGATTCTCTAATTTTTGTTGCGCCCGTCGGCTACGTCCTCGCTTATTACTGGGTGCTGTAAGCGCAGCGTTTTTTTTCGCAAAGGTGAAAAATTTCAATTTCTCCGAAACTTTTACGGCTTTTCGTAGGCTTCGTTTGTGGTAACGCCCCCGAGAATTTTCATTGTCACGGGAACGACGGCAGTCGGAAAAACGGAGCTTTCTCTTTCCTGTGCCGAGGAAAATAACGCCGAAATCCTTTGTTGCGATTCGACGACGGTTTATCGCGGGATGAATATCGGGACGGCGAAACCGACACCGGAAGAGCGTTCCCGCGTGCCTCATCACGGGCTGGATTTGGTTTTTCCGAACGAGGATTTTTCTGTCGGAAATTACGTCGGATACGCACAAAAAGTGATTGCAGACATTTTTTCACGGGGAAAAAACGTCTTGGTCAGCGGCGGAAGCGGATTTTACCTTAAAGCCTTTTTTGCTCCCGTGACGGACGATTTGGAAATTCCCGAGTGTGTGCGGGAACGCGTCGCGGAGATTCTGTCGCACGGGAACGCGTTTGCCGAAAAAACTTTGCGCGAACTTAACGACGAAGGTCGGGCGGCTCCGGAGAATTTTGCATGGCAAAATCCCCGACGCGTTGCAAAAGGCTTAGAGCGTTGCCTCGCCTCCGGGAAAACGCTTCTTGCCCTCAAACGCGAATTTGATGCCCGGGAATCCGTGTTTTCCGGTTTCCCGAAACACACGCTCCTGCTCACTCGCGATAGGGACGATTTAAACCGGCGTATCGATTTGCGCGTAAAAAAAATGCTTTCGGACGGACTCACGGATGAGGTGCGCGGACTCGTCGCCTCGGGAACGCTTCGCGAAAACACGCCCGCCGGAAACGCCATCGGCTACCGGGAGACGTTGGCTTGGCTTGCCTCCGGACAGCGCGGCGGCGAAAATGCGCTCGCCGAGGCTATCGCGCTTTCTACCCGCCAACTTGCGGCGAAGCAGCGAAAGTGGTTCCGAACGCAAATCTCCGTCGACGAAATCCGCGAACTTTCCTGATTTTTTACAACGCATTTTTATTCGAAGAAATGAACAGGCAATACGACGAGATTTTTGTTCGCAAAATCAAGGCTTACGGTTACCACGGCGTTTTTGAAAAAGAAAATCGCGAAGGGCAGTGGTTTTTCGTCGATTTAAAAATGCGGCTTTCGCTTGCCGAGGCTGCCGCGACCGACGATCTTGAAAAAACCGTCAATTACGCCGCTGCCGCCGCCGTCGCAAAAGCCTGCGTGGAAATTCGTCCGCCGTTTCGTCTCATCGAAAAACTCGCGGGAACGATTGCGGAGAGAATTTTGGAGGCGTTCCCGCGTGTTCGTTCTGTCGAGGTTCGCGTTCACAAGCCGCACGCGCCTGCGGGGCTGGAATTTGAAGATCTCGGAGTAAAAATCGAAATTTCCCGCGATTAGATTTTGAAAAAGATTTTTCGGCGATAAAGCCACAGCAGGATCGCCCATTGCAACGCGATGACGCCGGCAGCAATCACAACTCCGGAAAAATTCCCGGAAAGTTCTGCCGCACCGCCGAAGAGCAGGGCGGAAAGCTTTCCGAACGGAAAAATCCATTTCAGGACATAGGCGGCGATGGCGTTAATCCCGATGATTTTGAAAAAGAATGCGGCTTTTTCCGCTTTGAGCACGTCGAAAAGCACATAAAAAAGCGAAAAGGCAAAAAGACTCCAGCCGACGGCAGTGAAGACGAAACTCTGCGTCCACATATTCTTGATAACCGGATAAACCGTTCCCGCCGTTTGCGCGAGAAGGAGCGTTCCCGCGCCGATTGCGGCAAGCGTTCCCGCCGTCTTCCACGTTGCTCCTTCCTCTTTTCGGGAAACCAGAAATAGCCCGCAAAGATAGCCGGCAAGCACGGCGACGCTCGCGCTCAAAACGCAGAGCAAACCTTCAGGATCGTAGAAGCCGTAGTGGAGCTTTCCGGGAAGCAGTAGCGCATCAAGCTTGGCGTTAACGGAGCCTGACGGCGTAAAGTTTCCGCCGAAAAACTGAATCGCGGTGAACGTTCCCGCAAGTGCGAACATCGCAACCGCAATCCGTTTCGGCGTTTTTAAAAACAGGGCGATAAGCCCGCCGATTGCATTTGCCGCGCCGATAAGCCCGAGCACGGAGGTCCAGCGCGTTTCCGAAAAATGAAACGACAGCGCACCCTGCAATACGGCTCCGAGTGCGACGAGGATGAGTGCGCGTCGAAGAAGCGAGACGGCGATACGCGCGATACTCTCTCCGCGTTCGCGTTTTTTTTCAAACGAGAACGCCATTGCCATACCCGAAATGAAAACGAATGCGGGGAAAATACAATCGTAGAGCGCGAAGCCTTCCCACGGCTTGTGTCCGAATTGAAGTGCCGTTTCCCGGAAAAACACGCTTTGCGGGAACGCTACGGCAAGAGCGTAGGCGAGCGCATCCAAACCGAGGATACAGAGCATGTCGGCTCCGCGAAAGGCATCGAGCGAAAGCAGGCGTGCAGGCGCGTTCGGCGTTTTTCGTTCGTTGTTCGGGGTGGCGTGAGTTTCTATGTTGTTACTCATTTAAATTCTGATTCCGGCGAAGGCTTGATTTTCGATCTGTCGGTTTTTTATCGGGCGAGTTTGTAGATTTCGACAATGTCTCCGGAGAACAGTTTTCGAAAATTTCCCTGAGGAATTTCCTTGCCGTCGCGGGAACGCCCGAGGACGGCTTTTTTTGCCATTTCCTCAAAGCGGGAATCGTCGGGAACGCCGAGTTCGCGCATCGTTGTCGGCAGCCCCGTTTTTTTGTAAAACTCCGTGAGCGCTTCGATACCGGCTTTTGCCGTTTCGACGTCGTCGGCACCTGCGGGAACGCCGAAAACGTTTCTTGCGAATTGCGCAAGTTTAGAGGATTTTTCCGGAAGAATATATTTCATCCATGCGGGCGTAACGACGGAGAGGCCGGCGCCGTGCGCGACATCGTAAATTGCGCTGATTTCGTGTTCCATGCCGTGGCAGGCCCAGTCCTGCTCGCGCCCGAGCCCGAGCAGATTGTTGTGCGCAATCGTTCCCGCAAATCCGATTTCCGCCCATGCGTCGTAATCGTTCGGGTCCTTGAGCAGTTTCGGCGCATTGCGGATAACGGTTCTCAGAACGCTTTCGCAGAGCCCGTCCGTAATGTCGCAATGCGGTGTGTTTGAAAAATACCGCTCGAAAATGTGGCTCATCATATCGCTTACGCCGTTGGCGATCTGATTCGGGGGGAGCGTGAAAAAGAGTTCCGGGTTGACGATACTGAAAACGGGGCGAAGTTTTTCGTCGCCGTAGCCGAGCTTGTATCCGCTTGCTTCGTCGGTGATTACGGTGTTCGGACTCATTTCCGAGCCGGTCGCGGGAAGTGTCAGCACGGTCGCCACGGGAACGGCGGTTTTGAGCGGACGGCGCGAAACAAAGGTGTCCCAAATGTCTCCGTTTTCGGCATCTGTTCCGGCGGCAATCGCCTTTGCCGAATCAATTACGCTCCCGCCGCCGACGGCGAGAATAAAGGTTACGCCGAGCTCGCGACAAAGGCGGATGCCTTCGCGCACAAGCCCGAGGCGCGGATTCGGAACGACGCCGCCGAGTTCAATGAAGCGAATGCCGTGTTCCCGCAAAGAGGCGACGGCTGTATCGTAAAGCCCGTTGCGCTTAATGCTGTTGCCTCCGAAATGCAAAAGCACCGTTGCGTTTTTTCCCGCGAATTTCGAGACAAGTTCGCCGATTCGCGTTTGCGTGTTGCGCCCGAAGACCCAGTAAGTGGGGCAGGAATACGTAAAATTCTCCATAGTCGTTTTCTGTGTTTGGCTCGGGAAAAAAGAACTCCTCTTTCTCCGCAGACGCCAGTAAAAAAAAAGACTTCGAGTGCCTGCAAGAAAATTTCCTTTCCGAAATACGGAATCGGAGTAAAATTCAAACTTTCTGAAACCTCAATTTATTCCTAAAAACTATGGCATACAAAAGCTATCTTGAAACGGTGAATGCTCGCCTCGCCGAAATCCGCGAAGCCGGGCTTTACAAGGAAGAACGCGTGATCGCCAGCCCGCAGGCGGCGCACATTCGCCTCGAAGACGGGCGCGAAGTCATCAATATGTGCGCGAACAACTACCTCGGACTTGCCGATAATCCGGATGTCATCAAGGCGGCGCACGAAGCCCTCGACCAATACGGATTCGGTTGCGCGTCCGTCCGTTTTATTTGCGGCACGCAGACAATTCACAAACAGCTTGAAGCCGCGATTTCCAAATTCCTCAAAACCGAAGATACGATTCTTTACGGCGCGTGCTTCGACGCGAACGGCGGGCTCTTCGAATGCCTCCTCAAAGAAGGCGACGCGATTATTTCCGACGAACTCAATCACGCTTCGATTATCGACGGCGTGCGTCTCTGCAAAGCGATGCGTTTCCGCTACAAAAACAACGACATGGCGGACCTCGAAGCCAAGCTTCAGGAAGCGCGTGCGGCGGGAGCGAAAAATATCATGATTTTCACGGACGGTTCGTTCTCGATGGACGGCGTTATCGCAAACCTCAAGGGCATTTGCGACCTCGCCGACAAATACGACGCGCTCGTCGGTTTTGACGAATGCCACTCCACGGGCTGCCTCGGCGCAACCGGTCGCGGCACGCACGAACATTGCGGCGTGATGGACCGCGTGGACGTCATCACGGGAACGCTCGGCAAGGGCATTTCCGGCGGATCCGGCGGCTTTACTTCGGGCAAAAAGGAAATCATCGACTTGCTCCGTCAGCAGTCCCGCCCGTATCTGTTTTCCAACTCGATTGCTCCGGCGATTGTCGGCGGCGCGCTCAAGGCGCTCGAATTGCTCGAAAACGATCCGTCGTTTGTCCAACGCATTCAGGAAAACACGAAATTCTGGCGCGAAGGGCTGACGAAGGCAGGTTTCAACGTTGTTCCCGGCACGCATCCGGTTGTTCCCGTCATGCTCGGCGACGCACGTTTGGCACAGGAATATTCCCGCCGCCTGCTCGAAAAGGGCATCTACGCGATCGGCTTCTTCTACCCGGTTGTTCCGAAAGGTAAGGCGCGTATCCGCACGCAAATTACGGCGGGGCACACGCGCGCAGACTTGGAAAAAGCACTCGCCGCGTTTATCGAAGTCAAAAACGAACTCGGAGCGTAAGAGAGAGATTAAAGCTATTGGCTTAATGAACAGTGAATAGTTTACAATGAATAACGCAGTGCTTTAAAGAGTTAGAAATGAAAAGCCGAAGGCTTTCGCACTGAATTGTTCACTATTCATTATTCGTTATTCACTAAAAAGCTAAGAGCTGGCTGTTAAAAGTTAGCAGTTAAAAGCGTTCCCGCGCGGCGAAAGCCGATTTTTGCGGGAACGCTTTTTTTTTCGGTAAAATAAAGGCTTTAAGGCTACGGAAAACCTTAGTAGGCTTTCCCCGAACGCAGATGCCGACTTTTATTTACGTAATCATCAATCCCGACGGAAGCGAGGGCGCTCAGCTCGAAATCGAGCAGGGCTTGAACGATGCGCCGCTGACGCACCATCCGCTGACGGGCGCTCCGTTACGACGCGTGTTTTCTCCGCTCGGTTTGGCGACGCAGTATTCCGAAGGGGAAATGAAACGCAAAAGCACCGACGAGAACTACCTTGCGTCTCGCGGCTTTACCAAATATGTGCGCGATGCCGCAACGGGCGTTTATCACAAAACGGCGGGAACGGACCCGAACGCGCCGGAAAGTTTCCGCAAACCGCGCGGGAACGAGTTGCTTCCGCACGAAGACAAGCTTTTGCACGGCGACGGATGTTCGTGTTCGTCTTGCCGCAAAAAACGCTGATTTTTTCTGCCATGAAAAAAATCGCACTCACTTGCGGAGATCCTGCCGGCGTAGGTCCGGAAATCATTTCGCGTTGGCTGGCGGAGAATCCGGCAGAAGCGAAAAACGTGACGGCAATCGGTCCGAAAAGGTGGCTCAACGCGTTGCCGTGCGCGGGCGTCGCCGTCGGAGAAGAAAATTTTGAAATCACGCCCGGAGTGCCGAGTAGTGACGGACAGCGCGCTGCACTCGCCGCAATGGAGCGCGCGGCGGCGGGAACGCTTTGCGGCGAGTTTTCCGCCGTCGTTACCGCTCCGGTAAACAAAGCCGGATTGAAAAGCGTCGGCTACAATTTTCCCGGACAGACCGAGTTTTTTGCGGCGCGCTGGGGCGGCGTTCCCGTGATGGCTTTTGCCGGAGGGAAACTCTCCGTCGTGCTGGCGACGTGGCACATTCCGCTTCGCGACGTTCCCGCCGCGCTCACGGAAGAAACGCTTTCCCGCGCCGTCGAGCAAGCCGCTTTCCTCGCCCGCAAAACGGGAGAAGCGGACTCCGGCCGCTTTGCTTTGGGAGAAGCGGCGTCTCGCCGCTTCCCGGGGAAGAATCATTTTTACAATCCGATGTCCGAAGTTGCCCGCCGAGCCGCAAATCTTCCGCATTGGGAGCAGCAAGGAAAAACCTACTTCGTGACGTTTCGCCTTGCAGACTCCGTTCCCGCCGACGTTTTGAAAAAATGGACGGCTCAGCGCGATGCTTGGTTGGAGAAAAATCCGCTTCCGCACGACGAAAATACCGACCTCGAATATCACAAACTTTTCGGGGAATCCTTTGAGAAAATTTTGAGCGACGGGCATGGCTCATGTTGTCTGCGCCGCAAGGATATTCACAAAATCGTGGAAGACACGCTTTTGTACTTCGACGGAAAACGTTACATCGTTTACGCGTTTGTTGTGATGCCGAATCACGTTCACGTTTTGTTTCGGGCTTTGGAAAACAACACGCTCGCAGATATCGTTTACACTTGGAAAAGTTTTTCCGCCAAGGCGATAAATAAAGTTTTGGGGCGCGAAGGCACGCTTTGGCAAAAGGAATATTGGGATAGAATCGTTCGGAATGAGCACCATTTTCAAAAGTGCGTCGAGTATATTTTTGAAAATCCCGGAAAGTTGGAAATTCCGGTTTTTCTGCGTTTCGATGCGTTTCCCGGCGAATGTGCGGGAAATTGCGAAGCGGCCGGAGTCCGCTTCTCCCAAGATGAAGTGACATCTCGCCGTGTTTCCTGCTCAATCGGAGTATGCGGGTTGAATCCTCACGCGGGAGAGCAGGGGATTTTGGGGCGGGAAGAAATCGAAATTATCGAACCGGTTTTGAAAAAACTGCGCACGCGGTTCCCCGGGCTTTCACATTGCGTTCCCGCGGACACCATTTTTGCGCGTCAGTTGCGCGGCGAGTTCGATGTCGTCGTTGCGCTTTACCACGACCA
>CAZPYE010000044.1:0-485 GCA_964590115.1 uncultured Enterobacteriaceae bacterium
GGATTCCGAACGCGACGAAAGCAAAAGCAACGGAACCGGAGAAGAAGGCGATTCCGGTGTTGGTGATAAAGAAGCCGAAGCCGAGACTGCAACGCAATGGGTAAATTGGAAGGGCAACCGGACGCGATTGCGGCAGAGGCGGTTTTTGCGCAAAAAAGCCCGTTCGCGGGAAGCGAACGGGCGGGGGAATTCTTTTCCGTGTGTGATTTTAATCTGCGGGAAGCTCGACCACTTGCCAGGGCAGACCGCAGGTGTTGAGTTTTTCCATGAACGGATCCGGATCGTTCTGTTCCATGTTCCAGACGCCGGGCTTGAGCCACTTTCCGTTTTGAAGCATCATCGCGCCGATCATCGCGGGAACGCCCGTCGTGTAGCTGATCGCCTGCGATTTGACTTCGCGGTAACATTCCTGGTGGTCGCAAACGTTGTAAATGAACACTTTTCGCTTCTTGCCGTCCTTCGTTCCCGTGATTTCGCACCCGATG
>CAZPYE010000044.1:495-14362 GCA_964590115.1 uncultured Enterobacteriaceae bacterium
GGTTTTACCTTTCGTGCGCGGTCCGAGCGAAGCGGGATCGGGCAGAATCGCTTTGAGGAATTGAATCGGAACGATTTTTTGTCCCTGAAATTCAATCGGATCGATGCGCGTCATTCCGACGTTTCGGAGCACGTTCAGGTGCGTCAGATACTTGTCGGAGAAGGTCATGAAGAAGCGGATGCGCTTCAGCCCCTTGATGTTTTGGCAAAGCGATTCGAGCTCTTCGTGATACATCAGATACGCGCTTTTTTCCCCGATGACGGGGAAATCGTATTCGCGGCGGATTTCGAGCGGACCGGTTTCCTTCCATTCGCCTTCTTCCCAGTAACGTCCGCGCTGGGTGATTTCGCGAATGTTGATTTCCGGATTAAAATTTGTGGCAAACGGATAGCCGTGGTCGCCCGCGTTCGCGTCGAGAATATCGACGGTTTCGATTTCGTCGAAAAGGTGTTTTTGTGCGTAGGCGCAGTAAACGTTCGTTACGCCCGGGTCGAAGCCGGAGCCGAGGAGGGCGCAAAGCCCCGCTTTTTCGAAGCGTTCGCGATAAGCCCACTGCCAGGAATATTCAAACTTTGCGTGATTCGGCGGTTCGTAGTTCGCCGTATCGACATAGTGAACGCCGGCGTGAAGGCAAGCGTCCATCAGCGGCAAATCCTGATACGGGAGCGCGACATTGATCAGCACTTGCGGCTTAAATTCTTTCAAAAGCGCGACGACTTCCTGCACGTTGTCCGCATCGACTTTCGCCGTTTTGATGACGACTCCCGTCGCATTTTTGACGTCCGTTGCAATCGCCTTGCATTTGTTTTCGTTGCGGGAAGCGAGCATGATTTCGCCGAATTCCGCCGCATTTTGTGCCACTTTGTGGGCGACGACGTTGCCGACTCCGCCCGCACCGATGATAAGCGTTCTTTTTTCCATAAATTTACAAAAAAAAATCGTCAGTTAAAACCTGCGCGAAAGCATATCCCGCGTTCCCGCAGAGCGTCAAATTTCAATTATCCGTATTTTTTTTTCGCGGCGGGAACGCGTTATCGAGCCATGTCAAAGGTGCCGCGACCTTCGAGTGTTACGCTTTCCGCGTCGCCGGAATCCGAATTATAGCGCATGGAAAGCACCTGAGTAACACCGCGTTCCTGCATGGTAACGCCGTAAATTGTGTTTGCGGCGGAAACCGTTCGCTTGTTGTGCGTTACGACGAGGAACTGCGAGTAGCGCGTAAACTCGCGCACGATATCCGTGAAGCGTCCGACGTTCGCGTCGTCGAGCGGCGCATCGAGTTCATCGAGCACACAAAACGGCGAGGGTTTGACCATGTAAATGCCGAAGAGCAGGGCGACGGCAGTCATCGTGCGTTGTCCTCCGGAGAGCAGGGAAATGCTGCGCAGCTTCGTTCCCGGCGGGCGGGCAATGATTTCGATACCGCTGTCGAGCACGTCGTCGTTTTGCACGAGTTGCAAATCGCTTTCGCCTCCGTGGAAGAGGCGTTCAAACGTGAATTTGAAGTTTTTGCGAATCTGTTCGAACGTTTCGGTGAAGAGTTTTTGCGATGTCGCGTTGATTTCGTCAATGGCTTTGACGAGTTCGTTTTTGGAATTCCACAAATCGTCGGATTGCGTTTTTAGGAACGTGTAGCGTTCCCGCAGTTCGGCGTATTCTTCGATAGCGGTGTGATTGACGGCACCCATGGAATTGAGGCGTTCCCGCAGGGAAGTGATTTCCCGCAGGATAGGCGGCCAATCGGTGTCGTCCATTGCGGCGAGGTCTTCTTCGGTCGGCTCGCCGCGTTCCCGCCGCACCTTGGGGCGCACTTCCGTTTCGGCTCCGTCTTCGTCCTCGAGTTCGTCAAAGCGCACCTTGGTTTCAAATTCCTCGTCGGCGAGCCAGAGGTTCCGTTTCCAGTCAAGGGACGTAACGTCGAGCCGATATTCCGTGGAAACTTTTTCCGAAACGAATGCGCATTGCGACGTTTCTTCCGTGAGCCGAACTTCGTGTGCGTTGAGTTGCGTTTCGTTTTCCCGAAGCGTTTCCCGCTCGGAGACGAGCGAGCGGTCGAGTGTTTCCGCATCGGATTCGAGTTTTCCGAGTTCCGCTCGCCGGGCATCAAGCGCGGCTGCGGCTTCGGCGATTGTTCCCGCGAGCTGTTCTGCCCGGGAACGTGCATTTTCCGCCTGTTCTCCGAATGCGGCAATTTGGGCGAACATCATTTCCTTTTCGCGTTCCCGCGTAGCGATACGGGAGGAGATTTCTTCAATCTGCGACCGGACTTCGGCGAGTTCGCGCTCAAAGAGTTCGAGTTGTTGCTTTTTTTGCGCAAGGTCGAAGCGCACTTCGTTGAGCGCATCGCGGCGGCTTTCGGCATCGTCACGAAGGGCGGAGATGCGGGATTCGCCTTCCGAAATTCTCGTTTTGAGCCCGGCGATTTCGGATTCCTTGGCGGAAAGCCCGGATTGTGCGTCTGCCATGCGCGTCCGGGCGCGTTCGCGGTTTTCTTCAAATTCCGCGAGCAGATTTTCCTGACGCGTGAGCGCGGCGGCGTTGTCGTTGAGCGCTTTTTCTGCGGCGCGTTCGTCGGCGGAAATATTGGAAATTTCCTGAGCGATTTCGGAGGCGCAAACGCGGCGGCGTTCGATTTCCGCTTCGTTGGCGTCCATTTCCGACTGGATTTCCATGGAGCGTCGGTTCGCCTCGGTTAATGCGTCGTTTTCCGCAGTGAGGCGTTCCTTGAGGTGGCGCAATTCGTTTTGTCTTTGAAAAACGCCGCCGTTTTTTGCCGTGTTCCCGCCGCTGCGGATAAATCCGCGGCAGTCTGCGGTTTCGCCTTCGGGCGTCGCGACAAGGAGAAAGTCGAAATCGGGATTTTCTTTTAAAAAGACAAGAAAATCTCCGAGGGCATCGCACACGAAACAGCGGTCAAATAAAGCTCGGACCGCGTTTTCGAGAGTTCCGTTTTTTACCGAGAAAAGCGTTCCCGCAGGTTTCAAAAATTCGGGAATCCGTGCTTCCGGGCGATTTGCGAGGTGCGGGGCGGGGATTTTCGCGTCGGCAAGGAATGCGCTTCCGATTTCTTTTTCGGAAAGAATTCTTGCGACGGCGGGAACGGAGATTGCGTTATCGAAAATGAGCGCTTCCGAGGCGGCGCCGAGCAACGCTTCAATCGCCGGGGCGTTTTCTCCGTCGGTAATTTCGATGAGCGAATTGAGCGCGAATGCCGTTTCTGCGGGAACGCTTTCTCCGAGTTCTCCTTTGAGAATGGCTTTGGCTCCGGCGGAAAATCCTTCAAACTTTGCCTGCTGTTGCTCCAAAACGTTCAGCTGGGCGGACGTGCGCGCCACGACGCGGTCGAGCTGGGAGATTTTTTGCTGTTGTTCGCGAAATTGAGCGACGAGGGATTTTCCGCGCTCCTGTGCTTCGGCAACTTCCTGTCGGGCGCGGGCATGTTCCGCGCGGCGCGTTTCCGCCACTGCCTGAATTTCCGCGAAACGCGATTCAAGGGCGTAACGCTCCTCCCGCATTTGCGCGAGCGTGTTGGCGATTTCCGCGTGGCGCGACTCCGAGGTGCGCAGTTCGACTTCGATGTTGGTGACGGTCGCACGGTGGCGTGTGATTTCACCTTCGCTCATCAGCAGCTCCTGGCGCTCTTGGGCAAGTGCGCGGTCGGCGGCGGTGAGATCTGCAAGCAACTTGTCGAGTTCGCTTCTGCTTTTCCGGTAAACCTCGTCGGCTCCTTCAACATTGCCGACGTGTTGTTCTTTGTTTGACGCGTTGCCTTGCAGGCGTGCATCCAGCTCCGACTTGCGGGCGGCGAGAGCGACGCTCTCCTGCTCGACACGGTCAATGCGTTCCCGCAGGTCGTTTCGGCGGACTTCCGCCATTTGAATTTGCGCCTCCGCATTCTCTTTTTCCGAGCGCAACGCAAATGCCATCTGTGTTCCCTGTTCGATTTCCCGGAAAAGTTCGGCGCGGGCAACTTTGGTTTCGGCGAGTTTCTCTTCGCGTTCCCGCAGGGCATTGCGCTGTGCGGTAACGGTTTCTCGGAGTAATCCCGTCCGGGATTCCAAATCCGTGATTGTTGCCCGCCGCATGCTGAATTGGTGCGCGAGCGAAGCCAAATCGAGGTGGCGGAGTCTGTGTTGCGCCCGTTTATAACGAAGTGCCTTCGCCGCCTGCCGCTTCAGGGAACCGATTTGGCGGGAAATTTCGTCGATGACGTCGGTAATGCGCGCGAGGTTTTGGTCAACCATTCCGAGCTTACTCAGCGCCTCCTTGCGTTGCGCCTTGTAACGCGTAATTCCCGCCGCTTCCTCAAAAAGCGTGCGGCGTTCGGCGGGATTTGCGGAGAGAATCTGGTCGATTTGCCCCTGCACCATGAATGAGTAGGAAACACGCCCCACGCCCGTATCCATGAACAGGCGCTGGATGTCTTTCAGGCGACAGGATTTCCCGTTGAGAAAATAATCCGAAGAGTCTTCCCGCGAAACGCGGCGGACAATCGAAACTTCGTTGAATGCCGTGCCGAGGTCTTTTTCGCAGTCGGCAAAAACAAGTTCGACTTCGCAGAAAGGAAGCGGTTTCCGCTTGTCCGTTCCCGAGAAAATAACGTCGTGCATCGAACCGCCGCGCAACGCTTTCGCGCTCTGTTCTCCGAGAACCCAGCGAATCGCATCAACAATGTTCGACTTTCCGCACCCGTTCGGCCCGACAATAGCGGTGATGCCCGGCTTGAGGTCGATGCGGGTCCGGTCGGCAAAGCTTTTGAATCCGTTGATGACGATTTCTTTCAGATACATGGAGGCGCAAAAAAAAAAGTTTCGGCTCATCCTACCCGCGTTCCCGCCCGCCCGCAAATTGAAATTTAGACGAAGATTAACGGCGAAACGGGCGTCTCACCGAGGAAAATCTTTGCTTCCCGCTTCCGAAAATTCTATCGTCCCCGCATGGCTTCTATTGATGATTTAATTGCTACCGTCGCCCGGCTACGTGCGCCGGACGGATGCCCGTGGGATCGGGAACAAACGCATCGCTCCCTTTGCGCAGGAATAATAGAGGAAGTGGCGGAATTCATCGAAACCGTAGATCTCGACGAAAAGGCGCATATGTGCGAAGAGCTCGGCGATTTGTTGTTGCAGGTGGTGATGCATGCGCAAATCGCTTCGGAAAACGGGGATTTCTCTTTTGACGATGTCGCAGCCGGCGTAAACGAGAAAATGATACGGCGCCATCCGCACGTTTTCGGAGACCTTGACCTCGCCGATTCCGCCGCCGTTCTCAAAAAATGGGATGAGATTAAGGCGACGGAAAAAAGCAACAGCTCCAAACCGAAATCGGATGCACTTTTTAAGGACGTTCCCGCCACGCTTTCCGCACTTTTTTGTGCTCGGGAAGTTTGGAAAGCCGTGACCAAGAAAAATCTTTGTCCGGGGAAAAGCGTGAACCGGGAAAAAATCGACACGCTTGCGGGAACGCTTGACGAGGAAAGCGCCGGAACCGCACTGTTTGAAATTGTCGCCGCTTGCCGGCAGGCGGGCATTGATCCCGAAAGCGCACTTCGCCGGAAAACCCAAGCCGTTCGGCAGGCATGCCGGGAAAACGCAAACTCGGCGGGGAATATATAATTTTCGCTCAAAAAACTCCCGGATGCCGGAAGCATTTGAGATCGTATTGGGAAGCGCGGGAACGGTTCTCGTATCACTTGAGCGTTCCCGCAGAGCAAGGCGAATGACTTTGCGTGTTCACGCGGGAGGGCGCGCGGTCGTCGTCGTTCCCGAAGGCGCACGCGGGAATGTCCTCGAAAAAGCAAAGGATTTTGCAACAGAGAATGCGCTTTGGCTGAAACGCGCCGTCGAAAAAGCCCGCAGACGGGTTCAGCCGGAAGAAAAAACGCTTTTCGGATTTCTGAAGGAACGACCGTCTCTTTCGGCTTACG
The DNA here is from genome assembly GCA_964590115.1 of uncultured Enterobacteriaceae bacterium. Lineage (GTDB taxonomy): Bacteria > Verrucomicrobiota > Verrucomicrobiia > Opitutales > UBA953 > Spyradosoma. The sequence goes on from CAZPYE010000044.1 coordinate 6,422, forward strand.
GAAAAGCTTTTACGCTGGAGTTCGGGACTGCGTCGCTTGAAGCGTTTTACGTCTTTCGGGAAAGTTCACCCGTTGCCGTTTTTTGTTTGAGACCGGAGTCCCCGAACGAGGATGCGGAATTTTTGCTGAGAAAGTTCGCGCAGAGCGTTTTGCCTCCGCATGTGCGGTCATTGGCAGAACGCGTCGGAATCGGCGTCGGGAAAATTTCCGTGCGCGGACAACGTTCCCGCTGGGGATCGTGCACGGCATTCGGGGATTTGTCGTTGAACTGGCGTTTAGTCCTGTTGCCGCCCGCATTGCAGGATCACGTCATATTGCACGAATTGGCACATCGCGTTCATATGGATCATTCCGGAGAATTTTGGGATTTGCTCAACGCTTGGGATGCGAAGACGGGAACGCACGATTCCGAACTTTCAAAAGTTTGGTCTCCGCTGATTTTCTCCGTTGCGGACGGAAAAAACTGAAATCGGCGCGCGGCGATGAAAAAAAACGCCGCCCTTTTTTTTTGAAAAAATCAAGGGCGGCGTTGTTTTGCTCGGTGTTCCCGTTATTAAAGCCGGGCAAGGGTGTAGCCGTCTTTGCGGTCGAGGGATTTCCAGCCGAGCTTGGCGAGTTCGTCCCTCAGACGATCGGATTCCGCCCAGTTTTTCGCTTGTTTCGCCGCCCAGCGTTGCTCGCCGATTGCGGCGATTTCTGCGGGAACGGCGGCTGTTTCCGAGTCTTTTTTCTTCGCGGTGAAAAGCTTCAAGCCGAGGGCGAAAAGAATTTTTGCGAGTCCGCAAAGTTGCGTTCCCGCGTCCGCTTTCGAGAGCTCCGTTTTATTGAGGTCTCCGAATGCGGAGAAAATTTTTCCGAGGGCTCCGGGAATGTTTAGGTCGTCGCAGAGCGCGTGCCACGCGGGTTCAAAGGCGCCCCAAGCCGTATTTTTTTCGTGAACGGAAATCTCCTGCGAGAATTCTTCTTCCGTGATTCCGGCTTTGTCCAAAAGCTTGCGGGTGCCTTTTTCGATTTTTTCGAGCGCGGCAGTTGCGTCTTCGAGTGATTTGAGCGTGAAATTGAGCTGAGAGCGATAGTGCCCGGAAATGAGCGCGTAGCGCACCGCCATCGGCGTAAAGCCTTTCCCTTCCAAATCGGCAAGTGTGTAAAGGTTGCCGAGGGATTTCGACATTTTCGCACCGTCCGCCATGAGGTGCGCGGAGTGAAACCAATGTTGCGCAAACGAGCCGTGATGCCCGCAGGAACATTCCGCTTGTGCGATTTCGTTTTCGTGGTGCGGGAAGCAGAGATCGACTCCGCCGCCGTGCAAATCGAAGGTCTCGCCGAGGTAATGCGTGCTCATCGCGGAGCACTCGATATGCCATCCCGGGCGTCCTTCACCCCACGGACTTTGCCAAAAGTTCGGTCCGTCTTCGGGTTTTCGGGCTTTCCACAGCGCGAAATCGGAAACATTGTCGCGCGTGTATTCGTCTGCCGCGTTCGCGTCTCCGGCGGAATTTGTCGCCTGCGTGCGCAGTGCATCGCGGTCGAGGCGGGCAAGTTTTCCGTATTCGGGGTCGCTGGAGACTTTAAAATACACGCTTCCGTCGGGCGCAACGTAGGCGTTCCCGCGAGCGACGAGGCGTTCGATCATTGCGATTTGAAGCGGGATGTGCGCGACGGCGCTCGGTTCGACTTGCGGCGGGAGCATGTTCAGAGCGGCGCAGTCGTCGTGAAACTTTTTCGTCCAAACGGCAGTAAAATCGGCGAGTGTTTTGCCTTCTTCCTGCGAGCGGCGGATTGTTTTGTCGTCAACGTCGGTGATGTTGCGAACGTGGCGGACGTTGATGCCGTCCGCTTCGAGAGCCCGGCGTAAAACGTCCTGCAAAAGAAATGTGCGGAAGTTGCCGATATGCGCGGGACCGTAAACCGTAGGTCCGCAACAATACATGCCGAAAGGTTTTTCGGGCGTGCTCGGCGCAAGCGTGCGCGAGCTGCGCGACATGGTGTCGTAAAGGTTAATGCTCATGACAAAATTCTGAATTGCGGGATTATCGCGGGAGAAGCGGATTCTTGCAACAGCCTTCATCGCTCTTGCCGGGGAATCCGTTCCCGCCGACACATTGTCCGTGCCTGAAATTTTGCGGGGAAAAACGGTTTGCGCGGGCGTTCCCGCCAACTGCCCGCGTTGCAATGGATTGCTGCGGTTATTGCTGCAGGATACGTGCGGCGGCGAGGGCGCAGTTGGACGGCTCAAGCACCGTCAGCACCGGCGTTTTCGACGGCATTTGCAACGTGGAATTGATGTTTACGAGAAAATCAAGCTTGTCTTTGAAGGGCGGACAGGCGAGCACGGGCTTTTTCGTATTGGCGGCGACGACGCCGGAGAGCGCGTTGGACCGACCCGCAATCGTGATAAAGAGCACTTTCGCTTCTTCGTCACGGGCTTTTACGTAATTGTAAACGCCGACCGGATCTTTATGCGCGCTGCGCACGAAATATTCAAAATCAATACCTTCCGCTTTGAGCCCGTCCGCAATTTTTTCCGCGTGAGGCATGTCGGATTCGGATCCCATCAAAATGTAAGCTTTCATAACCGAAGCAATCTTAGTGATGAACGCGGATGCCATAAAGCGCTAAATTTCAATTCGGTGAACGGAGACCGGAGACGAGTGACAGGCAAATACTTTAAGATTTTGCCTTTGGCAAAATCCCGCACGAAATTATTCATTATTCACTATTCATTAAAAAAGGGTATTTGCCGGCCTCCTGTCACAGGTCCCCCGTCACTGCGCCGACAAAGTCGCCGCACTTCACTAAATTTCAATTTGTTTTTGAAGGCGCTTCGTTTATGCTTCCCGCATGGCACGCGCAAATTCCCACTACAATCCGGATATCGCGATTCTCAAGCACGAAGAATCGGATATTCCCGAACTTATCGAGTCGCTGGACCACGACGCCCTTGTCCTGGTGCTCGACGGCATTCAGGATCCGCACAACCTCGGTGCGATTTTGCGCACGGCGGATTGCGCCGGTGTTGACTTTGTCGTCATTACGAAACGCCGTTCCGCCCCCGTCACGGAGACGGTGCGGAGAATTGCCTGCGGTGGGGCGGAAAGCGTGCCGATTGTTTTGGCAAACAATTTGCGTAACGCGCTTGAAAAGCTGAAAGCCTGCGGGGTTTGGGTCGCGGGAACGTCCGACCACAAAACGAGCAGTTCGATTTACAATGCGAACCTGAAAGGTCCGCTCGCAATCGTAATGGGAGCCGAGGGCGACGGAATTCGCCACCTTACGGGTGAAACCTGCGATTTTTTGGTGCGCATTCCGATGCTCGGTTCCGTGCCCTGCCTGAATGTTTCCGTCGCGACCGGAGTTTGTCTGTTTGAAGCTTTGAGGCAACGCGGAGTGCGCTGATTTTTTTCTGGAAAAAATCCCCGTCTCGCCGGAGAAAAAGCGAAGGGACGTCGCTTTCCTGTTGGTGATAAAGAGCATTTGATGACGGACGCAGAAGACGAGAGCGTTTCTTTGACTCACGCCCGCGCAGGTCGCGCGAACGGGGAAATGTCGTTTTTCGAACATTTGGAAGAATTGCGTTCTGTCCTCATCGGTTGTATTGCCGCTTTCGTTTCGGCGGGAACGCTCGCATTGATTTTTTCCAAACAAATTTTTGACATTCTGCGGCTTCCGTTGGAATGGTCGAACGTTCCCGCGGAAAAGCACCGGGTGCTGGTCGTGATGCGCTTCACGGATACGTTTTCGATTTTGCTCTATATCGCATTATTGGGCGGAATCGTTCTTGCCGGCCCGGTGATTTTATACCGCCTCGGAAAATTCGTCTCTCCGGCATTGACGCAGGCGGAACGTTCCCGCCTCCTTCCTTTTTGTATCGCAGCAAGCGGACTTTTCCTAATCGGAGCGGCGATTGCATTTTTTTGGCTCGCGCCGGTCTCGATCCGGCTTCCGTATTGGCTGGCGGAACAATTCGGGCTTCAAATGAACTGGCTTGCGCAGGATTACTACCTGTTCGTCGTCGCGTTGACGCTTTTTTCCGGACTCATGTTCGAGTTTCCGTTAGTCGTCGTTTTTTTACTATACGGAGAACTCGTCTCAAAGGAAGCGCTACTTGAAAAATGGCGTTGGGTTTTGAGCGGAATTCTCGTGGCGGGAACGCTGATTTCTCCGATCGGAGATCCCGTCGTCCTGATTGCATTTTCCGGCTTACTTTTTTCGCTATATTTGGCGGCAATCGGAGTCGGCTCGTTCCTCCTGAACCTTAAAATCTCACGGGAACGCGGGGAAAATCCGTCGCATTAACGGTTGCGGCGTTTTTCCGAAGCATAAAAAAAACGGGAACGAAACCCGACTGCCGCGACGCTTCTTTCTCCGAACGGGAGAAAAACTTCGTGAAAAATTTCATCTTTGCGCAACCGTTTGCGCTTTTCGGATTAGCAAGCGTCGCCCTGTTTTTCGGGTGCACGACCGAACGTCCGGCAAGGGACATTTCAAAAGACGACTTTCGCGTCTCGGCTCACTATGCGGCAAAAACCGTCCATGAAAACACGAGGGCGGAAGGCTCGGCATACACGTCGTCGTGGTTTAATTTTTCGTTGCCGGCGCAAGACACGGACGGAGGATATTTTTACTCGGATGCCGGTTCTCTGTTTTCCGGGCTTTCTCCGACGCAGGCGTTGGCGCTTCGTGCGGCTATTGCGGATGCCTGCCGAAAATCCGATGCGGACGTGCTTCTGATGCCGCGCTACAACATGAAGACGAAAAGTTTCTGGTTCTTCTATGAAGCGGTGCGCTGTTCCGTTTCGGGATTTCCGGCAAAAATCATTGAAATAACGCAGGTTCCGTTGCCCTCGGAGCCGGGCGGCTAAAACCCGACAAAAGCCGTTTCGCCCCAGCATTCGCGAATGCAATTCCCGACGGCGACCGAATCCGTTTCCCCGGAAATTTCCGCAAAGCAGGCGCTTCCGCTTCCGCTCATGTGCGGATCTAACCCGAAGCGTTCCCGCAAAATCCCGAAAAGAGCCGGCAATGCCGGATACTTTCGGAAGACGGGCGCCTCCATATCGTTAAAGAGGGGAAGCGGCGTTCCCGCGGGATCTTTGCGCCATGCGGCAAGCCTTTCCTCCGCCGTATTCTCTTCGGTATAGAAAGCAGGCGAGGCTCGCTTCATCGCACCGTAAGTTTCTGCGGTGGAAATACCGAATGCCGGTTTGAAAATCAAAAACCGCTTTGCCGAAATCACGGATTTTTCCGCCTCGGAAAGAGATTCCGTCAGCTCGCCGCGTCCGCGCATAACAAGCGGTTCTCCGACGAGAAAGAGCGGGCAGTCAGACCCGATTTCCGCCGCAATTTCGCGCAGAGTCGCCGCGTTCGGCGCGAGCGTTCCCGCCGCTTCCGCCATCAGCAGAATTGCCGCCGCCGCATCGGAGCTTCCCCCGCCCAAGCCGGCGCCGTGCGGAATTTTTTTCTCCAAATCAAAACGGACAAACGGGAATGCGGGAACGCGGGAACGGAACGCCGCCGCCGCCCGCAAAACGAGGTTCGACGCATCACACGGGACTCCGGGCATCGCGCATGCAAGCGTATCGCCGGAAGCACCGGGGCACAATTCCATCGTCAACACATCGTGCAACGCGGGAATCGGAGCCACCAAGGAAACGAGGTTGTGAAATCCGTCGTCGCGCGTTCCCGTAATCGCAAGCATCAGATTGATTTTTGCGGGTGCGGACCGTTTAAAAAGCGTTTTTCCGGAGCTCATCAAATCCGAGTGCATGACATTTTCAATTTTTCCCGGCGATATGAACGGCGACAATTGATGCCGTCAGCCCGATTGCGTGGACGTCCGAAAATCCGGCATTTCGCAATTCCGCCGACAAGCGTTCTTTCGGCGGGAACGCTTCAATCGAACCCGCCAAATAATCGTAAGCTTTTTTATCGCCTGTAACGATGCGCGCCACGAGCGGCAGCAGGAATTTCAGGTAAAGAAAATAAATCGGGCGAAACCAGGGCGCGGGTTGCGTAAATTCGAGCACAAATAATTTTCCGCCGGGTTTGAGGACGCGCAAAATTTCGCGTAGCCCGCGAGCGCGATTCTCGAAATTGCGAACGCCGTAAGCGATTGTTACCGCATCGACGGACGCATCGGCAAGCGGGAGCGCCATACAATCGCCGAAAGCAAATTCTATTTCTCCAGCGCCGGGAATTTTGGCGGCGCGTTCCCGAGCCACCGCGAGCATTTCTTCACAAAAATCGAACCCGCGCACGCGTGCGTCCGGAAGGCGGCGTTTCAATTCAAACGCCACATCGCCGCTACCCGTTGCGAGGTCGGCGATTTCCGCCGGAGCGAAGCGTTTCACGCGGGCAACAAGCCGTTTCGTCCAATACAAACTGCATCCCCCGCTCAAAAGCAGATTCGCAAAATCATAGCGTTTTGCGATTCCGGCAAACATTTTCTGAACTTTGGCACCTTCCGGCATCTTCATTATTTCTCGTAAAATTTTTTCAAAAAATTGCGGGAACGCGGTCTGTCATTGTCCGACCTTCATATCTTTCCCGTTAAAAGATTCTTTGCGCACCGTGCCTTCTCCGCCGGGCGAAACGACGGAGAGCCCCGGATCGCTCGAGCGGTTGCGACGAAACTGATAACGGTTGATGTCCTGCATGGAAAAACCGGAGCTTTCACGCAGGGCAATCGGGCGTTCCGCCGCCCGCATATTCTGCATCGAAGAGAATTTTCCGTTCAGGCGCACTTCGAGCAATCCGTCGTTTGTGCGAACAAACATTTTTTCTCCCGCAAGATTCGTTCGCGTCTCAAAAAGCCCGAGGTCGAGCGTGTTCCCGTTGAGAGGAGACGAACGCATTTCGTAATTCCCGGTCAGAGAATCGTATCGGCGAATGCCGTAAGATGACGAACCCTGCCACTCCCGCAACGAGACCGCCTCGTCGTAGCGGTCGGTAAGCGTCGTGTTGACGATTTTCTTAAAATTCTCGGTGTTAATGCCGAAATCGTTCCGTTTGCGGGAAAATTTTCTCAGGGTCGCATCCTCGTCCACGACTCCGATTTCTTCTTCCGGAAAATCGAATTTTTCCGGCGCGACGGCGGGAACGACGGGGCTGGATGCAGGTCCGCCCGGCGCGGGAACACGTTTTTTTTCGGCAGGGGCGGGAGATGCCGGGGCGAGGTCTCCGTCCGACAACGGCTCCGGTTCAAATTCCGGATTCAAATCGCCGTCTCCGAGCAAACTTTCGTCCAAAGAAAAATCGCCGCCGAGCAAAGCGTCGCCGGAAGAGCTCCGCAACGAGCCGTCCTTGTTATAGTAAAATTCCTTTTCCCCGGAGACGCCGCTTTTGACGCGCACGAAATAGCCCTGCAATTCCCCGGCGATTTTTTTCTTTTCTCCGGAATCTTCCGCGCACAGCGTTCCCGCCGCAAACGCCAAAACGAATGCGACGTATCCGACGCGAGCCATAGGAGAAAACCTTTTCACGCCGCGTATTCTTTCGCAAAGACCGCGTTCCCGCAAATTGAAATTTAGCGCACGCGCCGACTTTGTCGGCGCAGAGACCGGATACCGGAAACCTGTAACCGGCATCGTGCTTAGGTTTTTGCCAGCGGCAAAAACTTTGAAGTGTTTGCCGGTCTCTCGTCTCTATTTACAGGTCTCCAAATTGAAATTTGCCTGCGGCAAATTTCAATTTGCACGCATTCGGCGGAATCCGTAGAGTTTATCTGATTTTTTCATTAACCCTTGTTTTAAAACTCAACAGGAAAGCACAATGCATAACTTTAAATATGCCTTACCCGTCGTCGCCTTACTGTCGGCGTGTAATCCCGGCGCAACGGCGGAGGCGACAATCGCCCGCGCCGAGACCGCCGCACCGCAACCGCAACAGATTGCGGCTCCTGCCGTTCCCGCCGCCGAAACCCCGGCTCCCGCTTCCGCCGTT
>CAZPYE010000045.1:0-14199 GCA_964590115.1 uncultured Enterobacteriaceae bacterium
GGTCTCCGTTCACTAAATTTAGCGCACGCGTTCGCGTGCGCTAAATTTCAATTTGCGAGCCGCAGACAAAAGGAGTTTACTTCCGAAATCCGTGAGATTTTTTACGAAAAAACTGAAAATAGCACTACTTCTGCTCGCGATGCTGATTTCTGCCGCCGGCGGAGCATTTTTCGCATTAAAAATTTCCGTCGGGGAGAACGTTCCGGACATCCTCATGCAACGGAGAATACAGGAGCGCGTTTCCGAAAAAATCTCCGGAATCCGAGCGACGCAGGGCGACATCCTCGAGCTTGCCGTTCTGGAATCCGTTCTGACTTTTGAACAGGAGGACGTGTGGAAAAACGTTCCCGCCGGCTTGGGAAAATCCGTTTTCAGGGCCGAAATCCCCGCCGTTTTCCGGTTTTTTGTCAAAATTTCCGAACCGATTATCGTCCGTGCGGAAGAAGACGGCGAAGAAATTTCCTGCACGGTAACGGCACCGAAACTGCAACCCGTTTTGCCGGTGGCGTTTGACACCTCTCGCGCCGTTTGGACGCGCGACATCGGCATTCTTCGTTTCAATCGCGAAGAAATGAATGACGACCTTCAAAAAAAGATTTCGATGCGCCTCGTTCTCTCGGCGAAAAATCATGCACGAACTTCGCTCGTTCGCGATGCCGCACGAAAGGCATTTGAAAAATTCGTCACGGAATGGTTGAGCGACATTCGCGAGTTGCGGGAACGCCCGAATACACGCCTCAAAATCAAAATCCTTTTTGCCGATGAAGTGCCGCCCGCGGACGAATCCGTTCCCGCAGAATCCGCTGTTCCCGTAACCGTTTAACCGATGCAAATTCGCAAACTCGCCATTCTTTGGAACGCCGAAAAAGACGGCGCCGAAAGTTGCGCCCGTGCCGTTGCCGACGCCGCACGAAAGCTCGGCGCAGACGTCGCGCTCACGTCCGCACACCCTGTTCCCGTCGCCTTTTTGGAAAATGCGGACGCGTGTTGCGTCATCGGAGGCGACGGCACAATTCTCGGTGCCGTGGAAAGCGCGGTAACGCACGCCGTCCCGATTTTCGGAATCAACCGGGGGAAACTCGGCTACCTTGCCAATTACGCGGCGGAAGATTTGCCGCAATGCGTTGAAGACGTTTTCGCCGGACGCTTCAGGAAAGTGCCCCGTCGCCTTCTGGAATGCCGCTTGGCGGGCGACGCTGCGGGAACGTGCCGGTTCGCGCTGAACGACGTGGTCATCAAGGCATGGGAAAATTTCAAAATGACGGCATTGCGTGTCGATTCCCCCGATTACGGCTACGTCAACACCTATCACGGGGACGGGCTGATTCTTTCGACAAGTACGGGCTCGACCGCATACAGCCTCGGCGCGGGAGGTCCGTTAATTCATTCCGACGCGGACGTTTTTGCGCTGAATCCGATCTGCCCGCACACGCTCTCCAATCGCACGCTGATTTTGCCGGGCAGCATGGAAATCGAAATTCGCAGCGAATCGCCGAACCTTCCGGTAGGAATTTCCATCGACGGGAGAACGCCGATTGCGGGCGATACCGCGTTCCCGCTGAACATCCGTCTTTCCGAAACCCACCTGGATATTCTTCAGCCGGAAGGCCGCTCGGAATTTGATATTTTGAGAAAAAAACTGCGCTGGGTCTGATTTCCGATGGCGAATCTTTTTCAGTTTGATAAAAACCGCTTGGCGGGAGGAACGCCGGGAGTCGTCGGAATCGACGAAGCGGGGCGCGGATGCTTCGCCGGACCGGTGGTCGCCGGAGCCGTTTGGGTGCACCGCTCCTTTTACGAAAACCCCACACCGATTAAACGCGGGAAATTTATCAACGACTCCAAGCAGATTTCCCCCGAAACACGGGAAGAGGTTTTCGCGCTGATCGAGCATTGGGAACGGCGCGGAGAACTCGTTTTCTCGGCGGGAACGGCAAGCGTGCGAGAAATTGAAACCCTCAACATCCTCGGCGCCTCGCGACTCGCGATGCAACGCGCCGTCGAAGGGATTTTGAAAAAAGTTCCGGCGGGAACGCACTGCCCGTTTGCAACGGCGGGAACGGACGATGCGCCTCTCTTTGACAGAGGCATTTCTTTTCCGCCCATGCTTGTGGACGGGCGCCCGCTCTCGCCCTTTGTCTGGCGACACGAAGCGTTGGTCAAAGGCGACGCGACAAGCCTCGCCATTGCTCTCGCCTCCATCGTTGCCAAAGTTTCGCGAGACCGGATGATGGTCTCTCTCGACGGTGAATTTCCCGGCTACGGATTTCGTGATCACAAGGGCTACGGAACGCCCGTGCACATCGCGGCAATCCGTTCCCGCGGAATCACTCCGCAACATCGACTCAAGTTTTTACGCAATCTTGCCGCGCAATCGCCCGGCGGAATTCCCGGGCTGGAAGACAGTCTCCCTCGCGAGGACGAGGAACCCTCGCAAAGCGAGTTTTCGTTTTAAAAATCGTGACGCAAAAAAAAGCGTTCCCGTAATCGGATACGGGAACGCCTTTTTCAACACGGGCTCAGTGCGAACAGGCAGCTTCCTGCGCCGCCTTTTTCCTGTCCCACTTGCGGACGGAATCGGGAATGGTGCCTCCGAGTTCGTAAAGCTTTTGTTTGTCGTTAATCATACCGGAACGCGAATAGCCGTTGAGCGAGTATTCGCCCTGCAATACGATTGCCGCTTCCGGGCAAACCTCCTGACACATTCCGCAGTAAATGCAACGAAGCATATTGATTTCAAATTTTGCGGGTGCTTTTTCGATGTGTGCGTTCCCGGATTCGGGATCGATTTCACCGGGCGTAATACGAATTGCCTTCGGAGGACAAACGAACTCGCAAAGCTGACAGGAAACACACTTTTCCCGACCGTGCTGATCCTTTACGAGTGTCGGCACCCCGCGATAGCCTTTCGGGATTACCGGACGCTCAAAAGGATATTTCAACGTAACCGGCTTGCGGAGCATGATACCGAGCGTAATTTTCATCCCTGCAAGAACCTGCGGAATGTAAAGCTTTTCCCACCAGCGCAAGGGCTTGCGCGTAATGACTTTGATGTTTTGAGTCGCCATTTCTGAAAAACCTCTGATTAGAAATTAAAAACCGGTCAATATCCTCATTTCAAAAGCGTTTCGTAAATTCCGAAGAAAACGAAATACGCAACGGCGTTGGCAATGGCAAAAGGCAACAGAAGCTTCCAGCCGATGCGCATCACCTGGTCAAAACGGAAACGCGGAACCGTCCAACGTATCCAGATAATGACAAAAAGCATAAAGATGACTTTGACCACGAGGCAGACGATTCCGAGCAAGGTCCCGAGAACTCCGTCCAAACCGAACGTCGGCATAAACGGCAAGGCATGCCATCCTCCGAGGAAGAACATCACGAAGAGAATCGAACCGAGAATCATGTGGAGATATTCGCCCGTGAAAAACAGACCGAACTTAAACGTCCCGTATTCCGTATGGAAGCCGCCGACGGTATCCGTTTCCGATTCCGGCATATCGAAGGGTTGGCGGTTCATTTCCGCAAGCAATGCGACGAAGTAGATTACGGCGGAAAGCGGCGCCAAAATAATATTCCACCAGGAGCCCTGCCCCTGAACGATTGAAAAGAGCGAAAGCGGATTATCCGACGTTCCCGCCGTAATCAGAACGACCGGAAGAATCGCCAGCACGAGCGAAAGTTCATAGGAAATCATCTGCGCACTCCCGCGAATCGATCCGAGGAACGGATACTTGGAATTTGAGGCCCAACCTCCGAGCACGACGCCGTAAACGCCGAGCGAACTCACGGCAAACATAAACACGAAGCCCGGATTCATATTGCAGAGCATCAGCGCGGTTTCTTCACCCGTTTCCGGATTGATATAACTCGTAAACGGAATCATCACCATCGTGATAATCGCCGGGGCAAGCGCCAGACAGGGAGCCAGACAGTAGTAGAATTTATTCACGTGTTCCGGAAGCGGTTCCTGGCGCATGAAAAGTTTACCACCGTCCGCCAAAGGCTGAATGAAGCCGCAATACGTCAGAACTTTTCCGACAACCGGAATCGCGGCGATGAGCGGCATCGTCGTAACGCTCGGCCCGACGCGACCTTGCGCCCAGGCGGCAGTCTTGCGTTCGAGCAAGACCGTGTAGAGGCAACAGCCCATAATCAGCAGAACGACGACAACGGCAAAAACCGCCTTCAGAATGAGCCCCGTCGTTCCCGCGTCCGGAAGCCATGCTTCGTTCACGCCCCAGCCTTTGAGGATTTCAAGAAGTCCTTGTGCAAATGCATCCATGGAAATTCAAAAAAAATTAAGGATTCGGTATTAAAGTTGAGAAAAAATTATTTTTTCGGAGACCACTTCAGCGAGCCTGTTTCCGGGAACGCGAGATTCGACCAGGGCGACGCGTCCAAGAGCGTTCCCGTTTCCGGAATTTTCGCGTAATCGATATCGGCGAGCGTCGGGCAGGACGCGCGGAGTTTTTCCCAAACGGAAGCGGGAGAGTTGTCCGTAACGACACTTGAGGAGGCGCGCGCCGCAAGCGTCGAAAGAATCGTCAAATCGTTTTCCGTTCCCTTCGCGCCCGGCACGGCGAGCTCGAATTTCTGCAGGCGGAACTCCTGATTGATGAACGTTCCCGCCTTTTCGAAGACGGTGCGCCCCGGAAGCACGACGGAGGCTTCCTCACTCGTGGCGTTCGCTTGCGTGCCGAGATAAACGATTTCGACTTTCTTAAGTTGCTCGTCGGTCAGCCCGAGTGCCTTCAAGTCTTCTCCGCAAACGAAAAGCGTTTTTATTTCGTCCGCATCGATTTTCGATGCCAGCAGGGAAACGTCCGAGGAATCGAAATCCGAAACCAGCCCGGTAACGAGGGCTCCGCGGCGGTTCGGGGAACGGTCTTCGGAAATCAGCATTCCGTCGTTTTCCCCCAATGTCTTTGCAAGATAAACCTTTCCGCCGACGGCACTTGCCAAAGCCTTCAGCGCAAACTGCTCTTCAACGGACATTTTTCCGGAAGCGACAAATGCGGGAACGCCGGCTTTCAGCAACGCCAGCGCCGCGTCCGCCGCTTCGTCGAATGTAACTTCGCTTTCGCCGCGACGGAATCCCGAAAGACGCGTCTCCGCCGTAACCGTTTTATAAAGCATACGCCCGGAGTCGCTCATCCAAACGACATTGACCGCGTCGTTTTCGCGCGGCGTGATACGATAAATTTTTCCTTCACGGGACCAAACCACGGTATTTACGCCGACGCTGGACTCCGTGCAAATGCTCTTGGATTTTTTCAGGAACCAAACGCGCATCTTGAAGCGAAAATCCTTGCTCGTCATCGCTCCGACCGGGCAGACATCCACCACGTTGAGCGTATAATTCCCGTCGAGTTCCGTTCCCGGGTAACAATCGATTTCCGAATGGGAGCCGCGTTGCGTCACGCCGAGAACGGGACGCCCCATAATGTCGCGACAAAAACGGACGCACCGCGTGCAACGAATGCAACGCTCGCCGTCATACATCACCAGCGGTCCGAGGCTTTTGTGCTTCGGCTTCACGTTTTTGGCATCGCGATAACGCGACGCGCCCTTCCCGTACTGCGAGGAAAACTCCTGAAGCGTGCATTCGCCCGCCTGGTCGCAAATCGGGCAATCGAGCGGGTGATTCGCGAGCAGAAACTCCGTAACGCCTTCGCGGCTGGAAACGGTCATTTTTGAATTCAGTTTCACGTGAAGCCCCGGGGAAACATTCGTTCCGCAGGCGATTGCCGGCTTCGGCATCCAGCCGATTTTCTGCTTCCCGGTCGCATCGTCCATTACGGGCTCTCCGGTCGCGCGATCGCGCATGGGCATTCCGATTTCGACAAGGCACATGCGGCAACTTCCCGCCATCGGCAACTTCGGATGGTAGCAATAATGCGGAATTTCGATTCCGACAGAATGTGCGGCATCAATAAGATTCTGCTTGGCGGCAACCTGATAATCCTTGCCGTCAATATTGATGGTTACGAGATTCGTTGTGTCTTCGGACATTGGAAAAGCTAAAAAATTTGCGTTGAAAAAAGACTATCCTTTTCCCGCGTTCCCGCAAGGAAGAAAACGGACAGGCGGGGTCGGCGGGAACGGCTGTAAACGGAAAAACGCCGCGCCCGAAACTCCCGCCTTTTCACTTCCGTCACGCTGCGGGGGAATCCTCCTTCTCAGGCTTAGGCGCACGCTTTTTCTTCAAATCGAGAATCGTTATTTCGCCCCCGGAAGAATCGACGCATTTTTTCAGGAAATCCTGCGGAGAAGTTCGGGCGGAAAACAGGTAGAGTCTCGGAGCGCTTTTTCCGGAAAACGAAGCAAACCATTCCCTTTCCCAAGTGCGTTCCCGCGCAGTGCGCTCGTCCGCGACGGGCGAATACGAAGAATCCGCATAAACGGTTTTCCCCGCCCGGCGCTGGCGAATGCCGTCCCGAAAGTCCGAAAAAACGACCAGCGCGTCGTAGCGTTCCCGCGACATCACGTCGAGCCACGAACCGAGCGTTCCCGCAGCGAAGTGTGCCGAGAAGCGACCGTAAATAACGCGAGCCCGCCCGGAAAGTTTTGAAACGTCGGTCTCGTCGTCCGCCGGCTTACGCCTGACGGCGGCGAGTGTTTTCGCCCTCATATTTCGTCCGCCCAAGATTTCCCCGTCGCGAATTTCCGTCTGTGCTCCCGAAAACACGAACACATCGGCATCGGGGAAATTTTCGTAAATTTCCGCCTTCACGGCGGGCAAAAAAGGTCTCATGGACCCGGAACAGTCCAAATAAACAGCGATTTTCCGAGCCTTAATTTTCGCGCCGAGCAACGTTTTAAACTTCCCGAGAAAATGGGAACCGTCTCCGATTCCCGGACCGGATCCGCCACCGATGCCGCCCCCGAATCCGAGCGTTCCCGAGGCATCGTTCCCGAATTCCGAAAGTCCGCCGCCGCCGAGTTTTCCGGAAAAATCTAATTTCTTCATCGCGGGCGCTTTCGGAATTTCCGGCAAAGCCGACTTCGGATTTCGGGTTTTTGAAAAGATTTTCGGCATTTCGAATTCCTGTGTTTTCCGAAAAGCCCTGTGCCGTTCCCCCCGCGACGCGCTCCCGCCGCCGCTTCCGGAAATAAAAACGGTCTTCTCCGGCTCCTCGTTCCCGTAATCCGAAAACACGTAAAAAAGCGCAAAAACAATCAGCGCAACATGAAAAAGCACCGAAACCGAAAACCCGGTCCCCCCGACCCTTGTCCAAAACTTTGAAACCGCGCCGGGCGGAGCCGCATGCGCGGAAGAAACCGCGAAGCCGATGCCCTCCTCTTCCGGCGCACCGCCGTCTCCTTCCGGGGCGGGGATTTTCGATTCCCCGCGAACGGGAATCGGAACCGCGACAGGGACGGGAACGACGACGGGCACAATCACCGCCGGCACAACGACGACCTGCGGAGGCGCGGTTGAAGCGGGAACGTTCCGGTCCTGCGAAGGCGTTTCCGGCGGCGGATTCGATGACGGCGGCAACGGATTTTCGGTGTCGGGAGTCGGCATATCAGGGAAGCGAATCTTTAGAGTGAGACGAATTTTCGCGAAGTCTGTGCACGCCCACTCCGCCCGTCAACGCTTTTGTTTCATGACTCCGAAGCAAAGCGTTCCCGCAGATTATCTGCGGGAACGTGAGTTACGTTACTTTACTATGAATACTCCGTTTTAAGGAGTTTAAAATACAAGCGGACAAGCCTCTGCGAATTGCGCCCGCGCCTCTTCCAGCGCAATCGGTTTTTTTTCGGAATCGAGGGCGACGAACACGAGCTCCGCTTCGGTGATTTTCGCCACGCTGTTGCACATTTTCGTCAAACGCTCCGCGTAAACGGTAACCTTCACCGTGAGCGAAGTGCGTCCCACTTTTATAATGTCCGCATAGAAGGAAACGACATCCCCGACCATTACCGGAGCCTCAAAGGTCAAGCCGCTTACCGCCCGCGTTACAATGTAGCGGCTTTGCGCATAGCGCATTGCCGTGCTCGCGCCCGCCAAGTCCACATGACTCATTACCCAGCCGCCGAAAACATCTCCGTTCTGGTTTGTGTCTTTCGGCATCGGCTCCACTCTCAGCGCGGGAATAACCCCTTCGGGCAAGGCGTTTTTCGGATAAATTACTGAATTACTCATTTAGAATTTGGAATTATTACAAAATTATACCGCAAAGCAAGCAATATTTTGTAATGATTACAAAATTATAAAAAAACAGCCGTAGCCCGATTTTGTCCGAGGCACGGTTAAAGCATTCGAAGAACGAAGTCCGAAATTCCAATTTTCTTTCAAAATTTCTCCTCTTTATCCATTATTGCCGGAGTAATGCCTCTGATCGACCGACACATTTTATGGGAATGGCTGAAAATTTTCGCAATGTCGCTTCTTGCGATGATCGGAATGCTCCTCATTTCCGCCGTTTACAACAACCTGGAAGACCTTCTGGTTTGGGATGTTCCGACCCTCCGTTCCGTCGAATTTTTTGCGATGATTGCGATGGGATTTCTCCCGGTGGTTATTCCCGTTTCCCTGCTTGTTTCGTTGCTGTTTGCGCTGGGGCATCTGCATAAAAATCAGGAACTCACGGCGATGCGTGCGGCGGGGCTCGGCATTTTCAGAATTACCCGTTCTCTGTGGATTGCGGGAGCGGCATTGTCGTTTCTCATGCTTGCCCTGAACGCCTCTCTCGTTCCCTACGCCACCGAGCGGGCGGCAACCATTCTCTCCGAAGGGGAACTGAAACACAAGGAAAGCACGGGAGATTTCAATCGAGCCAGCGTTCGCGGAGAAACGCTTTTTTTTAACAATTCCGCAGACCGCCGAAACTGGTATATCGCCAACTACAATCCCTACACGCACAAAGCCTACGGGCTGAATATTTATACCTACGACGAACTCGGGAAAATTACTCATGCCCTCGTTGCCGAAACCGGGTCTTTTGACGAAAACTCCCGTACTTGGTCGCTGAAAAACGGGAAGGAACTCATTTTCGAAAACGGAGAACTTTTGCGCCAGCCGAAATTTGCCGAGCGGGAAATTTCCGAGTTTTCTGAAAACCCCTCGCTAATGGCTCTCATCGGACGAAAAACGAGCGACCTTTCCATTCCCGAAATCCGGCGTATCCTTAACGAAACAGATCCCAAGAGCAACCCGCGCATTTCCGAATACGAGGTTTACTACAACTCCGTCCTGGCAAGCCCGTTCTGTTGTCTCATCGTCGTCGGGATTGCAATTCCGTTCGCCGTCGCGGGAGTGCGCGTCAATCCGATGGTCGGCGTATCAAAATCCATCGGGCTTTTCGCGGCATACTACCTGCTGACGAACATTTTTAATATGCTCGGAACAAGTCAATGGCTCCCGCCGATTCTCGCCGCGTGGGCACCGAACGCCCTCATGTTCGCCTACGCGGTTTACCTCTGCCGAAAAGTAAACTGATGCCGCGCCCGGGCATTTTCTTTCTCCGAAATGTTTTCCCCGAAACGAAATCCCGACTGCTGTGCGTTCCCGCCGCCGGGACCGCAGGCGCAAAACGCTCCGCTCATCAACCCGGACGAACTCCCGTCTTGGATTATTGAAGAAGACGCGGACTTTATTGCCTTTAACAAACCGGGCTGGGTCGTTTGCCATCCGTCGAAAAACGGTCCGTGGTCCAGCCTCGTCGGTGCCGTTCGCGAATGGCGCGGCGGCACGACGATGCACCTTGTTTCCCGCCTCGACAGGGAAACAAGCGGCATCATCCTTATCGCCCTCAACCGCGACGCTGCAAGCAAGAGCCAAAAAGCCGTCGAAAGACGCTGGGTTTCCAAAACCTACCTCGCCGTTCTCGAAGGAGAAATGACCGAACCGCAACTCGTCGATGCCCCGTTGCGCCCGGACACCGCAAGCCCGGTCCTCGTTAAACAATGCGTAGGGGAAGGACCGGACTCACAGACCGCCGTCTCCTTTTTTGAACCGCTGTATTTCGGGAACGGATACACCCTTGCCCGCGTAGAGTTGCACACCGGAAGAAAACACCAAATCCGGGCCCACGCCCGCCACATCGGGCACTGCATCGTCGGAGACAAACTCTACGGACACAACGAGCGGCTCTATCTTGATTTTTGCGAAAAAGGCTGGACGGAACGCCATGCCCGCGAACTCGAAATGCCAAGACAGGCATTGCACGCCGCACGCCTCGTCTTTAAAAGTCCGGAATTCGAGCGCACATTTTCCGCTCCGCTTCCTCCGGACATGCGCGATTTTTGCCGAAACAGGCTGAACATGAGCGAAGATGCGCTGAGAAAAGCCGAAACGCTCGACTGAGTCCGATTCGAAAATTTTAATCTCCCCTTCGGAATTCTTCACGCACCCGTTCCCCGATATGACACCCGAACAAGCACCCCGCATCTCTCAGGAAAAAAAAGAACGCCTCGCGTGGATTGACTGCGTGCGCTGGATTGCAATGTTCCTCGTCGTCGTTTGCCACGCCTGCGACCCGTTTAACTGCTCGACGGAATCAGCAGGCAATCCGGAATTTCTCTACTGGGGCGCGATTTGGGGCTCCATGCTTCGCCCGTGCGTTCCGCTGTTCGTGATGATTACCGGTGCCTTATTGCTTCCCGTGCGGGAACGCTCTCCCGGCGCATTTTACAAAAAACGGATTCCCCGCGTGCTGATTCCGTTTCTGATTTGGTCCGTCCTCTACACGCTGTTCCCGTGGTTTGCCGGGCTGATTGCGGAAACGCCGGACTCCGCGAAAGCACTCGTTCTTACGTTTTTTCCGTATTCCGGCTTCATGAACGGCGGAGCCGGTCCCGCGACCGACCTCGGCTCCGCCCTTTCGACGATTGCGACAATTCCCTTCTCGTTCAACTATTTTTCCGTCCACCTGTGGTATGTTTATATGCTTTTGGGAATGTATCTTTACCTGCCGGTTTTTTCGGCTTGGACGGAAAAAGTTTCCATGAAAACCAAGCGGGCGTTTCTCGCAGTTTGGGGCGTAACGCTCGTCATTCCTTACGCCGATATTTTTCTGACACCGCACTTGCCTTTCGGTGAAGGCTACCTTTTCGGCACCTGTTCGTGGAATGCGTTCGGCACGTTTTACGCGTTTGCGGGATTCAACGGATATTTGTTGCTCGGGCACGTGCTCGCAGAAACCGCGCGGAAACTCCGCGTAAAAAAGGCACTCGCGATCGGCATTCCGATGCTTCTTGCGGGAACGTTCGCCACATTCTTCGGGTTCTATTGGGTGCGTCTTCTCGGCAGCACCGGGAACGCCGAGATTTTTAACGCTCTCGCCGACGGCGGAATTGTCACGCGTGCCGCCGCAACCTGCGCACAAGCATTTACGGGAACGTCTCCGGCAGAAATCGCCGCGACGGCAGTGCAATTCCAAGCCGAACCGATGGTCGAGCTTTTTTGGACATACTGCTCCCTCAACGTAGCCGCTTCGAGCGCGGCACTATTCATGCTTATTTCAAAAATCAGCCTTGCGCCGGGACGCCTCACCCGTTTTCTCGGCACGCTCGGAAAACTCGGATTCGGAGTTTACCTCGTGCATTACTTTTTTGTCGGACCGAGCTATGTGCTCGCCGTCAAAGTCGGAATTCCGCTCGCACTGCAAATTCCCGTTTCTGCGCTTTTCGCCTTCGCCGCGACTTACGTCTTCGTTCGCGTGCTTTACGCGATTCTCCCCCGCCCCAAGCTCTTCCTCGGCTAAAAAACCGCAGAGGAAACGGGGCATTTTTCACGAAAGCGACAAGACCTTTCGCGCTTTCTCCATGAATCCCGGCGTTCCCGCGACCCAGCGCAAATTCGGCATCGCCGCCGACACCTCGCGCAACGGAAAAGCCTGCGTACCGCGAAACACTATCTCGCGCCCGGAAGCGTCGAGCATCGCCGTCGCCGCCGCAATGTCCCAAATTTTCGTATTGTAATCGACGCTCCCGTCAATCGCGCCGAAAGCATTGTATGCCAAATTCAACGCAGCCGAGCCCTGACAGCGCACGGCGTTTACCGTCGTAAACGGAGCCAATTCATCCAGCTCGGATTTTTTCAACGGGAAATGAAAACTCACGATTCCGTGACGGTCAAACGGCGGGCAATCCGTCTTCACGGGAACGCCGCCGCGCGACAGCGGAACCGTCTTTCCGCCCTCCAAAAACGTCCGTTGCGCATGGTCGTAAAGAATGCCGTAAACGGGATAACCGTCTTCCAACAAAGCCAACGAAACGGCGCAAAGCGGAATTCCCCGTGCAAAATTATTCGTTCCGTCAATCGGGTCCAACACCCAGGCAAAACGAGCCGAAAGCGCCCGCGGCGGAGCCCCCGGCGGCGGAAGATCTTCCTCCGAACAAAAATCGTCATGCGGGAACGCCGCAGTAATGAAAGCCGTGATACGTTCGGAAATCGCAAGATCCGCCTCCGTTACCCGCGTATCGTCGCACTTCCACCGGCTTTCGACCTTGGAAAATTTTTCGTCAAAAAACGGAACGACCGACGAAACAGCTTCGCGAGCCGCCTCTATGCGTTTTTCAATTTCCATAACGTCCGAACGGAGACACCCCGCCTCTCCCGGATTTTTAAAGGTCAAAAACTTCGCGGCAGTCGGCGACGCATCCCGAAACGGCGGCGGCGGCAACCATCAGCGGAGACATCAGTAGCGTGCGCCCCGTCGGAGAACCCTGTCGCCCCTTAAAATTGCGGTTCGAGGCACTTGCGCAGACCTGATCACCGACGAGCTTGTCCGGATTCATCGCCAGACACATGGAACAACCCGCCAATCGCCACTCAAATCCCGCATCGCGGAAAATCTGCGCAATCCCGAGCTTTTCACACTGCGCGGCGACAATCTGCGAACCGGGAACGGCAAGAGCCTTTACGCCCGGAGCCACTTTTTTCCCCGCCAAATACTTCGCGACGGACTGAAAATCCGAAAGGCGACCGTTCGTGCAGGATCCGATAAACGCGACATCGACTTTCGTTCCCGCAACGGGAACACCGGGAGAAAAACGCGTGTAGCGATACGCCTCTTCCGCCGTTGCCGCATCCGCCGCAGAAAGTTCTTCCGGACGCGGGAACGCCGCCGTCACGGGAACGCTCTGCGCAGGCGTAATCCCCCACGTTACCGTCGGCGCAATGTCCGCCGCATCAACGTTTACCACATCGTCGTAAACGCAATCCGAGTCGCTCGCAAAAGATTTCCAGCGTTCAACCGCCGCATCCCACGCCTCGCCCTTCGGGGCGAACGTCCGCCCTTTGAGGTAAGAAAATGTCGTTTCGTCCGGATTGACATAGCCCACGCGAGCACCGCCCTCAATCGCCATATTGCAGACCGTCATGCGCTCATCCATCGAAAAATTGTCAAACACGTCCCCGCCGTATTCGTGTGCGAAGCCGATTCCCCCGTCCACTCCGAGAAGATTAATCAAATGCAGAGCGACATCCTTCGCCGTAACGCCGGGCTTAAGGACGCCGTTGACGTTGATGCGCCGCACCTTGAGCGGGGAAAACGCCAGCGTTTGCGTCGCGAGGACATTCCGCACCTGCGACGTTCCGATGCCGAATGCCACCGCCCCGAAAGCCCCGTGCGTAGCCGTATGCGAATCTCCGCAGGCAATCGTCTTCCCCGGCTGGGTAATCCCCTGCTCCGGACCGACGATATGAACAATACCCTGATGCCCCGTATGCGTATCAAAAAAGCGAATACCGCTTTCCTTACAGTTTTTTCTGAGCTCGGAAATCATCGACTGCGCAACGGTATCCGGAAACGGCTCCGAAACGCTTGTCGTCGGCACGATGTGGTCAACCGTCGCAAACGTGCGCTCGGGGTGCATGACGGGCAAATTCATGTCGCGCAACATTCCGAAGGCCTGCGGAGAAGTAACTTCGTGAATATAGTGTGTTGCGATGAAAAGCTGTGTCTGACCGTTCGGAAGCGTCGCGACCGCATGCACATCCCAAACCTTCTGGAAAAGAGTTTTACCCATAATCGTCAAAATCTAAGTCGCTTGCCGCGTTCCCGCAAAGGTTTTTCTTGAAGAAAAAAAAAGAAGCGTTCCCGCGATTTGTTTTCGCGGGAACGCTTTTTTGTTCGGTTGAGGAATCGGGATTTGCCGCTTAGCGCGTGCGACGGCGGCGACGCGAAACTGCAAGCGCAATCGCACCCAAGCCCGCCAACAAACCGAACGCCGACGGCTCCGGAA
>CAZPYE010000046.1:0-13025 GCA_964590115.1 uncultured Enterobacteriaceae bacterium
TCTCGAAATTCCTCTTTTCAACACTCGTCGCGGCTGCCGCGATGACCTCAACCGCCTTCGCCGAAGACACGCTCGACATTTCGAAGGCGCTTACGGAGCACGGCAGCTACGAAAGCCGAATCACGGATGAAACGGAGATTTCTGTTTCCGACTATACGGCGACCGCGGATTCCGCCACGAAGCTTTGGCTCTATACGGATGCGAATCTCTCCCTGTCGGGGTCGGGGACTATCGATACGACAGCCTTCGCCCGTTTCTACCTGATGGATACAATCTGGCAAAGCGGAACGGCGAAGCCTGAATCCTTTTCCCATGACTCTGTTGCAACCGTTAAGCTCGGAGAGTCTGCCACCTTGAAAGGCGGGTTAATCAATCTCGGACAGGCAATTGATGATCCGGACGATCTTTCGGAGGGAACGGCGACGCGTGACGGCGGGGCTATCAATTTTGTTGTCAACGGAACCGTAGAGGCGAAGGCATTTTACGTGGGAAGCTACTCTACGCTGACGGTTTCTGAGACGGGGAAAATCGCCAAAATTTATGCCGACCAGGAAACTGTTATTCGTGCGGGAGGGAAGATTATTATCAACGGAACCGGAGCGGATAACCTCCAGTATGAAGCCAACTGGATTTCAAATCAGGGCGGGAGTATTGAGTTAAACGATACTTATGCTAAGACGGGTAAAATTTCTCTGTCTGCAGACAGCCGAAACGCAATCCTTACGAGCGACGGAGCTTCTCTCACGCTAAAAAAGTCGAAACTGGAAGCGTCCAATATCGTCATCAGTTCCGGTTCCGGCGTCTCGTTGACGGATTCTACACTCACTGCCCAAAGCATTACGAACGCGGGCACGTTCTCCGTTTCGGGTACGTCCACACTGAATATCGGCACGCTTGTCGGAAAGGCTTCGTTGAACGACGGAACGGTTTTGAAAGATTCCTCTATCGCCGGTTCTGATACTGCCGGTATTTATACTTACGGGAATGTTACGGTTGAAAATGCAAACATCGCTATTGCCAGTGGAAATTCTGGTGTATCCAACGCTCTGCGAGTAGAAACGGGAACACTCACGCTCAAAGGAGTCTCCGTCCTTTCAGGACTCGCAACGACCAAAGAAACGGGGGAAACCGGAGACCACAAAATCGTCGTTGACGAAGGTGCAGAAGTGCGCGTCGGAACCGAAGGCGGATACCGCATCGTCGATTCCGGGCTTTCCAAGGTCTCCGGGGCAACTTTCGTCGGGGATATCGTGATACGAGCCGGCAGTGATTTGGAAATTAAAAAAGGCGGCTCTTTTGAGCTTGTCGGTCAGCTTTCTAATCGCGGGACGATAACTGTCTGCGGCGATTTAAAATTCACGGGCATAGAAGGAGCGGGAGATGTCGCTCTCGCCGGCACCGGAGGAACAAGCGAGTTCGGAAGCATGGTTGTTGACGGCGGTTCCGTAACCGATAAGCAGAGCGAGTATGTCAACGCGAACTACTTACACGCAACCGTCAGCATGACGATCGGACACAGCTCCTCTGAGGGGGTTAGCGACTCAAATCCGGTCAATACGGTAACGCTCAAAAACAATGCGACGTTCACGACGACAAATTCCTATCTTTCCGTCTACAAAGACGGAGAACTCAAAATCGAGAATTCTTCGTTTTCGATGACGGAGCCGACCAATAACGTGGGAAGCGGTGTCCTTTGGGAAAACACAAAACGCGCTCAAGTCATCGACAACGCGGGAACGATTTCCGTTGAAAATTCCTCCTTCACGGCGACCTCCGTCACCAACAACGGAACGATTAACGTTTCCGGCGAAAGCACGCTGAATATCGGGACGCTTACGGGAAATAATGAGCTTAATTTGCTTGATGGCGCTATCGTCAAGGATTCGAGTGTCGGAGGTAAGGTTTTTGTTGCCGGGAAAGTAACTTTCCGAGGCACCAATCAAGTCGGAATGCTCTACGATTACGGAACGCTTACCGATTACTACAAAACTTCAGCAAATATGGAGTGGAGCGTCGAAAAGGGCGCGTCTTTGGTCGTAACTTCAACGTCTCGCTACGGACTCGGCTATGGAGACAAGGTTACGATTAACGGTTCTCTTGAAGATGCTCGTTCAGCCCGCGAAAATTTAACTGTCGCTGATGCATCCCTTTACTTCAAGGGAGGTCTTATTGCCCAGGAAAGCACGGGGTGGAATCAACACAGCTACTTTACCGTCAATGACGCGTATGTCATTTTGTCTGAAAACAGCTCCTTCGGGAATAAGGCGAAACAGAACAACACTGATTATGCGGGAACGTATACATTCGCTTTTAACAATGCTGTCGTTGATGCTGCCCGTATTACATTCTATGATACGAGTTCTGTCAGCTCCGTTAATTTTGATAAGTCCGATATCAAGCTCGGGAGTTGCTTCATGGCGGGAGATAAGGACTCCGTTTTCACCCTGACCGACTCCAAACTTGTCGTTGCCGAGGCTTCCAACGGCTCCGATGTGTATAATCAGAACGCGGGAACGCTGACGCTGAATAATTCATCGATTGTCATTAACGGCAAAGGCGGAGAAGAGGTTTCCTTCACGAATACGGGTAATATTACTGCAACCGATTCTGTGATTGAGGTTTCTGTGTTCGTCAATTCCGGCACGATTACGTTGAATAATGCGACCTTGATTGTTACGGGAACGCTGACGAACAACGGGACGCTGACGATGCTCGGTGATTCGAAGATTTCCGACGGGACCGCCGAAAACGGTTCCGGCGTTGCGCTCAAGGAAATCACGGTTGCGACGGGAAGCGGATCGGCAGTCGAGATTTCGGCGACGGCGAATATTCTTTTCTCCGGAATTCAAGAAATTACCGTCGCGGAAGGCGAAATTGACGTAAGCTCGATTACGAACGGCAAGGTCGCCGGGGCGTGGCATTTCGATATCGACGGGATCGGCGAAGGCGAATCCGTTACGGTTTCGACGACGGTTGATACCGGACTTAACCTTAATACGATTAAGGTCTTCCACAAGGAGGACGGAGCGGATGCGACCTGGAAAGATGTAACGGGAACCGTAAAACTTACTTACGACGCGGAAACCGGTGCGTTGAGTTTCACGACGGATACTTTCTCGAGCTACGCGGTGGCGATTCCGGAGCCGTCGGCGTTCGGTTTGTTGGCGGGCTTGGGTGCGATTGCGCTCGCGGTTTCGCGTCGCCGCCGTCGCGCGCGCTAAGCGGCAAATCCCGATTCCTCAACCGGACAAAAAAAGCGTTCCCGCGATTCGTTTCGCGGGAACGCTTCTTTTTTTTTATTTTCCGTGTTAAAGGTTTTTTCCGAGATCTTCGCGCATGAATGCGACGACATCCTTGAAGCGTGCGATATTTTCCGGATTTGCCGCCATGAGAGTTTCGTGTGCGTGTAGAATGGCGCTGTTGCAGGCGGGACCGACGCAGTGCTGTTCCATTTGTGCGGAGAGCAGCGCGGCGGCGGCGGGGAGTTGTTCGTCTTCGGGAAGGAGCGTCAGCAGCTCCGGCAGACCGAGGTTCGTAATCACGTCGCGAATACGTCCTTTGGCGTGTTGCAGATAGACTTCGCCGCCGATTTTTCGGAAGTCCGTTGCCGCTCCGGCAATCAGTCCGAGCACGGTGCTGTCTATGCCGGTGCAATTTTCCAGGTCGATGATGAGCGTGCGGCGACCGCTTTGGGGCGCGGCTTCCAGAAAGTCTCCGAATGCTCGGCAGGTTGTGTAGGTGGCGCGACCGGAGACGAGAACGAGGAATGCGTTCCCGCCGGAGGCGACGGCGTAGGAGGTGGCGGAGTCTGATGCGGACATATTTTTAGGTTTGTGTGTTTTTTTTGGGGGAAAAACGGTTTGAGGGGGCTTAGTTTCCGAGCAGGTTATCCGGAGCGGCGGGCGGCGCGCTGATATTGGGAATGATGCCCGAACGGTTAAAGGTCAGTGCGTGCATGGCATCGATGAAATCCTGACGGATGCGGAAAATGCAGTTTGCGGCGGGAGCGCCGGCGATTTGCGTGGTCCCGCCGAGGCGCCGCGTCAGGTAGTAGGTCAGCGTTTCGGTTTTCCCGGGCGTGGTTTTTGTGCCGTCCGCGAGCAGGACGTTGACTTCGAGTTTGTATCGCCACGGTTCGGGCGCGTTCATTCCGAGGTAGCTGCTGTCTTTAAAATCCGGCGAGAACGGAACGGGCAGGAAGGACTCGGCGACGACGTTTTCCGTGGAGCGGAGCAGTTTCGCGACGGTTTGTGCGTAGGGCTCGGGGTTGTCCTCAATGGTTTCCGACCAGTTTTCGGCATCGTTCGGGGCGCGTTCTTCGAGCAGCAGGGTTTCTTTGCCGTCGGCGATTTCGAAAATTTTAAAGGAGGTAACCTTACCGCCCGCGGGCAGGGAATAAACATTGCGGTTGCGGAAGAATGAGGGATGTAAATCGAGAGAGGAGAGGATTTCCGGCGTGACGGAGTAGATCGCCGTTCCTGTCTGCGCGTGAATAGGCGTGTTTTTCTCCGCTTCCGGCGCGATTGTCAGTGTCTGCGTGTAGGTTTTTCCGTCGGGCGGAGTAAATTCGAGTTCTACGATGCGCAGGGGCGTATTGAATTTCATTCCGGCGATGTCTTCCGGGGTGGCGATATCGGCGACGAAGGCTTCGCAGAGGCGGCGTTGGGCGGCGGAGAGTTCAAAATTGTCCGCTCCGGGGGCGCGTGTCGCCCGGAGATTGCGCAGGCTTTGAATCAGGTCGGCGATGACTTTCGGCTCGACGTGCATTGTTTCCGTTACGCTGGAGCCGGGAGCGACCGGCATTTGCCAGGCGTTATAGAGAGGATTGGCGGCGACGCCCGATTCGGCGGAAAGGATGTCGGGTTGCGGGTGGGCAACGGCTCCGACGGGCGTTTCCTCGGAGGGCGTTCCCGCCGTTTCGGCACGGGCGATATTGAGCCTGTGCAGGACGAGTGATTTGTCTCCGCCGTCGCGAATGGTAATTCCGGTCAGATTAGCGGGATTGAATTGGAGGAAATAGGGGTCGCGCAAATCGCGTGCGGCGGTTTTCCACGCGTTGACGGTTTCGGCGGGAACGGTAAAGATCGCCGGATTGTCTTCGAGTTTGGCGAAGAGGGTTTTTCCGGAATGGTCGGAGGGATCGGGATTTCCGACGAGAAGGGTGCGGCTGCGGTTTGCGGCTTCGAGCGTGAAGCGCAGAGCCGGGATTTTCAGCCCGGAGGCA
The DNA here is from genome assembly GCA_964590115.1 of uncultured Enterobacteriaceae bacterium. Lineage (GTDB taxonomy): Bacteria > Verrucomicrobiota > Verrucomicrobiia > Opitutales > UBA953 > Spyradosoma. The sequence goes on from CAZPYE010000046.1 coordinate 5,225, forward strand.
TCGTCCGGCGCGGCATCGCCGGAGACGAAACGAACGTAGGAAAGGGCGGTGAGTTCGCCTAAGCATTTTTCCACGAGTTGCGTATTGGCATCTGCCGCGACGGGAGTTTCGAAGCGCCATGCGGAGGTTTCCGAATTGCCCCGGGAACGCACGAGCCCCACGCGCTGTTCGCTTCCGCCGGAAAAGGCGGTGCGCACGGTTACGGCGCGGACTTCGTAGGGGCGCATCGCGAAAACTTCGCGCGCGCGGAGTTCGTTCGGGGTTTGCGAAATGGCGTTGAGAAGCGAAATCGGCGCCGGAATGATAAATTTCCCGTCGGGGGAAAGCACGTAAACACTGCGTCCGTCCGGTGTCGTTTTTCCGATTTGAAGGTTGTGCGTTCCCGCGAGGTCTTTCACGGTTACGGTAACGGTCGGCTTTTCCAGTCCGTAGCTCGAAAGCGTGTTTCCGGCATCGGCGACTTCTTCCACGGAGAAGCCGAGGCTGTTGTCGAGGAAGCGCAATTCGGACAGGAGTCGGTTGACGGCAAAGGCATCGGCGCGCCAGCTGAACGGTTTTTCCAAAACCCATCCGCGTTCCTGCCGGTTCAGCGCGAAGGACATGCCGGTGTTTGCGGAACTTACGGCAACGCCGGAAATGTCGGCGGCGAAAAGCGATTGGGCGGAGATTTCCGTTTCGGCGTTCCCGCCGGCGTTTTCCCAAATGAGCCCGAACGTTATCAGGTTTGCGATAATCAGAAAAAGTGTGAGTTTAAAACGCATTGTTTTTTTCAATAAATTGGGGCGGTGAATAGTTGCGTGCTAAGGCTTTTGCCGGGGCGAAAGCCCGGAGGGAATTATCACGTATCGTTATCCGGCGGGCGTCAGTTCCTCTTTCTCCAGGAGTAAACGAGCAGTCCGAAGATGGCGAGTCCGGCGGGGAAGAACATAAAGTTCCAGCCGACGTGCGCGAGGTCCGGCGGAGTCGCCTTGAGGCGGAACTCGGAAATCGGGCGCGGCGGAATGTTCATCATGATATCGCGGTCAATCAGCCAGTTGACGGTGTTGAGCAGGAAGGGCTTATTTCCGCCGTTTTCAAATTGCGCGTTGGTGGCGATGTCGCCCGTGCCGATTACGACGATGCGCCCGCCGGGAATACTTACGCCGAGGCGCGTTCCCGCCGTGCGTTCGGAAACGGCACCGAGAGGAATCGGGCCGTCCACGTCGCCGCGCATAATTTCAAATTTATACGGCGGCGTGCGGTAATCGCGTTCGCCCCAGCTTGTCGGCGCTCCGGTTTTTGTCGAAGAAGTAAAAAACAGCGGGGTTACGGTGCGCGTCCGGTCTTCCTTCGCGCTGAAATCCTCTTCGACGGAGCGGAACTGCGAGGCGATGATCGGCAGGCTGAGCGCGGTGAGAATTTCCGCCGTTTTGTGCGTTTTTTCGGGGAAATTTCTCACGGCAAAATTGCCGTCGGAGAGCAGGCAAAGCGGTGAAGTTTCGACGACGAAAACGTCTTGAAGCGACAGCCCCCAGTCGAAGAGCAGGTCTTCCAAGCCGCATTCGGTGCCGGGCCCGAACATCGCGAGGATGCGCCCGTTGCGTTCCCGCAGATAGCGCGAAAGCTTTTCCTCCGTTTGTCTGGAAATCGGGATGCGCGGGTCGGCGATGACGATGAGCGAGGCGTCGGCGGGAACGTCCGGAACGACGGAGAGGTCGAGCGTCTGCGTGCGGATGTGGCGGGAACGCAGGGTTTGCGCAAACGATGAAAGGCCGTAGCCGCGATTGCTGCTGTCGATACTCAGCTCGCCGTTTCCGGAAAGGAAGTAGGCGACGGGCGATGCTCCGTCCGTTACGCTGAGAATGGCGGACATGATAGCCTCTTCGCCCCGGAAGCCGTCGATTATCGGTTCGTTGCCGCGTTCGCCGGGGCGCAGTTTCAGCAATTCCTCGGACGTGATTGTCCGGCAGTTGTTGCCGCAGAGGACGACGATTGCCGTGCTTTGCGGAAGCGTTCCGAATTTTTCGAGCTCCCGGTTCAGGCGTGTGTTTTTTACGAGGTCTGCGGTTTCGAAGCGAATCCAATTCGGGCGGCGCGTCTGCAACGCTTCATATTTGAAGTCGTCCACCAGCCGCGAAATCTGTTTGTGCAGGAGGGCGAGCGCGGATGCCTGCTCCGGCGGCGTTCCCGCGACGGGTTGCTGAAGCGTAACGATGAGGCGCACCCACGGATTTTCTTCCGAAATATTGTCCGGCGCTTTCTTTGCGAGTTCGTTCAGTTGGGCGCGCGTTTCCGGCCAAATGCCGTGGCGGTTTTCAAAATCCAAATCCCAGCGTTTGTAATACGAAGGCAGGGAGGCGAGGTAGTTCAGACCGAAAAGCAATGCCAGCGCGAGCAGAGCCTGCGCGAGCCGGTTCATTCTGCCGAGAAAGCGCACGCCTCGGAAATCTTTCAGGGAAAACAGCGACGGTTTGGGTGTCATGGCGGTTACGCTTTCGATTCGATGTTGATTGCCGTGAGTCCGAGAGCGAGCAACGTTCCGCTCGTAAAGAGGAAGAACGGACGCGTATCAATCAGTCCCCGGGAAAAGTTTTCCAAGTGGCGGAATGTCGAAAGGTAATCGACCAGGTTCCGCAGCTCCGAGAGTGATTCGTAATTTTCCAAAGGCAAAAGTTGGAGCACGCCTCCGGAAACGACAAGAATGAAAAGGATGCAACTTGAAAGGAGCCCGGCGACGAGCATGGAGCGCGTCAGCGAACTCGCCAGAATTCCGACGGCGATATAAAGCAATCCGCTCAGTGCGACGAAAATCGCGCCGCCGAGCAGCGAGCCTGCCGCCAAAAGCCTCGGGTCCGGATACAGGTCTTTCAGCATAATCCACGCGGAAATCGGGAACGCGAGCGCCAAGCCCCACAGAAAAATGTAGAGCGTGTATGCCGCAAAAAACTTTCCGAGGACAATCGAGAGCGAGCTTGTCGGCGTCGTCATCAGCGCGCCGAGCGTTCCCGTGCGGCGTTCTTCCGCAAACGAGCGCATCGTAATCAGCGGCACCAGAATCAGCAGGGGAACGAAAAACAGCTGAAAATAAACTTCGACGGGAAGCGCATCACCGAGAGAGCCGACAGCCGAGCGTTGCAGTGCCAGCCAGTAAAGTCCGCCCATGAGTGCGAGAAAAATCGTTCCCGCCACGTAGGTTGCCGGCGAAATAAAGAGAATGCGCAACTCGTATTTAAAAATGGTCAGAAAATGTTTCATTCCTTGATGTCGTAACTTCGTTTGGTCGCAGCGATAAAGATGTCTTCGAGGCTCGGGCGTTTTTCGCGAAATTCGCGCACGGAGAAGCCGTCGGCGATAAGTGCGGAAACGACGCGTTCTGCCGAAAATTCACAGTCGGCGGGAACGGTGGCTTCCCAGCTTTTCAATGCGGAATCTGCGTTTTCCGTTTCGGCGGAAACGAGTTTTTTTGCGCCGAGAATTTCGCAAATCTTTTCCTCGGGCGCGTCGGTTTCCACCGAAAACGTGCGGGAAAGAATAAATTCGCGGCGCAGTTCGTCGGGCGTTCCCGAGGCGACGATGCGCCCGCCGTTGATGATGATGACGCGGTCGCAGACGTTTTCGATTTCCGGCAAAATGTGGCTGGAAATCAGAACCGCCTTGCGTTCCCGCAGGGAGCGTATCAGTGCGCGGATTCCCAAAATCTGATGCGGGTCGAGCCCGATTGTCGGCTCGTCCAAAATGATGACGTCCGGTTCGGACAAAAGGGCGTCCGCTATGCCCACGCGTTGGCGAAATCCCTTGGAAAGCGTGCCGATGAGTTTGCGTCGTGCCTTGCGGGCAAGGTCGCAGGCCTGCATTACGGCTTCGACGCGTTCGGCGATTTTCTTGCGAGGCACGTTTTTCAGTTTTGCGCGCCAGCGCAGGTATTCGATAACGCGTAATTCTTCCGGAAGCGGATTGTTTTCGGGCATGTAGCCCAAATGCCGCTTGGCTTCGAGCGATTCCGTCGCCACGGGAACGCCGCAGAGCGACGCACTTCCGCTGTTCGCCTGCGTAAGCCCGGCGAGAATGCGCATCGTCGTCGATTTCCCGGCTCCGTTCGGACCGAGGAAGCCGACAATTTCTCCCGGCATCACGGTAAACGAGACATCGGCGACGGCGCGATAGTTGCCGAACTTTTTGTTGAGGTTGTGCACCTCAATCGCGGGAACGGCGGAAGCTTCGTTTGCGGCGGACATTTTTTTTACGGGGAAATGAATTTTTTTTACGGGGCGGGCAACCCGACGCGCGAGGCTTCCGGAACTCAGTTCGCGGCGGTCTCCGCAAGCTGCGGTTCAATGGCGATGAGTGTGCGTTTGTGCTCTTGCCAAAAGTTTGTCGGTTCGAGGGCGCGGTCCATTTCGTTAATCCAGAGACGCGCCTCGTCGAGATTGCCGGAGGCGACGGCGGAGGCGGCGAGCTCATACATCGCCTGTCCCCGGTAGAGCGTGTCCGCATCGGGCGTTCCCGCGAGTTTTTTCAGGGAATCTTTTGCGGCGGAGATGTTTTCCGGCGTTCCCGTGCGGGCGAGCGCGGCGGCGTGAGCGACGACTGCCCGGTTCTGCATCGCGTTAAATTCTTTCTTTCCGGCGAGAACGCGTGCGGCGGCGGCAAAGGCATCGGCGGCTTCCGCGTATTTGTCCGCGTCCGCAAATTCCGAGCCGACGGCGAAATAGGCTGTTCCCGCGATGGGTTCGGATTCGTTGGCTTGCGCAAAAGCGAGTTTTTGTTCCGCCGTTTCCGTCGCCGCGTATTCCGTCTGCAATGCGGCGATGCGCATTTTGCCGACTTGGACGTAAACGATTGCGGCGATGATCGCGAGAAAGAGCGTTACACCGGCGGCAATCGTGCGCTTTCCGTGGCGTTGCCAAAAGAGCCAAACGCGATCTTCGAAATCCGCATCCTGAAAATCTTCGTCAACAAGCACGAGGTTGCGGTCATCGCCCGCTGTTTTCTTTTGAGAAATACGATTCTTCATCTGATTGGACATGCCTAATAAAACACCGAGAATCCCGCGTAAAGTCGAACCTATATTGTCGGCGGAGAGGCGATAATTGCGAACGGACGGTTTTTAGCTTCGCGCACCATGCACCAAGTGAATACTTCAACGTTTTCGCTTTCGGGAAAAAAAACATCGGTAATCGCCGGTTTCTCGTCTCCGCTTACGGGTTAAAGATTTCCCTGAGGCTCAAAGCCCGATGCTTTGCTCTTGCCGACAAATCCCGTTGCGTCTTCCGGGAAAAACCACGCGTAAAGCGAGCCGCCGTCGGGGATTTCGAGGGATTGGCGATGTTGCGCGGCGATGCGCACGACGAAATGTTTGTCCGCCGTTCTGAATTGGCGGTAAAACAAATGTCCGTCGTAGAAAATTTCCCCGGTATTTCCGTCGTCGATTTTTCCCAGTTCAAAAAAGTTTTCCTCCGGCGGGAACACGTCTGTGCGGAAAATTTCCGGCGGCAGAAAAATTTCCGTGTCGGCTCCTTCGGGGATTTCTTCCGGTGCGTTTCCGCAGAGTTTTCCGTGAATTTGCGTTCCCGAGGAAAGTTCCGCAAAAAACTCCCCCGCTCCCGCCCCGAGAATTTTTCCGGGAAACGTGTTGGAGTCGAAAACCATTCCGCCGAATTTAGAAACGCGAAGATCGCGTGCGACACAGAGCGCTTCCGGTGCGTTTTCGGCTTCGTCCGGCGTGCAGACGATGCTTTCGCGCAAATCCGGAAAGCCGTCTTCGGTTTTTCCCGGGAAAAACGCGAGCAGGTCGGACTGCTTTGCCGAGAGGTAATCCGCGTATTCGACGATGACTGTGAATCCGTCGCGCGAGGCGCGTTCCCGCAGTTTGCCGAAGAGCGCGCGAAGGGCGCCCGATTTTTCGGAGAGGACGAGCGGCGTTCCCGCAGGCTTTGCCGCGCAGGCGGCGGCGAGTGCGACGCGAAGCGAATCCGTTTCTTCGGTGCGCGTTTGCGGAAGTTCTCTTCCGCTTATTTCTCCGAACCAAAACTCCAGTTCGTATGCGATACGTTCCCGCGCAATTTCCCAGGGCGTTCCCGTCGCCGCAAGCGGCACGGAAACATTTTCAAAAACCGTTTTGTGCGGCGCGGGAGCAATGTCCGAAACCGGAAACGCACCGGCATTGCGCCACGTGCGGGGCGGTAAGCCCGTTGACGGAAGCGCGATTATTTTTCCTCGCGCAGCGAAAATTTTTTCAAAGAAAGGAGCGGGAAGAGGCTTTTTCATGAGGATGGTGCGATGCTAAACGGACTCTCCGGATTTGGCAAACAGCGGATGCCGAAAAAAAAACATTTTGCCCGCGAAGACGGAAACGCTGTAAGTTTCGGACATGAAGAAAATATTTTTTGCCGCTTGCCTTTTCTCCGCCTGCCTTTCTGCCGCCGCTCGGGCGGAAGTCTTCGGGATTTGGAGCGGGAACGTGCCCGGCGAAAGTGCCGCAAAAGAAAAACACGTTGTCGATACGGAAACGGAGAAAAACGTAATCCGCCTGACACGGGTTTCAAATCCGACGTTGGAGCTTGAGCTTCCCGAAGGCGAGCCGAACGGCATCGCCGTCATCGTCTGTCCGGGCGGTGCGTATCAGGTGCTTTCTTACGACAAGGAGGGAACCGACGTTGCGAAATGGTTGGCGCGACAGGGATTTACCGCTTTTACGCTGGCGTATCGCGTTCCCGCGAATCCCGAGGGCGCGCTGCAGGATATCCAGCGTGCGATTCGCATCGTGCGGGAAAAATATGCGCCGAAGCAAGTCGGGGTTATCGGCTTTTCTGCGGGAGCAAGTCTTGCCGCCCGTGCCGCAACCCGTTTTTCGGAAAAACTTTATCCGCCGCAGGATGCCGCCGACGGGCTTAGTTGCCGCCCCGATTTTGCGATGCTTATTTATCCGGCGTATCTCGACGGAGGTCCCGGTCACTCTCTGACGCCCGAGCTCAAGGTCTCTGCGGATACGCCTCCGATGTTCATTTTCGGGACGCTTGACGATTATTATTACAGTAGCCGGAGTGCGTTGGTTATGGCAGAAGCGATGCGTTCCCGCGGGCGTCCCGTGGATTTGCATTATCTCTCAAAGGGCGGACACGGCTACGGGATGCGTTCCGGAGTCGGGCTTATTTGGCCGAAACTTGCCGAGGAGTGGTTGCGGAATTGCGTTCCCGCGGGCGAAAAGCGTTAGCGCGAATACGCATTGTTTTCTGCGAATATTTTTAATTCCGCGTTGATTTTCGCGGGAGCGCGGCGCATGATTGCGCTTCCCTTTTAACACAACAAAATTCATTGATATGAAGATTCTTCTCGCATATTCCGGCGGATTGGACACGTCCGTGCTCCTTTCCTGGATTAAAGAAAAATACAACGCCGAAATGGTCGCCTACTGCGCGAACGTCGGGCAGGAAGAAGAGCTTTCCGGGCTCGAAGAAAAGAGCAAAAAAACCGGAGCCTCCAAAATTTACATCGAAGATTTGCAGGAAGAATTTGCCCGCGACTTCATTTTCCCGATGATGCAGGCGGGAGCGATTTACGAAGGGCAATACTTCCTCGGCACCTCGATTGCGCGTCCGCTCATCGCAAAACGCATGGTCGAAATCGCCAAAGCCGAAGGTTGCGACGCCATCGCACACGGTGCAACGGGGAAGGGCAACGACCAGGTGCGCTTCGAGCTCGCCGCCGCCGCGCTCGCTCCGGATTTGAAAATTATCGCTCCGTGGCGCGACGAAACGTTCCGCGCACAGTTCCCGGGACGCAAGGAAATGATCGATTACTGCGTGGCGCAGGGACTTCCTGT
>CAZPYE010000046.1:13035-13809 GCA_964590115.1 uncultured Enterobacteriaceae bacterium
TCCCGTCGAAGCGAGCATGAAAAAGCCGTATTCGATGGACCGCAATTTGCTCCACATTTCCTACGAAGCGGGAATTATGGAAGACCCGTGGTTCGATGCGTTCTGCCCGGAAAACAAGGCGATGTTCAAGCTCTCCGTCGCTCCGGAAGACGCGCCCGACGCACCGGAATTCATCGAGCTCGATTTTGAAAAAGGCAACTGTGTCGCTATCGACGGCAAGAAAATGTCGCCGCTCGAAGTGATGCAAACGCTCAACAAGCTCGGCGGAAAGCACGGCATCGGTCGCGTTGACATGGTCGAAAACCGTTTCGTCGGCATGAAATCGCGCGGCGTTTATGAAACTCCGGGCGGAGCGATTCTCTTCTTCGCGCATCGCCAGATGGAATCCATCACGATGGACCGCGACACGATGCATCTGCGCGACAGCCTCATTCCGAAGTATGCGGAACTCGTTTACAACGGATTCTGGTATGCGCCGGAACGCCTCGCACTTCAGGCGCTCGTCACGGAAACGCAGAAAAACGTCACGGGAACGGTGCGCGTCAAGCTCTACAAGGGCAACTGCTACGTCGCCGGCCGCAAGTCTCCGTGCTCGCTTTACAATCCGGATATCGCGACGATGGAAGCCGATCCGACCAACGCCTACGACCAGGACGACGCTTCCGGCTTCATTCACCTGAATGGTCTGCGCCTCAAAGTGAACGCGAAGGTCAACGGTCCGGAAAACATGATGTAAGTTTTACAAGCTTAAAGAGAAGCGTTCCCGCAGAATCA
>CAZPYE010000047.1:0-2559 GCA_964590115.1 uncultured Enterobacteriaceae bacterium
CACCGTTAATCGTCACATTGCTCGTCGTCAATCCGGAGACCGTTCCGTCTCCCGTCGCAATTGTGTAGATTGCCCCGACGGACTGAAGTCCTGTCTTGCTTTCTTCAAGCCCGCTAAACGAAGAAGCCGTAACCCCGGTAAGTACCAACGACGCGTCCTCTGCAAAAGTCGCAGTTCCTGAAAGATTGAGCGCACCTCCGTCAACGACAAGCGTCGCCCCCGACCCAACGGAAACATCTCCAAAGAACGTTGTAGTCCCGTTGAAGCCCTGCGTTCCCGTCCCGGAAAGATTCAACGTAACAGTAGAATCTGCACTTCCGACCGTTCCGGAGAAAGTTTTCGTTACCCCATCCGCCAAAGCGAGATTAAGCGTACTTCCGCCGCCGACAGCGCCGTTCCCGGAAAGACCGCCAAAAGAGCCATCTGTATCCGTCCAGTTCAATGTAATTCCGGAAACGACATCAATCGTTCCCGTAAAATTTGTAGAACCGGTGATGTTCAACGTATTATTTCCGTCAAAACGTCCTGTTGTAATATTCCCCGTTCCGGCGAGATTTGAAATATTCAGAGTAGCGTTATGCTGAAACGCAATTTTCGTCCCTTCTGAAAGAATTGTCGTCGTGCCGTTAAAATTTGTCGTCGCGGTGGTGTTATCGTTCCATGCGCCAATACGAACAGCTGCTGAATTCAAACTATCATACCCTGTATCCACTGTTGACGTCCCAAGGAACACATTTCCGGAAATATTCTGCGCTCGGCTAAAGTGAAGCTGCGCGCTCCCGGAAACATAAATATTCCCAATATCCCCAAAGACATTACTGGAATTGTCCGTTGCCTCTGTTCGCCAACGCCCAGTCTGAAACCAGATATTTCCAGTGCCTTTGCTTTCTTCCCCAATTTTCAGCTCTCCGTCAGCCTTCAATACCAGGTTATAACCCCCAACATTGAGAACACCGGTTGAACCACTATCATTGGATGTTGTGTACGTCAGCTCGGTGTTCTCCGAAAGAGTAACGCCGGACGTACCTACCGTTTCTGTTTGCGAGGAGAACGTATCGTCCACGACAGGTAATCCGGTCGTCGAATCGGTTTCCCATGTTCCCGCGTACGCGGTAGCGGTCATTGCGGCGGCCGCAATGAGGGTAGACACAAAGAATCTGTGGTTTTTCATTGGATTTAGATTAGATGATGGAAGATGAAGTGTGATTTTCATCTTTTTTTTTTCAGAACAACGCAAGAAAAAATACGACAAAGATGCACTTTCTTTTCCGAAGAGACAAAAATGCGCAAGTCCGCATAAAACCTGTGTTCCCCGGGGGAAATCGGAGGCGGAAACGAAAAGAAATCGGAAAAAAAAATCTTTTTTTTTCCATTGCGCCTCGAGGATGTCGGGATGCGAATAAGGTGCTTGTGCGGCGCAGTTTGGTTTTCCTGTTTTCCACGAGCTTCGCATGCGTCGCTCGCTTTGCATGGGATTACGGAAGCAACGCCCCGCAGGAGCGTTGAGTTTCCCGTGTTTCTAAAAAAATCGCGCGGCTCACGGAAGCGGCAAGTTCGGCGTTCCCGTAGCTGAAAAAAGGATACAAAATTGCTCCGAGAATTTCACATGTTTTCTCGTTATCGGGGGAAATCCCGATTCATCCCGTGCGGCATAAAAAAAGCGGAAACATCCGCCTTCAAAAAAAAGAAAACCGATTTTAACAAACGGTTTTTTGGGTGCACCGCGTCCGGGCGCTCTCCCTTTTTTCAAGGGAGAGACGGACGCGCGCATTATTCGCCCCAGGAGACCGGTTGCCCGGTGCACTCCAGAACGCCGCGCCAAAGCTCGCTCGTTACATTGACCTTCTTTCGCTTATTGGCGATAAGAGAGAGAGGCAGGTGAACATGAGCCCGGTGGCACATCGCAACGAGCATCCCCGTTTTTCCGGCCATTCCCGCGTGAACGGCATTGTGCGCCAAGTGCGAACAATATGCGTTGTCATAGGCATTGGCGGGAATGCTTCGGATAATGTAGCTCGGGTCAATATACTTAATCGTGCATTCCACATTGTGCTCTTTCATGTCCGCTTTGATGCGGTCGCGCAGATACTTTCCGATATCGTTGTGGAGCTTATTTCCCGAAGCGTCGCGACCGGCATCGCCCTCAAAAAGGGTTTGCCCCGCGCCTTCCGCGACGACGATGACGGCGTGTCCGCGCTCGACAATGCGCTTGCGCAAAACTTCAAGAAAACCGTTCGGACCGTCAACGACAAGCGGCACTTCCGGAATGAGCACAAAATTAGCTTCGGAGCTCGCGAGCGACGCATATGCCGCAATAAAGCCGGAGTCGCGCCCCATGAGCTTAACGATTCCGATTCCGTTCGGTGCGCCTTTCGCTTCGGCGTGAGCGCAGTTAATAACCTTAACGGCTTCGGAAACGGCGGATTCGAATCCGAAACTCTTGTCGAGCAAAACGATATCGTTGTCGATGGTTTTCGGAATTCCGATAACGGATTTTTTCAAGCCGCGAAGCTTGCACTCATCGGAAATTTCTCGAGCCGCACGCAGTGTGCCGTCGCC
>CAZPYE010000047.1:2569-13421 GCA_964590115.1 uncultured Enterobacteriaceae bacterium
GTTGAAGCGTATCGACGATGGTCGGCGTATCCTGCTGTCCCCGGGAGCTCGCCAACATCGTTCCGCCCTGCGCGTGAATATCCGAAACGATGTCCGGATCGAGGAGCATCGGCTCATGATTTCCCTGCGGCACGAGTCCTTCATAACCGTATCTGAAACCGTAGATACGCGTTACGCCGTAAGAATGATAAAGACCCATAACGAGATTTCGAATCACGTCGTTCAATCCCGGACAAAGCCCGCCGCAAGTAACAATCCCGACCTTCGTGTCCGACGGATTAAAGAAAATGTTTTCGCGCGGTCCCGCAGACTCGAAAGAGACGAGCGGTTTTCCGGAGCAAACTGCCTCCATCGCACCTTTGTAGGTGATGTCTGCGAGAATTCGGTCTCCGTCCGTTTTAAAAAGTTCTTCGGAAAAATGAAGCTTTTTGAGCGGGGAAGGAAATTTGCAGGGCCCGAGGCTTTCGATGACGGTTTCCGGCGTAATGGTTCGGTTGCAGAAAGTGGAATTCATAGTGAAAAAATTGTCTTACAGCACGGAGATTCGGGCAAGTTTTTATTTTCTCAAGACGAAATTCCCTCTCCGGAAACGCCTGTCCGCCGATGTTCCCGCCGACTGTGCGGAGTGCGAAAAAAATAAATTCAGACGAAACTTGCGCGGCGGCACGCTTCCTGCAAAGATTTTTCCGAAAGAAAAAAAATGATGAACGACTACACGAATCCCTTCGTCGTCGCTGCGGCGGCTCCTGCCACGCGCGCCGACTTTTATAAAAAGACCTACCTGCTCGTCGCCGTCGCCTGCGCCGTCTTCGGGCTTTTGCTCGCGGGAACGCTGGCGACGCCCGCGATTGTAAATCCGCTGACATCCCTGTTCTTCGGGAACGGCGGTTTCGGCTGGCTACTCGTCCTCGGCGGCTTTTGGCTGATTTCGATGTTTGCCAACCGCCTGGCATTCGGCGGTATTTCCGCGGGAACGCAACTTGCCGGGCTCGGAATCTACATCGTTGCCGAGGTTCTGCTTTTTGCCCCGATGCTGAACATTCTGATGCTGAAGTTCGGGCAGGCAACGCTTTCCGAAATCGTCGCTCCCGCCGCCCTGTCCACGCTCCTGCTTGCGGGCGGCTTAACGGCAACGGTTTTTATGACGAAAACGGATTTTTCGTTCTTGCGGGCCTTTGTTACAATCGGCTTCTTCGTCTCGATCGGGGCAATCCTTTTGGTGTCGCTTTTCGGCTCCGGAATCGGTGTCTTGGGCATCATCGCTCTCACGGTCTTCATCTCCGTCGTCATTCTTTACCAGACATGGGTTGTGAAAACGCAGTTTCGTCCGGAGCAATACGTCGGTGCGGCACTCATCATATTCGCCGGAATTGCGACGCTGTTTTGGTATATGGTTATGCTCTTCGCCGAAAGACGCGACTAATCGCAATCCGCTTCAAAAAAAAAAATAGCGCATACAAAATATGCGCTATTTTTTTTCGGGGGAAAGACGCGCGGGAACGCGACATCTCCGCTCCGTAAAGCTCACTCCTTATCGGAATCGATTTCGAAGCGAATCGCAACGGAGTGACCGTGCACTTCAAGCTGTTCCATTTTTGAAAATGCCTCGACGACGGGAGCCGCTTTTCGCAGGGATTCTTCGTCGTATTGAACAAGACTCGTCCGCCGCACAAAATCGGAAACCTGAAGCCCGCTGAGGAAACGTCCCGTGCGCGAAGTCGGCAACGTATGCGACGGTCCCGCAATAAAATCTCCGAGTGCCGCGGGGGAATAGTGGCCGAGAAGCATTGCGCCCGCCGTCGTTATTTCCTGGGACAAACGCTTGACGGTATTTCTTCGCGCCTGAATTTCGAGGTGTTCCGGAGCGATGAAATTGGCGACACGGACAGCGGAAGCGAGCGAATCCGCCAGCACGGAGCAGAAACCCGAATTCATAATCTCGCGAAGGCGTTCTCCCTTGCGGTAACGCATGAGCAAGGAGTTTATCGCGACCTCCGTCGCATTCAAAATACGCTGATCGAGCGCGACCAAATAAACTTTTTCCTTCCCGCTCCCGTGTTCCGCCTGCGTGATGATATCCGCGGCGACCCATTCGGGATTTGCCGTGGAGTCCGCAATAACCATCACTTCGCTCGGCCCCGGCAACAAATCAATTCCGACTTTTCCGAAAAGCTGACGCTTTGCCTCGATAACAAACGCATTCCCCGGACCTGCAATTTTGTCAACCGGCGCAATAGTCTGCGTTCCGTAAGCCATCGCCGCGATCGCCTGCACGCCGCCGACGGCATAAATCTCGGAAACGCCGCAAAGCTTGGCGGCGGCAAGAATTTCCGGAGCGATGGAACCGTCTCCGTGCGGCGGTGTGCAAATCACGAGTTCGGGAACGCCGGCAAGCTGCGCGGGAATTGCCGTCATCAGCACCGTAGAACTCAGCGGAACCTGTCCGCCCGGAATGTAAAGCCCGACACGCTGAATCGGGAAAAACATTTCGCCGACCACAGCGCCCTGCGGATTTTTCTTTTTCCAGTTTTTGCGCAAGGTCTGAGAATGGAAAGCGCGAATCGACTCTGCCGCCTCTTTCATTGCCGCCAACTTATCCTGCGGAAGCGAGGCATATGCCGCATCGATAGCCGAAACGGGAACGCGAAGTTGCTTTTGGGAAAGCTTCGCATGGTCAAATTTTGCCGTGTAGTAAAGAACGGCTTCGTCTCCGCGGCGGGCAACATCCGCAATCACGTCCGAAACTACGGAACTGATTTCGGCAGACTGCGCCGCCGGTTTTGAAAATTCTTTCAGCTTCTCAAAGCAATTCGCCTCTTTGGTCGATAGATGCAACATAAAATTCAAAAAAGGAGCGCGAATTTTACGGGGTTCTCCGCGGGAACGCAAAATTGAAATTCAGCGACAGAAAAGCAAAAACCGGTAAGCGGAGACCGTTTTTTTTTGCGGACGGATTTTTTTTAATAACGGGGGAGAGCTCGAACCTCTCCCCCGAAATAAGCCGATGCCCGCGCTTATGCCTTCTTTTTTCGGACGATTTTCCAAATCTCGAGGCAATCGGAAACGAGGGCTCCGAGCTCGGAGAGCGGAAGTTGCGTTGCCGCGTCGGAAATCGCTTTTGCCGGATCGGGGTGCGTTTCGATAAAAAGCCCCGAAGCCCCGGAAGCGACGGCGGCGCGCGAAAGCGCCGGGACGAACTCCCGTTGCCCGCCGGAAGCGCCCATCATGGCGCCGGGCAACTGCACACTGTGCGTCGCATCCATAATTGTCGGTGCCCCCGTTTTTCCCATAATGGAAAAAGAGCGCATATCGACGATGAGATTTTGGTAACCGAAAGCCGTTCCGCGATCCGTGAGCCAAATTTCGCGGGCACCGGAAAGCGCAAGTTTATCGTAAACGTAGCGCATTTCCTGCGGAGAAAGGAATTGCCCTTTTTTGACATTGACGCAACGCCCCGTCTTAGACGCGGCAACGAGTAAATCCGTTTGGCGACAGAGGAACGCGGGAATTTGCAAAACATCACAGACGTGCGCAACGCGTTCGCACTGCGCCGCTTCGTGAATATCCGTCAGAACGGGAAAACCATATTCGCGCTTCACCATTGCGAGAAGCTCCAAACCGGCTTCCATTCCGGGTCCGCGCGCTCCGGAGAGCGAAGTGCGGTTCGCCTTGTCGAAGGAACCTTTAAAAACAATATTTAACTGCGGGAACGCCGAACGCAACTCGACCAATTTTTCCGCGACTTCGCGACAAACGCTCTCACATTCGAGCGAACAGGGACCGGCAATAAGTAAAAAGCGACGGGAATCGTAAATCATAGCGCGTTCAATTTTCCCCCCGAAAACGTTTGAGGCAACGAAAAAGTATCGCACACGGGGCTTCGTTTCCGAAAATCCGCGATGCGGAGATATCGGCAAAAAAAAGAAGACGGGAACGCTCTCGCCTCACCCGCCTTCGGATTTTTTTCTCGCAAAGAAAAAGAGGGGGTGGTAGCTTTTGCGAAAAATGTTCGGTTCCCGAAAAAAATCAGTGCGCAAAAGAATTTCGTCCGTTCCCGTCGAATGCGATGAAAGCACGGGAACGCTCATTGTCCGTCCGCAGGGGAAGTGGTCCGTTTCGCTCGGTCTTGCCGACACGGGAACGTTGCTGAAAACCTACGAATCGGCGTCCCCGAAAACGCATTTTCGTGCCCTGAAATTCGACTGCTCCGGAGTAACGGAATACGATTCCGCGCTGATTTGCTACCTGCTCAGATGCATTGCTTTTTGCCGCGAGAAAAATATCGCCGCGGAAACATCGACACTCCCCGAGGACATCCGCCGCTTAACGGAATTGGCATCGGACTCTGCCGAAACGGTCCCGAAGCGCGGGAACACGGACGAAAGCGATATTTTTTATCGCGTCGGGGAAAGCGTTACGCTCATTGCGGAAAGCGCACGCAAGCAGGTGAATTTTCTCGGGGAAACCGTTTCCGCCTTCCTCCGGTTTTTTAAAGGACGGGCACGGTACCGGGGACGCGACGTGCTCTATTTTATTCAGGGATGCGGAATTGACGCCCTGCCCATCATTTCTCTGATTTCGTTCATTACGGGGATGATTCTCGCCTATATCGGCGCAATGCAACTGGAGCAGTTCGGCGCGATTATTTACGTTGTCAGCCTCATCGCCATTGCAATGTTCCGCGAAATGGGCGTTATCATGACAAGCGTCATTATGTGCGGGCGCACGGGATCGGCATTTGCCGCGCAAATCGGAAGCATGCAGGCAAGCGAAGAAATCTCGGCGTTGCGCGTTCTCGGAATCAATCCCGTCGAATATCTTGTGCTGCCGCGCATGATTGCGCTGACGCTGATGATGCCGCTCCTCACGTTTTATTCCGACATCCTCGGGCTTGCGGGCGGCTTTGCCGTCGTGTCCACAATGGGCGTAACTCCGGAGCAGTTTTGGAATCAAACCGTGCTGACGATGAATCTGGAGCACCTTTTCTCCGGTCTGATTAAGAGTGTATTCTTCGGTTGGCTCGTCGCGTGGGCGGGTTGCTACCGCGGCATGACGGCGGGGAAAAGCTCGCTCGACGTCGGTGCGGCGGCGACCTCCGCGTCCGTGCTCGGAATCACGCTCATCGTTATCGGAGACGGGATTTTCGCCGTTCTCTTCAACATTTTGGGATTCTGAACCATGACGGGAACGCAAACGAAAAAACCGATTATCGACGTCCGCGATCTCACGATGGCATACGGCTTTAATCCGCCGATTATGCGCGATTTAAATTTCTCCGTTCTGCCGAAAGAAATCTTCATTATCATGGGCGGAAGCGGTTGCGGGAAATCCTCGCTCCTGCGGCATCTTATCGGGTTGCAGCCCCCGCGCGCGGGCGAAATTTTTCTTTTCGGGAAAAACCTTAACCGTTGCACGGAGGAAGAACGTAATACGTTGCGCCAACGCATTGGCGTCATGTATCAGGGCGGAGCTCTTTGGTCCTCAATGACACTGCTCGAAAACGTCATGCTCCCGCTTGAAGAGTTTTCCTCCCTGAATACACGGGAACGCCGGGAAGTCGCACGCTACAAGCTCGCTCTCGTCGGGCTCGAAAACGCGGCGGAAAAATACCCGGCGGAAATATCCGGAGGCATGGCGAAACGCGCCTCCATCGCCCGCGCCATTGCACTCGACCCGGAAATTCTCTTCTTCGACGAACCCGGTGCCGGGCTCGATCCGATCGCCTCCAAGGAGCTCGACGATTTAACGCTGAACATTCGCGATGCGCTCGGCACCACAATCGTTATCGTAACTCACGAGCTCGACAGTATTTTCGCCGTCGGGGACCGTGCTCTTTTTCTCGACGCCGCAACAAAGACGGCGGGTGCACTCGGTGCACCGCGCGAACTCCGCGAATCCGCGCCGGAAAACATCCGCTACTTCCTTTCCCGGGCGGGAACACTTCCGGGATTCGGCCCAAATACCGAACTCCCGCCTCCCCCCACCGTTCACTAAAAAACATGAGTCATTCCTCCAACAAAACCGCCATCGGAATTTTTACCGTCGTCTTCGGCGTATTGCTCGTCGCAAGCATTATTTTCTTCGGGAAATTTTCCTTCAACCGGGACAAGACGCAATTCGTCATCTACTTTTCGGACTCTCTTAACGGGCTCGATGTCGGCTCCGCCGTTAAATTCAAGGGCGTAAAAGTCGGCAGTGTCAAACGCATCAAAATGCAGCTGGACGGTTCCCGTGCGGAAGATCTTTCCGTTCCCGTCGTCATCGAAGTCGACCACGCGAACACGAGCACACCGAGTGAGAACCTAACCGGGGAAAAGCTCGATGCCGCGATTTTGCAGGGACTTCGGGCTCGGCTCCAGCTCACCAGCGTCGTTACGGGTTTACTCTACGTCGATTTGGATTTCATGCCGGGAACACCGATTATTCTTCACCGGGAAGCGGAAGCCTTCGGGATTCCGGAAATTCCGACGGTTCCGTCGAATACTTCCCAGATGATGAAAGCCGTTTCGACCATTCTTCAGGATCTCTCAAACGCCAAGTTTTCGGAGCTTTCCGCTCAATTAAAACAAACGGCGGAACGCATCAATCGGGGTCTCGCAGAAATTGAATTTAAGAAAATCAACGACAACGTCGTGCGCCTCACCGACACCGCCGCCGGGCTTCTCGAAGACCCCGAGCTTAAAAGCGCGATTGCCAACACCAACCGCCTGATTCGCAGCATCGACGAACTTTCCGCCGGTATCGCCGGGCAAATCGACCCCGCCGCCCGGGAAGTCAAACGTAGCCTTGCCGAGTTGCGCTCAACGCTCTCCGAAATCAACCTCGCCGTTCAGAATTTCCGCGCACTCGTCTCTCCGCGTCAGGGCTCCGTCGGGCAGGAATTCGGCGAAACGCTCGTGCAAATCAACGATGCCGCACGCGCCGTGCGCGCCCTTGCGGAATTTCTCCAAGTCCAAATTTCCGCCGGAGAAAAACCGCCGCGCTCAAAGTAACATAAAAAAAACACTTTTCCTTACCCATGAAAAAATTCTTCATTTCCGCGTTCGCCACTCTCGCCGCGGCTCTCCTTGCCTCCTGCAACATCTCCGTGTTCCCGCTGGATGACGAAGCCGGAAAGCCGCGCCACTACGTGCTTTCCGACGATGCCGTTCCCGCAGGCGACACGGCACTTCCCGCACTTGCCTTCGGGCGCATTTCGATTCCGTCATACCTCGATGTTCCGCAAATCGTTACCCGCGACGGCAATCTCATTTCCCGAAGCGAAAAGAACCGCTGGGCGGAGCCGCTCGCTCGCGGCGTCGCCCGAAACCTCGCCTTGCGCTGCGCCGCGCACGCCGCCGCAGTCCGCGAAAAAATCACAATCGACGAAACAACGCGCATCCGGGTTGTATTTGAGCGTTTCGACGGAACGCTCGACGGGAACGTCGAAATCTCTGCGATTTACACGTTGGTTTCCGAAAAAAACGATACCGCCGAACTTTCGCGAATTTTTAAAACCTCCGTTCCCGTCGAATCACCGAACGATTACGCCGCCTACGTGAAAACACTGAGCCGGGCGCTCGATTCTCTTGCCTCCGATATCGTCTCCTCCGCCCTCTGCGGGAAGTAATTCCCTTTTCGTTCTCCCGCTATGTTTTTACTGCCGAAAAAGCTCCACAAAAACCGCGCCGTGCAACTCTGCGCGCTCGCGTGTGTTTTACTCGGTGCGGGAACGCTACTCGCCTGCAATCTCCTCGTGGCGGGCAGTAAAAAATTCGTTTTTGAAAATACCGACGACGTTCCCGCGACGCGAACGGTGCTCGTGCTCGGTACGGCTCCGACCACGAAAAGCGGAGGAACCAATATTTATTTCGCCAACCGCATCGCCGCGACCAAAAAGCTTTTCGATGCGGGGAAAATCGAAAACATCATCGTTTCCGGAGACAATCGTTCCCGCGCCTACAACGAACCGCAGGCGATGAAAGACGCGCTCGTCCGCCTCGGCGTTCCCGCGGAAAAAATTTACTGCGATTACGCCGGATTGCGAACACTGGATTCCGTTGTCCGCGCACGTGAAATTTTCGGGCAGGACAAATTTATCGTCGTTTCGCAGGCGTTTCACTGCGAACGCGCCGTGTTTCTCGCACGTTCCCGCGGCATCGAAGCCTTCGGATTCGTCGCCGTCGACAACCCGCCGCTTCGCTACAAAATCAAACTTTGGCTACGGGAACGCCTTGCACGGGTCGCCGCCGTCGCCGACACACTTTTCTCGCGTTCGCCAAAATACCTCGGCGAACCCGTAATCTTAAAATAAGCACAAATTCATTTCTCCCTATGATACAACCTACACCGACAGACGATCCGAACATGCTTTACAGCACGGCGACAGGCGAAATCTGCCTCGACCTGCCCTCTCCCTACATTCCGCACAAGGAAACGGGACTGTTGCACCTGCCGCGCTTTATCGCAAAAATCCGAAAACACCTCGCCGGGAAATTGCCGAAATCCTATCAGCGCAATTTCTGTAAGGGCTTTGACCGCTTTCTTTGCCTTCACCTCGGCATCGACCCGCAAAGCGTCGTCGAAGCCGTCCGGGAATGCGGGGACGACAACGCCGCGCTCGACGCCAAGCTGCTCGAAATATTTCCGAAGGACCTCCGCGTCGCAAAATGGAATCGGGAATGCGTCCAAAAAGGCATGAGCGAAATGGGACGCGAAGCGCTCGACGACGCCAAACGCAAAATGGAAGCGCTCGACCGAACGGACATTATTTCGTTTGCCGACATGATTGATTTTGACGAGCAGCGCATTCCGTAACCCGCCGGAATCTTCAAGCAACGTTTTTTATGAAAATCAAAAAAACTCGGCGCACAAAGCCGGCACCGGTTCCCGCGAAGCACTCACGCCTGATTTACACCGAATCGGAACCGCACGCCTGCCCGCAGGATTTTGAGCAAACAAGTGAGAAAACCGGCGCGGGAACGCTGACTTCGTATTCCGTTCTGCGTTACATCGCGCTGAATCAGGGCGTCAACTCACCGAAACTCGCCGAATTCTTCAACAAGTCGATGAAACTCATCAGCCGATTCACGACGGAATTGCGCTACAGAAATTTCATCGAGTTTCGCGGCTCGCTCAACAAAGGCGGGTATTTCCTGAAACCCGAAGGTCTGAATTTTTTGGAAAATCCGGAAAGCGTCGAAGCCTTTTCCCCGAAAAGCATGAGCGGAGCGCTTGTCCTCGAGTTTATCCGCAAAAACCCGGGCGTAAATCACTACGACATCGCCGCGCACTTCCGACGCACGATAAAGGCTGCAGGTCGCCACACCGAACGCCTGAGAAAAAAGGAGAAAATCGTTTTTCGCGGAACGTCCCGCGACGGAGGATTTTACCTGAAAACGCCAACCGACAAATGACGCGGATGCCCGCGTTTCGCGTTATGCGGAGCGCGGCGCACCCCGAAAATAAACGCATCGCAATCCACACACCACCATGCAGGAACAAATTCTTTCCGCCCTGCTATCCGCCCGCGGAATCTTTTACATTATTCTGTTTTTCGGAGGCTCTATCTTCGTTCACGAGCTCGGGCACTTCCTCGCAGCGAAATCCCGCGGCTTAAAGGTCGAACGCTTCTCTATCGGCTTCGGGCCGAAAATCTTCGGCTGGACGCGCAAGGGGACGGAATACCGCGTTTCGCTTCTTCCGCTCGGCGGATACGTTGCCATTCCGCAACTTGCCGACACGGAGCTCATCGAAGGAAAGACGAATGGCTCAGGCGGCGTTCCCGCCAAGGCGTTGTCCTACACCGACAAGATTGTCGTATTCGCGGCGGGCGCATTTTTTAACGTGCTCTTCGCCGTGCTCTGTGCCGTGATTTTGTGGGCGGCGAAAACGCCGGAAGTGGAAGGACTTTCGAGCAACATCGTCGGCAACACGATTCCCAAGCTCGAAGTGCGCCCGGGCGTCTCCGCAATCTCTCCCGCCGTAAAAGCCGGAATCAGGCCGGGCGACCGCATCCTCGAAATCGACGGTGTTCCCGTCGAATCTTTCAAGGATATCACGATGAAAATCGCCACGGGAACGCAACGCACTCCGGACGGGAAACCGGCGGCAACGCTGAAAATTCTGCGCGGAGAAAAAGAATTTTCCGTCGAAGTGTTCCCGGAGCTCGTCGCTTACAATCCGCGAAGCGGGGACTTCGTGCGCACGCTCGGAATCGAACCGATGATGCCGCTTATCGTCTCCGACCGCGGCGGCAAGGAAAAGCTTCCGGAAGGATTTCTCAATGCCGACCGTATTCTCGCCGTAAAACGCCCCGAAGGAAGCGAACCCGAATGTATTTACTCGCTTTCTCAATTCGCCCGGATCCTCGAAGAATCCGACGGCGAAATGCTCTCCGTTACCGTTTCCCGAGGTGATCCCGCGCAGGAAACGGACATTTCGCTCACGCCGAAAAAAATCCCCTCCGTTCGCGAACTCGGAAAAATTTCTTTCGAAGAAAACGGGAAAACGCGGGAACTGATGCTCGTTCCCGTTCCCGACGATCTTGAAGATTTTTCGCCGGAAGCCGTTCGCCGAAATCTGCGCGTCCTCAGCACGCTCCCGCCCGATTCCGCCCTCGCCGACAGCTGTCCTCCGGGCACCAAAATTTCCGGAATTTCCGACAAGACAAGCGGCATTGTCTCCGTCGCTTCTCCGAAAGATCTCAACCGGTTTTCCGGAGAAAAGCGGGAATTGAACCTTTTTCTCGATCTCCCGAACGGAGACCGCACCGTCGTAGCCGTCGGCTCCGCCAAGGCGGAATGCGTTCCCGAGCAAAAAGCGCTCCGCGCCGGGCTTCCGCTCGCGTTCCCGCAAAAATACGTGCGCGTGT
>CAZPYE010000048.1:0-13381 GCA_964590115.1 uncultured Enterobacteriaceae bacterium
TTTTGCACTTAATGGTGCGGTCCGCAGAGCAGGACACGCCCATGCCGCCGGGGCAACTGGCGCCGTGACGCGGAAGGCGGACGATGCGCACGTCGTGCACGAGGTATTTCCCGCCGAACTGCGCGCCGAGCCCGATGCGGTGCGCTTCTTCGAGCACCTGTTTTTCGAGTTCGACATCGCGGAAGGCGCGTCCGTGTTCGTTCCCGCTGGTCGGGAGCTCGTCGTAGTAGTGCGTCGAAGCGAGTTTGACCGTGAGCAAATTCTTTTCCGCCGAGGTTCCGCCGATACAAAACGCCACGTGATACGGCGGGCAAGCGGCGGTGCCGAGCGTTTTCATTTTTTCGACGAGGAAGGGAACGAGCGTTTTCGGGTTCAAAAGCGCTTTCGTTTCCTGATAAAGATAGGTTTTGTTCGCGCTCCCGCCGCCCTTGGTCACGCAGAGGAATTTGTATTCCATGCCTTCGGTGGCTTCGAGGTCGATTTGCGCGGGAAGATTGCAGCGCGTGTTGACTTCGTCATACATATTCAGCGGCGCGTTCTGCGAGTAGCGCAGATTTTCCTCCGTGTAGGTCTTGAAAACGCCGAGCGAAAGCGCTTCTTCATCGCAATAGCCCGTCCAAACCTGCTGGCCTTTTTCGCCGTGGATAATCGCCGTTCCCGTGTCCTGACAGAGCGGGAGCTTGCCCTTGCAGGCGACTTCCGCATTGCGCAGGAACGTAAGCGCGACGTATTTGTCGTTTTCGCTCGCTTCGGGGTCGGAAAGGATTTTCGCCACCTGCTCGTTATGCGTGCGGCGGAGCATAAAGGAAACATCGCGGAACGCGGCATTTGCCATCGCGGTCAAGCCTTCCTTCGCGACTTTGAGCACGGGAACGCCCTCGAATTCGCCGACGGAAACGTAATCTTTCGTCAGCAGATAATACTCGGTTTTGTCTTCGCCGAGCGGGAACGGGTGTTGGTATTTGAAAGGAGGAATATTTGCCATAGCAGAACGCAGTTTAATATTTCCCTAAGAAAAAGAAAATTGAAATTTCGAGATGACGCGAAAGCGCCGTCGCCGATGAAAAATTTCCGAACGAGTTCAGAAAAAAAACAGAGCGAACATCTCCAAATTTCTATTTGCAAAACAATATCCGGCGGAGAAAAATCGTCCCCGTATGAAGAAACTATTGCTTTTGCCGCTTTTCGGGCTTGCCGCCCTCGCCTTCTTCTCTTTCGGCGTTCCCGCCGCCGCGCAGGCGACACCGCCCGCCGCAGAAAAAAAAGAGTCGCCCTGGGAAAAAATGTTCCCGAACGGGCTTTTGGCAAAGGCAAGCATGAAATCGGAATCTGCCAACAGGGATGCGCTGAAAAAACTCGACGGAAAATTCGTCGGCATCTATCACTCGGCAAATTGGTGCGGATTTTGCCATGTTTTCACGCCTAAGCTGATCGAGTTTTACAAAAAGAACAAAAAAGACTTTGAAGTGGTTTTCGTCAGCGGAGACAAATCGGAAGCGCAACGCCGCAACTACGCGAAATCCTCAAAAATGCCGTGGCTCGCCGCCCCGCTCGACAAGAAAAATGCCGCGCCCGGTGCCTCCGCCTATCCCTGCCTGCACGTTCTGACGCCGGAAGGGAAGCTTCTCGCAACAATCTCCGGAGCAAACACGAAAGAAGAAAAAGATTCCCGCCTGCACGTGGATTTGCGCAAAAAAATGGACGAGTGGAAAAAAAACGCCGGCAAGAAATAACCCGCTCGCACTGCGTCACGAAAAAAAATCACGAAAAGCATGGATTTCCTGCCCGCAGAGCTCGAATTTTTCATGCGCAGGGCTATTGACTTGGCGAAACGCGGGAACGGGAATACGCATCCCAACCCGATGGTCGGCGCCGTCATTGTAGAAGACGGAAAAATCGTCGCCGAAGGATTTCACGCCCGTGCGGGAACGCCGCACGCCGAGCGCAAGGCACTGACGGCTCTCGGACGCCGCCCGCGAGCCGGATCGACAATGTTCGTAACGCTCGAGCCCTGCTCAACCTGCGGACGCACGGGCGCATGCACGGACGCCCTCGCCGCCGCCGGAATCGCACGCGTCGTCGTCGGTGCCACCGACCCCAATCCCGCCCATGCGGGAAAAGGGTTTTCGGTTTTACGTGCCGCCGGAATCGATGTCGTTTCCGGCATCCTCGCCGAGGAATGCGCCCGGTTAAATCCGATTTTTAATCATCAAATCACGACGGGAACGCCGCTTTTCGCCGTTAAAACGGCGATAACGCTCGACGGGCGAACGGCAACGCGCCACGGAGAATCGCAGTGGATTACGGGTGCGGAATCACGCGCCGATGTAATGCGCCTACGTCGCTATTTCCCGGCAATCGCAACGGGCTCCGGAACCGTCCTCGCCGACAATCCGTCGCTCACGGCACGCATTCCCGGAGAGTCCGTGTCCTGTCCCGTCCGCTTCGTCTTTGACCGCCGTCTTCGCACGGCGGAACGGCTGGACACGCTGAAAGTCTTTAATGACGAATTCAAAGAAAAAACCGTCCTCGTTACGACCGCCGACATTCCCGCCGATCTTGCAAAGCGGTTCTCGGCACACGGCGTCAGAATTCTAAAACTCTCCGCCGAAAATTTTTGGGAGGATTTCCGCAGTTTCGCGGCAAAGGAAAACCTCGGCGGAGTCCTTTTCGAGGCGGGCGCGGAATTGCTCGGCGCATTACTTTCCGAGAACCGTGCGGACTACCTTTACGCCTACATCGCTCCGAAAATTTTCGGGGATCCCGCCGCCCGCCCGGCATTCGCGGGAACGCCTTTGGAGCGCCTTGCGTCCGCACGCCGGATTTCCGACGCGACAGTATCCCGCCACGGAAACGATTTTCTCATCGAAGGGAAAATCTCCTGAAAAAACAAACCGCTTACGCTGATTTTTTCTCATGGCGGGAACGTCCTCAGTCAACGGCGAAAAACCTTTTAAACTCTCTTCGGAATTTAAGCCGACGGGAGATCAGCCGCGGGCAATCGATCTGATTTCGCGAAGCGTGGAGCGCGGGAACAAATATCAGACGCTCCTCGGCGTTACCGGCTCCGGAAAAACTTTCACGATGGCGAACATTATCGAGCGCGTGCAACGCCCGACGCTGATTATTTCGCACAACAAAACACTCGCCGCACAGCTTTACTCCGAGTTTAAGCACTTTTTCCCCGACAACGCGGTCGAGTATTTCATCAGTTATTACGACTACTACCAGCCGGAAGCCTACGTTCCCGCGACGGATACTTACATCGAAAAAGATTCCGCAATTAACGACGATATCGAGCGTCTGCGCATCGCGGCGAGCTCCGCCCTGCTTTCCCGCCGCGACGTCATCGTCATCGCCTCCGTTTCCTGCATCTACGGCTTGGGTTCGCCGCAGGATTTTCGCGAAATGATGATTCCGATGCGCGTCGGTATGCATCTGCGGCGCGACGAATTGCTCGAACGCCTCGTTGCCAACGTTTACCGACGCAACGATATCGAGCTGGAACGCTGCTCGTTTCGCGTGCGAGGCGACACCGTCGATGTTTTTCCCGCCTACATGGAAACGGCGATTCGCATTACGTTTTTTGACGACGAAGTCGAAAGCATTCGCGAACTCGACCCGCTCACCGGACGTGCGGGAACGCGAATCGAACGCTTCGATCTGTATCCCGCAAGCCAATACATCACGACGCGGGAACGCATCAACGAAGCCATCGGAAAAATTCAATCCGAACTCGAAACGCAGGTCGAAAAATTCGAGCGCGAAGGCAAATTGCTCGAAGCGCAACGCATCCGCATGCGCACGGAAAACGATATCGAAATGCTTCGCGAAACGGGTTTTTGCTTCGGCATC
This sequence comes from uncultured Enterobacteriaceae bacterium, assembly GCA_964590115.1. GTDB lineage: Bacteria > Verrucomicrobiota > Verrucomicrobiia > Opitutales > UBA953 > Spyradosoma. The sequence continues at coordinate 3,856 of CAZPYE010000048.1, forward strand.
GAAAATTATTCCATGCACATCGGCGGACGCACGCCGGAACAGCGTCCGTGGTGCCTGCTGGACTTTTTCCCGAAGGATTTTCTCGTTTTCATCGACGAATCCCACGTTACGCTCCCGCAAATTCACGGCATGTCGCACGGAGACCGTTCCCGCAAAAACAGGCTCGTGGAATTCGGATTTCGTCTGCCGAGCGCCGTCGAAAACCGTCCGCTCAAGCCGGAGGAATTTGACGAAGTCGTGCAGCAAACCGTTTTCGTTTCCGCGACGCCTGCGCCGTTCGAATTGGAAAATTCCGCCGTCGTCGCCGAGCAGATTATTCGCCCGACGGGTCTGCTCGACCCCGTAATGGAAGTGCGCCCGATTAAGGGACAAATCGAAGACGTGATTCACGAAACGACGCTCGCAATCGAACGCGGAGAACGCGTGCTCGTCACGACGCTGACCAAGCGCATGAGCGAAGACATTTGCGAATTTATGCGGGAACGCGGCATGCGCGCGGAATATTTGCATTCCGACATCGACGCGATCGAACGCGTGGAAATTTTGCGCCGCCTGCGGCAAGGCGCGTTCGACGTGCTTATCGGCGTCAATCTGCTCCGCGAAGGGCTGGACATCCCGGAAGCCGCGCTCGTCGCAATCCTCGATGCGGACAAAGAAGGTTTTTTGCGGAGCGAAACGTCAATTATCCAAACGGCGGGACGCGCCGCGCGCCACGAAAACGGACGCGTCATTCTCTACGCCGATGTGATGACCCAGTCGCTCACGCGCGCCATCGCGATTTGCCAACTGCGGCGGGAACGCCAAACCGCCTACAACGCCGAACACGGGATTACGCCGCGCGGCGTGCGTCGCGCCGTGCAGGAAAGCCTGCTCCCGCCAAGCGAAGAATCCGACGCGGGAACGCTGCTCATGGCGGCGGAAGGCACGAAAGACGAAGATGTCGCCGCCGTGCTTGCCGAACTCGAAGAGGAAATGCTCGCCGCCGCAGACCGCCTCGAATTTGAAAAAGCGGCCTTGCTCCGCGACCAAATCGCACTGCTCAAAAAAGGTTCTGCGGGAACGGTCGCCTCTGCGCCCGCGAAAAAGCCGAAACCGTATTTTCCCGCCGTCAAAGCAAAGGCAAGACGCCGAAAATAGGAATTCGGACAGGCAGCAAATCCGCCAGGCATACGCAGGGGAAAATAAAAGTTTTTCAGAAACACGTTAAACGCAAAGACGCGCGCACCAAAATTCAATAGACAGCACCGATTGCCTATTCTAAATTAGGGGCAAATGCTGAAAAAAATCTTTACCCTTTTAGTTGCATCGTCCGCCCTTACTCCCGGAATTTACGCGGGAACGCCGCGTGCGGAACTCTGGGAGACCGCCGCCGTCGCCCACGCCGAAAACCGCCCGCTGGACATGATTTCCGCGCTCGAAAAAATCGCTCCGCTCGCGGCGGATGCGCAGTCGTGGAGCGAATACGCGCTCGCCGCCGAAATGTGCGCCGCCGCCAAAGCGGTCATCGCCGGAGAGGATGCCGCCCTCGCCCGCGTCCGCGCCTTGCAGGAAGCCCTTGCCCTCGCGCCTTCGCCGGAAGCGAAAATTTTTCTCGAAGCCAAACTCGCTTGGGCGCTTCTTGATTTCGCGCAATCCTACCGAGGCGGAACCTTGCGCGGGAACGACGATGCCGAACCCGCGACGGAACTTCCCGAAGACATCGCCGAATGGAGCGACACGCAACTGCGCGATGCCGCAGTTTCCCGCTACGAAAACGTCCTCGCGCAAAGCGATTTTCTCAAAAAAATCCCCGTCGCCGCCGTCAAAGCCCGACTAATGCTGGACGATAAAAAAATTCCCGGAAAAACAAAAATCGACGGGCACACCTTTTTCCCCGAAATCGGATTAAAGTCCGACGAACTCGGCATTTTCTCCATTTTTAACACGCCCGAAGCGGAATGCCCGACGCTTTACGATTTCATTGCCGCAGATGCCGTCAAATTTTTTACGCACAAAGCCGGCTACCGAGACCTCTTGAAAATCTCGGAAACGGTTCCGTTTTTTGCGGAAACCGAAGAATTTCCGGACTACGACCCGAGCGGCGTTCCCGTGAGCCGGGACGCCGTCCGCGCCGTGCAAATCCTCCAAGAGCTCACGCGTTTTCACGCCGCCGATGCGGACAAAACCGCCCTCGCCCGCGCTACGCTCGCGCGTTACGCGTGGGCAAACCGCCGCATTGAGGACAAAGCCAAAGAAAAATCGCTGAACGAAGCCTACGAAAACGCGTTGAAAAAATTCATCACCGATTACGCGTATTTTCCGATTTCCGCCGAAGCTTCCGCAAAACTTGCCGGATTCTACGTCGAAGAAGAGCGTGAACCCGAAGCCTACGAAGTTGCCGATCGCGCCGTCGAAAAATACGGCAAAAGCCCCTACGCGACCAAGTGCCGCGACCTCCTCGAAATGCTGAAAGCCAAAAGACTTTCGTTTGCTTTTCAGACAAAATACTACCTCCATTCCGCGCCGACAAAAATTGATTTCTCGGCAAAGAATATTTCAAAAATGCGCCTGCGCACCGTTCCCGCGAATTGGCGCGATTATTTAAAGAAAGAACACAACAAGCCGACCAATCTCTCCCCAAAGGAAATTCGCGAACTGCTCGAATCGGAAAATTTCACGGAACGCACGTTCCCGCTCGAACAATTTCACGATTTCCGGGTTCACAAATACAGCGTCGAAATTCCGGCGGGAACGCTCGCGCCCGGATTTTATTTCTTTTTCTTCGCGGCGGAAGATCAACCGTTTTCCCCGGAAAACTACAAAAACAGCTCACACGTGCTTCCCGTCTGGGTTTCGGACATCGCCGTCGTCACGGAAAGTCGCTACGGGAACGACAACACCACGCTCGTTCGCAGTGACGGCACGCTTCCCGTCCGCGTCGTCCACGCGCTCACGGGCAAACCGATTGCCGGAGCCGTCGTTTCCGCATGGAATAAAGCGCGCTGGGGCGGCGAACGCATTTCCGTGCCTTCCGTGCAAACCGACGAACTCGGAGAAGCCGTCATTTCCGGACTGAAAAAAGACCGAGACCCGATTGTCCTCATCGAATACGAAATGCCCGCCGCTGACGACGCGGGAACGCCGCAAAAGCACGCCGTTTCCGTCTCTTCGCTTACCGTCCGGAACGCGGGGAAACCGCAACAACCGGAACCGAATCGACACTGCATTTCGCTCTTCGCCGACCGCCCGATTTTCCGCCCCGCGCAAAAAATTTCCTTCAAAGGAATTTTGACGCACGACGGAAAAACCGAAAACGGAGACGCCACCGTCGTTCCCGGGAAAAAAGCGGAAATTTCGCTCATCAACGCCAACACGGATCAAGTCGTCGCCAAAACGGAAGCGTGGAGCAACGGTTTCGGTTCGTTCGCGGGAACGCTCGACGTTCCGCGCGAACTCGCCCTCGGACACTACATTTTAAAAGCCGAAAGCGACGGTTTTAACGCCGCGCGAATCTCTCTGCGCATCGAAGAATACCGCCGCCCGAAGTCCGAACTTTCCGTCCGGGAAGCGGAGCAACCGCAAGCGCTCGGACAACGCGCCTACGCCGTGATTTCCGGAAAATCCTTCACGGGTGCGCCGCTCGACGGAGCGAAAGTGCATTGGAAAGCGGAAAAGCCGACCTATCCGCCGACCGTCATTGCCGAAGGCGACGGCGTGCTCGCCGCAGACGGAACGCTCAAAATCTCGTGGGAAACGGAACGGGAACGACTCCGCCTGAGCGAACACGAAAGAAAACACCTCTCGCCCGAAGACATTCGGGAACGCGAAAAAAACGCCGAACAATATTTCCGCATTTCCGCCGAAATCGTCGATAACAACGGCGAAACCCTTGTCCGGGACCACCTCGTTTGGCTCAAAAACACCTCCGTCTCGCTCGATGTTTCCGCAAATAAGCAAGACACCGAAAACAATCTCGTTCCCGCAGGCACGGACGTTCCCGTTTTCTGCTCCGTCAACGGAAACGCCGCAACCGCACGCAACGTCCTCGTCGAAGTTTTCCGCCTCGTCGAACCGGAAACCGCAGAAGTCGAACCCGATGACGATTCGTTAAAAGGTTTTCGCAACCGCACACGTCTGAAAGCCGGAGAAAAAGTTTACACCTCTCCGGCCGTTGCCGAAGCGAACAAGGCGAATGCGACCGAGAAAGCCGTTCCCGTGCTCACCGTTCCCGCAGAAAAACTCACTCCCGGACGCTACCGCGTGAGCATCTCCGGTGCGGATGATTTCGGACAAAAAATCTCCGACTCCTGCGATTTTACGGTACTCAATCCCGACGCGACGGCATTTGCCCTCCGCAAAAAATTCCTCTTGGAAAAGCTCTCCGACGACAATGCGTTAAAACCCGGAAGCTCCGCAGAAATTCTCTGGGGAAGCGGGTTAAAAGATGCTCACGCCTTCGTCGAAGTCTTCGAAGAAGAAACACAAAAACGTATTTCCGCGTTTTATACAAACGAAGGACAATCCCAGCAGAAAATCAGCGTTCCCGTCACGGAAGAAATGTGCGGAAAACGGTTTAGCGTTTGCGTTACGCAAATCAACGGACACAACACGTTTTTCCGGCGCATCGAATTCTCCGTTCCCGCGACGAAACCGAAAAACGCACCCGCCGGGAAGCGGTTGAAAATCGATCCCGTCCGCTTCGAAAAAACACTCGCTCCCGGAAACGCGGAAGTCTGGACCTTCAAGGTTTTGCGCGATGACGATTCTCCCGCCGCCTCTACGGAAGTGCTCGCCGCGCTTTACGATTGCTCCGCTTCGGCAAATTTCCGCCTCTCCCCGTGGGCCCTCTCTTCCGCGCCGCAAACCCGGCGGGTGTCTCCCAAGCTCGACCGCGCATTCAGCGTATTCGGAGACGGAGGTTACTTCCGCGCCTCGCCGGAAACCGGTTTTACCGGTATTCACGGAGAACGGATTTATCCCTACCGCGCACCCGATTGGGTTTTTGCCCCCGAACGCCACGGCGTATTTTACGGTGCCGTTCCCGTGTCCTCGGCGCGAACGTTGATTGCGGGCAGCGGCGGAATCGGCATGGCGCAAACCGCAGACTGCGACGAAGCCGTCGCGGAATCCGCGCCGCCTGCACCCCAAGCCGCCCCGGCGGAAAATGAATACGCGTCTAACAAATACGCGTTTACCTCCGAAAACGGCGACGAAATTTACGCCGCTTCGCTCCGGAAGAATCTGCAGGAAACGGCGTTTTTCTATCCCTTCCTGCAAACGGATGAAAACGGTCTCGTAACGTTGCAATTCATCGCACCGGAGGCACTCACGCGCTGGCGTTTGCGCATTTTCGCGCACGACAAAGAATTGCGCTCGGGAACGTTTGCCGACGATAAAATTTTCACGTCGAAAGACCTGATGGTTCAACCCGACGCTCCGCGCTTTCTCCGCGAAGGCGACGAAATCAAATTCCCCGTGAAAATCACCAATCGCGGGAACGCCGAAATGACGGGAACGCTCCGCCTCGAAACGGAATTTCTCTCCGCCGACGGCAGGAAAATCGAAGCGGCGGGGAAAAGTAACGAAGCACAGGATTTCACCGTTCCCGCCCGGTCGTCCGCCGTCTTTTTCCGCGAAATCCGGGTGCCGCTCGGTGCCGTCGCAATGAATTACCGTGCATCCGGACGGGCGAACGATATTTCTGACGGAGAATCCGCCGCGCTTCCCGTACTCCCGCGCGAAATCGTCGTCACGGAATCGCGCACCGCGCTCGTGCGCCCGAACGCGAACGTCGTCCTTACCTTCAAAAAACTTGCGGAAGCACAGACCGGAAACGACTCCGCAACGCGTTCCCGCTCGTTTATCCTCGACACGCCGCGAAGTGCCTACGAAAGCGTGTTGCTTGCAATTCCGTATATCGCAGAGCAAGCGCGGGAATGCGAATCGTCAGACTCGATTTTCTACCGCCTTTACGTTAATGCGATTGCCAAGTCGATTTGCGATTCCGACCCGCAGTTGAAAGAAAAATTCGAACACTGGCGCATGACCGCCCCGGAAAAATTCGATTCGCCTCTCGCCTCGGCGGAAAATTCGCCCTACGCGGGGATTGCGCAAAGCGAAAGCGCTCAACGCCGGGCCGTCGCTTCGTTTTTTGAACCGAACAAAATCACGTCCGAAATCGGTCGCGCGCTGGAAACGCTGCGGGAACGCCTCAACGAAAACAGCGGTCAGGGCTGGTCGTGGTTTCCGAATTCCCGATTCGGCGCAAACACGCACATCACGCGCGAGATTCTGATAGGGTTCGGCCGTCTGCGGGAACGCGTCGCCGACACGAATTTGCGCAATCAAATCGACAGCCTTGCACGCAATCCGCTCGCCGCGCAGGACGCGTGGCTACAAGAGCGTTTCGACGGCAATGGAGATAATGTTCCGGCGGAAATCGACGGTTTAACGCTCGCGCAGTATCTTTATATGCGCACGCTTTTCTCCGATCCGGACGCGTTCCCGCAAACGGCGCCGGAAGCATGGGAACACTATTTCGCCGAAGCGAAAAAACCGAAGGTTTGGGCAAAACTTCCGCGCATGGCACAAGCGCAAATTGCGCTCGCGCTTTGGCGCAACGGAGAAAAAGACGTTCCCGCGAAAATCGTCGAAAGCCTGCGGCAACGAGCGGTTTCCGACGAACAGCTCGGTATGTATTGGAAGGATTCGGCGACGCTTCCGCTTTGGCTTCCGCAATATTCGCCGATTGAAACGCAAGCGGCGATGATTGAAGTGTTTTCCGAAATTGCGAAAGACGAAAAAGCGATCGAAGAAATGAAAATCCGGTTACTCACGAGCAAGCAAACGCACGCATGGACGTCTTCCCGGGCAAGCGCCAATGCGCTCTTCGCCCTGCTCCGTGAGAACGGAAAGGCTTCCGCCGACGACGCGCCGGGAAAAACCGGAAGCGTTCCCGCGGCGGTTTTCGCCCCCGCGAACGTCAGATTCTCCGATGCCGATCAAAAACCGCTTGCGGCGGGAATGCCGGCTGACTCGCCCGCACTTGACGTAATCACCGCGCACAACGAAGGCGACGTTCCCGCGTTCGTGTCCGCACATCGGACATTCTCGCAACCGCTCTCCGCCGTCTCCGCAGACGTTCCCGCCAACGGATTTTCCGTGAAAAAAACAGTTTTTAAGCGGGAACGCACTCACGGCGGGAAATACAAACTCGTTCCGGCGCGCCTGGAAATTCTCAAACCCGGCGACGAAATCCTCGTGCGTCTCACCGTGCGCGCCGACCGCGACTTCGAATTCGTTTGCCTGAAAGATTTTCGCGCAAGCGGATGCGAGCCCGCAGAATCGCTTTCCGGGTGGAAAAACAACAACGCGCTGTGGTATTACGGCGAACCGCGCGACGGCGAAACACGCTTTTTCTTCGACCGCCTGCCCGCGGGAACGCACGTTTTTGAATATTCTCAACGCGTGCGCACTTCCGGCTTGTATTCAAGCGGATTTGCCGAAATACGTTCGCTTTACGCACCGGAATTTTCCGCTCATTCCGCCTCGGAATCTCTCGTTTCAATGTAGAATTCTCTCCCAATTCAATTTCATATCGGCATGAAACAAATTCGACTCAAGCTTGCCTCGCGCCCGGCACGCGTTCTCTTCGGACATCCGTGGGTTTTCTCCGGGGAAATCGAAACTCCTCCGCGCATTCCCGACGGAGCCGCAGCAGAATTGCTCGACTCGCGCGGAAAATCGCTCGGTTGCGGAATTTGGAATTCCCGCTCACAAATCGTGTGGAGAAAATTCTCCGCAGCCCGACGCGAATGGGACGAGGAATTTATCGGAGAGGCCCTAAAAAAAGCCGTCTCGAAACGCGTTCCCGCTCCCGCCTCACGGCGTATCGTGTGGTCCGAAGCAGACTCGCTCCCGGGGCTCGTCGTTGACCGCTTTGAAACCGCTCTCGTCGTTCAGGCGCTGACGGCGGGAACGGACAGGATGCTTCCGTTCATCGCAGCCTGGCTCGACGAAAATCTCTCGCCCTCGGAAATCATATTCCGCAACGATGCTCCGTCCCGGAAATTTGAAGGTTTGGAGAATTCAATTTCGTTTTACAAAAACCGCCCGCACACCCCGCGGCGCTTTGAAATTGACGGCGTGCGCTACTTCCTCGATTTGGCAAACGGACAAAAAACGGGATTCTACCTTGATCAGCGGGAACAACATGCGAACGTCGCCAAATACGCGCGCGGTAAAACCGTGCTTGACGCCTGCTGTAATCAGGGAGGCTTTTCCTTTCAATGCGCCCGTGCGGGAGCAAAATCAACTCTCGGCATCGATATTTCGGAATTCGCAGTCGAAACCTGCCGCCGCAACGCGGAAGAGAACGGCTTCGCCTGCTGTGCATTTGAAACGGCAAATCTCTTCGACTGGTTCGGAGCAAATCGGGAACGCAAATTCGATTTGATTATTTTGGACCCGCCGCCGTTTGCCCGCTCAAAAAGTGCTCTCGAAGGCGCACTGAGAGGCTACAAGGAGCTGAACCTTCGCGCACTGAAAATGCTGAATCCGGGGGGAATTCTTGCGACCTACTCGTGTTCGCAACGCGTAGGTCTCGAAAAGTATATCGATGTCGTCTCCCGTGCGGCACACGATGCCCGGCGAAATGTTTCTCTTCTTGAAATTACGGGGCAACCGGAAGACCATCCCTGCCTCCTTAATTTTCCCGAAAGCCATTACCTGAAAGGGCTCATTCTCCGCGCCGAATAAGAATGCGCGGCGAAAAAAATACACTCCTCCGCCCTTGACGTTCGCGTTCCCGCGAGGAAGCAAGCGATCAGAGAAAGAGACGTAAACAAAAACGTTCCCGCAGAAAATTGCGGGAACGTCTTTGTTTTTTCGGATGTTGAAAATCCGGATTAGAACGATGCCTTGTCGAGGAGGTCGCCGAGAGAGCCGAAGCCCTTGTCGTCGGACGCCGTCGAGGTCGTCTGCGGAGCGCTGTTGCGATCGCCGGAATTGCCGCGGATACGGTCGTAAGCGCGGATTTCCGCCTGAAGCTGTGCAGAGTCGTAGTTCGCCGCCTTAATCGAAAGACCGATACGACGATCGTCCTTGTCGATTTTAATAACGCGAGCGGAAACTTCCTGCCCGATCTTGAGAACGTCCTTAATCTTTTCGACGTGGTCTTCGCCGATCTGCGAAATGTGAACGAGACCGTCGATTGCGTCTTCGAGTTCGATGAACGCGCCGAACGCCGTAATCTTCGTAACCTTACCGGAAACGATATCGCCGATGTGGAACTTGCGATCCACGTCCGCCCACGGGTCATCCTGCGTCTGCTTCATGCCGAGAGCAATGCGCTGCTGGTCGACATCGACGTCGAGAACGATGGCTTCGACTTCGTCGCCCTTCTTGAGCATTTCACCCGGGTGGTTGATGCGACGCGTCCAGCTCATGTCGGAAACGTGAACCATACCGTCGATACCTTCTTCGAGTTCGACAAACGCACCGAACGTCGTGAGGTTGCGAACCTTCCCGTGAACGCGTGCGCCGACCG
>CAZPYE010000049.1:0-12436 GCA_964590115.1 uncultured Enterobacteriaceae bacterium
GCCGTCGGTCCGATGATGTCGATCAGGCGCTTATGGGTGCGCTGTTCGAATTGATCCATCGACTTTTTGTCAACGTGCGGAGAACGGTTAACCGTCCAGCGTTCGATTCCCGTCGGCAACGGTACGGGCCCCGAAACACGGGCGCCGGTGCGCTTTGCGGTTTCAACGATATCGCCCGCAGATTGATCAATGACGCGATAGTCAAAGCCTTTCAGTTTGATGCGGATTTTTTGTGCGCTCATAGTTGTGCGTTTGTAAATAATTAGAAGAAGATGCCCGCCGAATTACGAACGTGCGGGTGCACGGGAGGCGGTTTCAACAATTTCCTTCAGAACGTTTGCGGGAACCTGTTCAAAGTGGTCCGGCTCCATCGTGTAGGAAGCGCGTCCCTTCGAGAGGGAGCGAACGTCCGTCGCGTATCCGAACATTGTCTGAAGCGGGACGAATGCATTAATCGTGCAAACTCCGTTCTTCGTTTCCATGTTTTGAATTTGACCGCGGCGGCGGTTCAAGTCGCCCATGATGTCGCCCTGGTATTCTTCCGGCGTAACGACTTCCACCTTGGTAATCGGTTCGAGCAAAATAGGAGAAGCGTTCTTCATCGCATCTTTCAACGCGAAGATACCCGCCATGCGGAACGCCATTTCGTTGGAGTCGACTTCGTGATAGGAACCGAAAACGATACGCGCCTTGAAGTCGATGACCGGGTAGCCGGCAATCGTTCCGTTATTTGCAGCTTCCTGGATACCTTCCGTTGTCGGCTTGATGTATTCCTTCGGAATGACACCGCCAACGATTTCATTGACGATTTCAATTCCCTTCCCGGGATTCGGTTCGATTTCGATTTCGGCGTGACCGTACTGGCCGCGACCGCCGGACTGACGGACGAATTTACCGATCCCGCGTGCGGGAGCCGTAATCGTTTCACGGTAAGAAATCTGCGGGCGTCCGGCCTTCGCATCAACCTTAAATTCGCGACGCAGGCGGTCGACGATAATGTCAAGGTGAAGCTCTCCCATCCCGGAAATAATCGTCTGTCCGGTTTCCTGGTCGGAAGAAACACGGAAGGTCGGGTCTTCCTGTGCCAAGCGTTGTAAGCCGATGGAAAGCTTTTCCTGGTCGGCCTTCGTCGCCGGCTCAATCGACATGGAAATAACGGGTTCCGGGAAGGACGGCGGTTCGAGAACCGTATCTTCTTCACGGGTGCACAACGTATCACCGGTAACGATTTCTTTCGGTCCGATAAGGGCGCAAATATCTCCGGAATACGCCGTGTCAATTTCTTCACGATCCATTGCCTTCATAATCATGAGGCGGGAAACACGTTCCGTCTTGCGCGTGCGCGGATTGTAGAGTGCGTCCCCTTTCTTGAGCGTTCCGCGATAAAGGCGGAAGAACACGAGCTGACCGACATAGGGGTCGGACCAAAGTTTAAAGCAAAGACCGATCGGCTTTTCGTTGTCGTCGGGCTCAATACCGATTTCCGTCGCTCCGTCATCCTTAAATGCCTTCATCGGCGGAAGATCAAGCGGAGACGGGAGGTAGTCGACAACGGCGTCGAGAACCATTTGAACACCCTTGTTCTTGAAAGATGACCCCGGGATAACCCCGACAAAATTCAGAGACAGTGTCGCCTTACGAATCGCCACACGAAGCTCGTCAGCGGAAATTTCCTGCCCGTCAAGGTATTTTTCGGCAATCGTATCATCAAAATCGGACACCGCTTCAATGAGGGCTTCACGATACTTTTCGTAATCTGCCTTGAGGTCGGCGGGAACGTCCGTCTTGGTGTACTTCATCCCCTTCGGGTCGGTGTCGTCGTAAACATAAGCAACACCCTTGACGAGGTCAACGAGCCCCGCAAACGTATCGCCGGCACCAATCGGGATAAAGAGCGGATGTGCGTTCCCGCGAAGTTTTTCGCGAATACCGTTGACGGCATTGAAGAAATCAGCTCCCGTACGGTCCATCTTGTTGATGTAAGCGATACGCGGAACACTGTACTTATTCATCTGGCGCCAAACGGTTTCAGACTGAGGCTGAACACCGGCGACGGCACAAAATACGGCAACCGCGCCGTCAAGAACGCGAAGAGAGCGTTCAACTTCCGCCGTAAAGTCAACGTGCCCGGGAGTATCGATAACGTTCAGGCGATGCGGAATTTTCGCAAAAGGTCCGTCGGCGACCGTCCATCCGCAAGAAACAGCGGCGGAGGTAATCGTAATTCCGCGTTCCTGTTCCTGTTCCATCCAGTCCGTCGTCGCAGCGCCTTCGTGAACCTCACCCGTTTTATGGATGACGCCCGCATAGAAAAGAATACGTTCCGAAGTCGTCGTTTTGCCGGCATCAATGTGAGCGGCAATACCGAAGTTTCGGGTGTATTCGAGCGGCGTGCCGCGGGAGGGAGAATTTTTACCGGAAAGTGTAGCCATAACGGTATCGACTTAAATAAAATTAATTGTTGCCCCAGCGAAGGTGAGCAAACGCACGATTCGCCTGAGCCATCTTGTGGGTTTCTTCGCGTTTTTTGACCACCGAGCCCGTATTATTGTAGGCATCAATAAATTCGGCGGCAAGGGATTCCACCATCGGCTGCCCCTTACGCCCCGCAGCGGCATTCACGAGCCAACGAAAAGCCATGCTCGTCTGACGCTCATGGGAGATTTCGACGGGAACCTGATAGGTTGCCCCGCCGACGCGACGGCTCTTGACTTCCAACTTCGGGCGGCAATTTTCCAAAGCACCGAGGAGAAGTTCCATCGGATCGCCCTTTTCGAGTTTTTCGCTGACGCGCTCAATCGCGCCATAGACGATACGCTGTGCGACCGTCTTTTTGCCGTTCTTCATAACGACATTAATCAGCTGGCTGACCAGCGGGCTGTTATAACGGGAATCCGGCTTGTGAGGATTCTTGGTGGCTCGACGACGACGAGACATTGCTTTACTCTTTCTTTAAAAAATTATTTACCGGCTTTCGGACGCTTCACCCCGTATTTCGAACGGCTACGACGACGCTTTTCAACACCGGCGCAATCGAGCGAACCGCGAACAATATGATAACGAACACCCGGCAAGTCCTTCACACGACCGCCGCGAACGAGCACGACGCTGTGTTCCTGGAGCTTATGTCCTTCATCCGGAATATAAGAAATAACTTCGACACCGGACGTAAGGCGCACTTTCGCAACCTTGCGCTGAGCCGAATTCGGCTTTTTCGGCGTGCGGGTCATAACCTGAATGCACACGCCGCGCTTAAACGGAGAGCAATTCAAGGCGGGTGATTTCGACTTGATGTTGGCTTTATTCCGCGGCTTGCGGACGAGTTGATTGATCGTTGGCATTGAAGCTAATCTGAAAATTTGAATGAATAGGAACGGCTATTAATAACTTTTTTAATGTGAGGCGCAAGCACTTTTTACAAAAAATTTAAAATTTTTCCAAACTTCCCGAGAACCGCCCTGTCATCGGGCTTCGAGCGCGAAAACGCCCGCTCTTTGCCGGGATTTATCCGGATGCTTTACGCTTGTTCCCGCCGGAAATTCCTGCAAATCTTTTGCCGATGAAAAAAGTGATTTTGGGTTTACTTATCCTTTTTCTCGGCATTTCCGCAGTCTTTGCCGAAAAGCCCGCACCTGCCGCCGCGGAGCCGAAGCCCCGGAAGGTTGTCGTCATCCCCGTTTCCGGGGAAATCAACAATGCCAATTGGTATATTTTCCGGAGAGGCGTGAAGAGAGCCCTCGCAGAGCGCGCCGACACGCTGATTCTTGACATAAACACTCCCGGAGGAGAACTCTCCGCCACGCTCGATTACATCGATGCCCTCCAAAAGTTTCCCGGAGAGACGCTCGCATTCGTAAACTCCGATGCCATTTCTGCAGGAGCCTATATTGCCGGGGCCGCGAAAAAGATATTTTTTGCCCCCGCCGGAAAGATCGGAGCCGCAGCGGTTGTGAGCGGAGACGGCTCGGATGTGGACAAGACGATGAAAATGAAAATTGATTCGTATCTTTTAGCCCTCACAAAAACCTTTTCCAAAGAAAGCCCTTACCGCGCAGACCTCCTTCGCGCGATGTTTGACGCCGACTACGTCCTGAAAATCGACGGAGAAATTTTGAAAGACCGCAACGGCGACCCCGTAAAGCCGGCGGGAACGCTTCTGACGCTTACGGCCGAAGATGCAATGCGCCCCGTCGGCGATCCCGCAACACCGCTTTTCGGCGCGGGAATCTACAACTCCCTCGACGCAATGATTGCCGAACAATTTGCGGGAACGCCCGTTTCCGTCGAAAAAATCGAGCCTCTCGGACTGGAGCGGCTGTCTCAACTTTCCGCCCCCTTCCTTCCGATTCTGCTCGGACTCGGCACACTCCTCGTCTTTATCGAAATAAAATCCCCCGGCTTCGGCGTTCCCGGAATCGCCGGGATCGCCCTCATCGGGCTTTATTTCGCTTTTCAACACGCGGCAGGGCTTGCCGGCTACGAAGGCGTTCTGCTCTTTCTCGTCGGACTTGCGCTGATTCTTGCGGAAGTGTTCCTCTTCCCCGGGGTATTCGTTTTCGCAATTGCCGGACTTGCCTGTATCGTCGGGAGTATTTTTTGGAGCGGAATCGATTTCTGGAAACTGCCCGACGGCTCTTATGAAATCGACTGGGTGATGCTTTCTTCTCCTCTTGAACACTTGGGTCTTGCCGTTTCGACAGTTTTTGTCGCAACCGCTCTCGCATGGAAATTCCTTCCCGCCAAATGGTTCCGAGACAAAATCGTCCTTCAAGGCAAAGTCGGAGAGATTAAGGACTCCCGCGTTCAGGGAGCCCGTTCCCGCGACGAGAATTTACCCGCCGCCGGGAGCGCGGGAACGGCGCTGACAGATTTCCGCCCTCTCGGACTCGTCGAAATCGACGGACGCCAATTCGAAGCTTCCGCCGAGAGCGGTGCCATCCAACGCGGGAACGAGATTATCGTCGTCGGATTTCGGGATTTTGAACTCATCGTTCGAAAAAATTGAAATTTAGCGAAGCGGACGCTTCGCTAAATTTCAATTTGCGGGAACGGCCGAGAAGCGGCTAACATTCCCGACATGAATACGTCCAATATCATCTACATCGTGCTCGGCATCGTCGGGCTTATTTTCCTCTTCATCTTCCTTTCGTTTTTCAGCGTTTGGATTCGAGCCTTACTCGCGGGTGCGCACGTTTCGTTGCGCCAGCTTTTCACCATGCGTCTGCGCCGCGTGCCTTATGCGCTCCTTGTGGACACGCGGATTACGGCAATCAAGGCCGGCATCGACCTCTCCATCGACGAAATCGAAACCCACTACCTCGCCGGCGGCGACGTTCTGCAAACCACACAGGGAATCATCAACGCCCAAAAAGCCCGAATTTCCCTTTCATGGAACGAAGCCTGCGCAATCGACCTCGCAACCAAAGGCACGGGAAAATCCATTATCGACGCGGTCCGCACCTCAATTAACCCGAAAGTCATCGATTGTCCGAATCCTCAATCGGGACGGCTGACAATTGATGCCGTTGCCAAAGACGGAATTCAAGTAAAAGTCCGCGCTCGCGTTACCGTCCGCTCCAACCTCGCCCGTTACGTCGGAAACGCGCAGGAGGAAACGGTTATCGCTCGCGTCGGCGAAGGTATCGTAACCTCCATCGGCTCTGCCGAAAGCTATAAGAACGTCCTCGAAAACCCCGACGCCATCTCCAAGCGCGTCCTCGAACGCGGACTCGATGTCGGCACGGCGTTTGAAATTCTCTCCATCGACATCGCGGACGTGGATGTCGGCGACAACATCGGAGCCAAACTTCAGGAAGCGCAGGCGGAAGCCAATAAAAACATGGCGCAGGCGCAGGCGGAAATCAAGCGTGCCGCCGCCGTCGCCCGGGAACAGGAAATGAAGGCTCTCGTCCAGGAGAAACGCGCCGAAGTCGTTGCCGCCGAAGCGGAAGTTCCCCGTGCGATGGCGGAAGCCCTCCGCTCCGGCAATCTCGGCGTGATGGATCTTTATCGCTTAAAAAACATCAACGCCGACACGGACATGCGTGCGAACCTCGCCCGCAAGGACTGAGGAATTCTTAAATTTAAGCCGGAAGACCGAGCGTTAAAACCTCGTTTCCTTTCAATGCAGAACGGAACGCACATTCTCGCAAGCGGCGACGGAAAGGATTTGCTCGAAACCGTCTTTTTCGTCGTCATTGCCGTGATTTCGATTTTCGGTTCGCTCATCGGAAAGTTTTTGAAAAAAAACGATGAAAACGAAGAAGCTCCGAATATAGACGAATCGATTTTCGGCAATTGGGAAGCGGAAGAAGAGAATCCGGGAACAAACGCGCCGCTCCCGCCGATAACCGTCGACTACGAAAACACGTCCGCATACGACGAACGGTTACGGGAACGCCGCCGCCAAACTTTGCTCGCGCAGGAACGCAAAAGAATCGCAAAGCAAACGCGCATTGAAGGTTCGGGCGTTCCCGCCGTAATCCGGGAAATCCGCAAAACCGCTCCGGAACCCGCCGCGAAAGGAGACAACCCGACGGAATGCATTCCCCTTTCCGCTCTCCCGTCGAAAAGGCAGGCGGCGGCGTTCCCGTCCGCTCCCGCCGCCGAAAATACGGATTCCGCAATATTTCCCGATCGCGAAGCCCTCAAGAAAGCCGTTCTCGCGCAGGAAATCCTTTCTCCGCCCCTCGCTCTGAGAGAATAGCCGAAACAGGCAAATAAGAGCCCGACAAAAAATTGGAATCTTTACACAAAACAATCTTGACCAATCCGGTAATCATTGGTTTTATCGCCACCATTCAACACATGAATAAAACAACCGACAACAGCTCCTTCGCTCAGGCGATGCTCATGCGTGAAGCAAAAACTTCGCGCAAAAATTCGGTTGTATCCTAAAAAACACACACGACGTCCGCAAGGATACGGGAGCGCGAAGCAAAAAACTTCGCGCTCCCGTTTTTTTTGTCTCTTAAAACCGCCTTTTTTGAAAAACATCCCTATGAAATACCAAAAACACCTATTCCGAACACCGATTCTTAACCTGCGCCGCTCCGCGCTCTCCGCGTTCGCGCTCGCCTGCGCCGCCTCACCGGCAATCGGCGCGACGCTCAGTGTCGATATTCCCGACGCCACGGCAAAAAAAGGCGCCCTGACACTCAGAAACAGCAACGGAACGATTGCGGAATTCAAAGCCTCGGCATCGGCCCAATTCCAATACGTCTGCGCCGACTCCGGGAACGGACGTTCCCGCAACGGGTTCTCCATTCGCCGAACCGACATTTCCCTCGCCGCCAAGATTGACGACAGCCTGCACGGAGCCGTCGCCTTCGAATTTGACGGAAAAACAGACGGCGGGCTCTCCGACAACGGCTATATCGAATACGCCTATGCCGGATACACGACCGCAGCGGGAACGTTTCGCGCCGGGCTTCTTAAACCGCACTTTCTGCAAGAAGAAATCACGCCGTTTCTTAAACTTCCGGCAATCGAGCGTTCCGTCGTCTCCAACTACCTCGCCTCCGCATCAGCAGACGTTCGCGGACTCGCATCAAGCCATATCGGAGTATTTTGGGACGGGAAACTTCACCCCGAAGAGACGCTCCCGCTAAACTACGGGCTCTCCCTCACAAACGCCGTAACACAGGACTACGACGCTCGCTCCGACGCGCTCTCCGTCACAGGCTACGCCGAAACGGAACTTCTTTTCTCCGAAGCAAAATGGACATTCGGCATCAGCGCCGTAGCAAATTTCGGCAACGACGGATTTGAGCCCGGAATTCCGGGCGGTCCCGTCACTAACGCGGGAACGGTTTACGGTATTGAGCCTTACGTCAAAATCTCCGCCGCCGGCTTGAACATCCTGCTCGACGGCTACTACGTCAACGGCGACGAAGCCTCACGGGTCTCCCGAACACTTGCGGGTATCGCGCTTGCCTCCTACCGCCTCGAAAACGGATTCGAACCCGTGCTCAGATTTACCCGTTTTAATACGAAAACACTCAACGGCGGGATTCATGCCGGATACGCCAACAATGTTCCCGCGACAAAAAAGCACTCCAACGCCGCAACCTACTACGTCGGCGCGAACTACCACGTCAACGAACACGTGAAAATTTCCGCCGGATACGAATACGGTCGGTTTTTCGGCACTTCCGCGTCGGAAAGCTCAAACACATTCCGCACACAGCTTCAGATTTCTTTCTGAGAAATTCCGCCGAAGCGTCCGAAAATTTCCTTTCCCTGCTCGGGAACGAGGCATAACATGAGTCGTTAACTATGAACAACCAACAGATTCCCGCGCACAAACGACTCCCGGACGAAAAGGGATTTTTCGGTCGCTTCGGCGGCTCCTTTATTCCGGCAAAACTGCAAGAGCAGATGGATGAAATTGCATGCGCCTACCACACGATTTGCCGTTCACACGACTTTATTCGTGATTTGCGTAGCATTCGTAAGCATTTTCAGGGGCGTCCGACTCCGGTTTATTACTGCAAAAACCTGACGGAAAAAGTCGGCGGCGCACGCATTTACCTCAAGCGCGAAGACCTGAATCACACGGGCGCACACAAGCTCAATCACTGCATGGGCGAAGCCTTGCTCGCAAAATATCTGGGCAAGAAAAAACTCATCGCGGAAACGGGAGCCGGGCAGCACGGAGTCGCCCTCGCCACGGCGGGTGCGTATTTCGGAATTCCCGTGGAAATCCACATGGGCGAAGTCGATATCAAAAAAGAATACCCGAACGTCATGCGCATGAAAGTGCTCGGCGCGAAGGTCGTTTCCGTAACGCGCGGCGACAAAACGCTCAAGGAAGCCGTCGATTCCGCTTTTGAAGCCTACCTCGAAGACCCGGTCAACTCCATCTACTGCATCGGAAGTGTCGTCGGCCCGCACCCGTTCCCGCTCCTCGTGCGCGAATTCCAGCGCGTTATCGGTATCGAAGCGCGGGAACAGTTCTTTGAAATGACGGGCGAAATGCCGGACAACATCTGCGCCTGCGTCGGCGGCGGATCCAACGCAGCGGGCTTTTTCCATGCGTTTATCGATGATCCCGTCGAAATTTACGGCGTCGAACCGCTCGGGCTCGGCACGAAGCTCGGCGAACACGCCTGCTCGCTCGCCTACGGCACCGAAGGCATCATGCACGGCTTTAATTCCGTCATGCTCAAAGACGCCAACGGCGATCCCGCACCGGTTTACTCGGCGGCGAGCGGCTTGGACTACCCGTCCGTCGGACCGGAACACGCTTACTGGCACGAAACCGGACGGGAAAAAGCCGTTCAAATCAACGACGACGAAGCCGTCACAGCATTCTTCCGGCTTTCCCGCCTCGAAGGCATTATTCCCGCACTCGAAAGTGCGCACGCCGTGGCGTTTGCCACAAAGCTTGCCAAAGAACGCCCGACGGAATCGATTCTCGTCAATCTTTCCGGTCGCGGCGACAAAGACCTCGATTTCGTTATGGAAAAATTCGGCGAATACGCCGACCGCGACTATTAAGAGAGCTAAAAGATTAGGGCACAGAGCTTAAAGACGAAAACCGCGCAAAAGCGTTCCCGCACATTTTACCGTTTGCGTTTCCGATTCGATATCGCTCCCGCCCTTTTCGGTTTTTTATGAGAAAAGCTATCCTGATTCTTTGTTCCGCCATCGTTCTGATCACAATCGGAGCAATGGCTTATGCGCGCATTTTCTCCATTGTCGAACCCAAACTGACACTCCCGCTCTCGGCAATCGTTCCCGAAAAAATCGCCGGCTGGACGATTGAAGAGCAACCGCTCGCAGAGACGGAAGGAATGCGACAATACGTCGGAAAACTTTTGCAGTTCGACCAATACGTTTCCCGTATTTTTCGCAAAGGCGACTTGGAAGTCGTCTTCTACACCGCCTATTGGGAACCCGGCGGGAAAACCCCGTTCGACGCCGGCGGGCACAATCCGGACTCCTGCTGGGTAAACTTCGGATGGAATCGCGACGTGCGGGAGTTTTCCGTCTCCGGCAGAAAGCTCGGCGGACGCGAACTCCTCCCCTACGAGTTCGGAATCTACTCAAAAGACGGAACGACTCAGCCGGTGATTTTCTGGCACCTGATAAACGGCGAACCTTTCGCTTACGAAAACCAGAATACCGGCTGGAAGGACGGGCTTGCGGGAGCCGTGGACCGCGTAGGCGTCCGGATTGAAGATTTAAAACGCTTCGGGCTGAATCAGCGGCGGGAACAGATGTTTGTCCGCATCTCCTTCCCGAATCAGGATATAGAAAAAGTTTGGGAAAATCCCGACTTTCAGGAGCTTCTCCTTTCGGTCGCCCGTCTCGGTATTTTTAAAGACACCCCGTGGCAATAACGGGAACGCCGCCGTTTAATTTTAAACACGCAAAAAAAACACAACCGAAACAACCATGGAACTCATCGACGGAAACCTTATCGCCAAACAAGTCCTCGCGGAACTCAAAGAGAAAATCGAAAAAATCTCCCGCGAAACTGTTCCGCACATTGTCGTCATCCGCGTCGGAGACGATCCCGCCTCCGTGTCCTACGTCAGCAAAAAACAAAAGACGGCGGCGGAAATCGGGATGAAGAGCACCCTCAAACTTTTCCCGGAATCCGTTTCTCAGCCGGAACTCGAAGCCGCAATCGATGCATTCAATGCTGATCCCGGCGTTCACGGCATCCTGATTCAGGCTCCGCTTCCTCCGCACATCAACGAAACGGAAATCTTCAATCGCGTTTCTCCGGACAAGGATGTCGACGGTTTTTCCACCGTAAACATCGGCCGCCTCGTTCAGGAGCTTCCGGGCGCTTTCGCCGCATGCACGCCTGCGGGCATCATCGAACTCCTCGAACGCTCCGGCGTTGAAACCTCGGGAAAACACGTCGTCGTCATCGGTCGCTCGCTCATCGTCGGAAAACCCGCCTCTCTGCTTCTCATTTCCAAAAAGAGCAACGCCACGGTAACGATTTGCCATTCCCGCACGCAAAACCTCGCGGAAATCACTCGCCGGGCAGACATTCTCGTTGCCGCAATCGGACGTGCAAAGTTCGTCACGGAAGAAATGGTCAAGCCCGGCGCCGTCGTCATCGACGTCGGAATCAACCGCGTTCCCGACACGTCGAAAAAAAGCGGATTCCGCCTGGTCGGCGACGTCGATTTTGAAAACGTCGCTCCGAAATGCGAAAAAATCACGCCCGTTCCCGGCGGTGTCGGCCCCATGACGGTGGCGATGCTGATGAAAAACACGCTCGCGGCTTGCCTTCGCGCAAGCGGGAAAAGCGAATAACCGGAATAAATCCCGTTCGGCATGACTCCTCCGCCGATTCCGAAAAAAGTTATTTTTGTTATCGACGAAAAAAATCTTCCGCCGGAAGCGCCGATGCGGTATCGCGCCTTAGCGTTTTTGGCGGACAGCCTGCTCATTTTAATTCTTTCCGCAATTTTCATAAAATTCCTGCTTCCCGTATTCTGCCCGGGCGGATTTTTTGCCTTTTCGGAATATTATCGGGAAATCAATTCCGCTTACGAATCCGCCCTAATCGCGGCGGCAAACGGGAACGCCGCCTCCGCCGATGTCCTTGACGCAACCCTTGCCCGTGCGACCCGGGACGAAACCCTGATTTCGTTTTTCGAGACGATTAACACTATTTCGTTCGTCGTCGCCGTCCTTTATTTCGTGCTAACGGAATTCTTCATGCGCGGACAAACGCTCGGCAAAAAAATATTCGGGATTCAAACCGCCGTTTACGGCACGCCGTTCCCGCCGCTTTTTTTGCAAATTCTTTCCCGGGCATTCTGGAAGGCGTTCACCGTCGTTCCCGCCGGACTTCTGCTGACGCTTCTCGCCGTCATCAACGCGAATGTCGTCGCGTTCTCGCGCCGTCATCGCGGATGGCACGACAAGCTCGCACGCACCGACGTCATTGACCTGCGTGCAGTCCCGCCCGCTTCCGCTCCGAGAATTCCGCCTCAATCCTAAAACCAAAGACACCTTCCGCCATGCACGACATCACGGTAGAACTCGGCGCCCGCTCCTACAAAATTCATATCGGATCCTCTCTCTCGGATACGCTCCTTTCGCTGGCGGACCGTTTCGTAGCGGAAAACCGCCCCGTCGCCGTCATCACCTGCCCGACGCTCCCGCGCCTGCATCCGCAGCTTTTTTCCGAACTGGGAAAGCGTTCCCGCGTCCTCATCGAAACGTCCGTTGACGGCGAAGGCGCGAAAAGCCCGCACGAACTCGCCGCCATTTGGGAAAAACTCGCCCGGGCGCGCATCGACCGCTCCGGCGTAATTTTTGCCGTCGGCGGCGGCGTCGTCGGCGACCTCTCGGGATTTTGCGCCGCAACCTTTCTCCGGGGCATCACCTTTGTGCAAGTTCCGACGACACTGCTTTCAATGGTGGACAGCTCCGTCGGAGGAAAAACCGGAATAAATTTAGA